>NZ_JAUWQB010000004.1 GCF_030611305.1 Desulfobacula sp. | reverse complement strand
CATGTATTGATATATTTGTCAAGATAAATTTGAGTAGTCGTGTGCCTACAGGTTTTGAACTCAGATTCGATACTCGGCCTGATTTTATTGGATATTTTTACAAAAATCGGTAAAAATGAACCTACAACTGTCGAACACGAGGTAACATTTGGTTTGCAAAAACTTTTCATTCAGGCATAAGGGAAATATCCAAAATCAAACGGGCCGGGCTTCCATTCAATTTTATTGAAGAAAGCAGGTTTTAAAAAAGCAACCGATCACTCGATTTTTTACGGCATAGAAATTAAACACCATCTAAAACTGTTGCAACAGACCTTTTATAACCTGGCTCAAATTGTATGTTCAACACTTTCAGCACCATAATATAACTCAATATAATGCACAAAATATATTGAGTTATAATGTTTTGTGTGCTTGAAAGCATTAATTTCGGTTTCAAGTTATACTAAAAACTCAATAGAAAATATTAAATACGTTTTCCATTTATAGTAAGAGCTTAGATAACTTTCTTTTTCATAGCCAAGATGGAAGATACTGCTATATTTGAAGCTGTAACCTGTGGCATTTGCTTTTTCCTTTAAAAAAAACTCTTGTTTTTATTATTATCGGCACTTTTCCAACAACTTAAAAGAATAACTACAAAAATTTGGGATATATAACGTATACAAGTCTATTTTATGCCAAGATGATGTATATTTATTGGAACTTGCGCCGGATTTAAAAACATTAGACAGGTATTAATACAGGGGGAGGATGCTTTTCGTCAAGAAAAGTATGAAAAAGGTGCTCTGGTGTGATTATGCTACTGAAACAGTATAATCAAGTTTTTCTCTTCTCAACATGTCTTGGAATGCAAGCCGGAGCCACAATTTTTCTGGTTCTCCTATTTGAATCGCAATCTTACACACCCTTTTTGGAGAAGGAATCCGCCGACCCTTTTCGATATCACAAAGACTTTGTGGGGATATTCCCAACATCATGGCAAAATCTTTTTGTGAAATCTCTTCACACTTTCTATAGGATTCAAGGGATCGCCCGAAGGTAAGCTTGCCAAAATCCCTTTCCATTTCTTTTGTGCCATATTTTTCAGTATTCATGTTTGTTCACCTCTATGACTTCAATTATTATTTTATTTTTATGTTCGATATAAAAAGCCCTGTAAGCCTTTGATAGTCTAATTGACCTTTGGTCTTTTCTATCGCCTGTAATGGTTCATCATGATAGCCGGGTATTTTCCTAATTTCTTCAATTCCAAATTCTTCAACGTCTTCAGCCCATCTTTGAAGCTTTGTCAAAATATAATTTGGAAGATTTTTTATTTGTTTTTGAGCTTTTCTATTTAAGATTATTTTATTCATGTTTCTTTATACGTCAAAATGGCGTATGAATCAAGAGAAATTAAAGTATATGAGCCAGAAGCATCATCAGAAGCCATTATTCCGCATTAAACGATATAATATAAAAAACACGGCCCGCACTTAACTGCAAAAAACCCGCTCTATCGCCCAAATTCCCAATCCTGACATCTTTTTACCCTGTTTGATTTTGGACATCTGAAATGGGACATGGGAATAGAATAATTGTCCATTTTTCAGAAACAGCAAATGTCATTTAGTTTTACTTTTTTGATAATACTTTTATAAAACATCTATACTTTTAAATCAGTGCGATAAAATTTTTTATTTTTTTATAGGAGATTTGGATCATGCCAATAACAGACAATAAAAATTATTCTTTTTCGTTCAGTATGATAGACATTAAAAATATTGATCCTTCACCCTATCAACACCGCAAATACTTTGATGAAGAAAGTTTAAGAGAACTTGGCGCAAGTATTTTACTTGATGGATTGATTGAACCCATTATCCTTCGCCCGCAAAAAAATGGAAGGTTTCAGCTGATTGCAGGAGAACGAAGATTCAGAGCAATTAAAGCGTATACGAACATGACGATGATCCAGGCAAAGATCGCAGATGTAGACGATCTTCAGGCAAGAAGAATAAGTGCTGCAGAAAACCTTTTAAGAGAAGATTTGTCCGCCATTGAATCCATTGAAGCAACCATTGAAATCATTGATGTGGAAATGGGCAAAGAGCCTGAGTATTTGACGGTAGGCAAAACACCCCTTGAAAGGGTACATAAATTGCTGTCAAAGTTAGATTCCATAAGGCGGAGCAAGGAACGGGGGTCTGTTGTTTTAGATGCTGAAAAGGACCTGTCCCATAAATTTATGGGACAGGTAGAGTCTATTTTTAAAAACCTGCCGAAACCCTTGGAATGGCGGTCTTTTCTGAACAATGATCTGATTTTATTAACCGACATTCCCTCAATAGTTCAAACCGCCTCTGTAAAACACGGCCTGAACAAAGCGAAGATATAAAAAGCATATCTGGACCAAAGCGCTTGCAAGACTTGAACAGGTATCTGACAAGGTTTTTCACGATGTCACCCAAAAAGGTTCTATCCCATTGAAAGATCAGAATAATAATCTTTTGCTAACACCAGCACTAAATGAATTCAGCGCAAGAGAAATCCAGACGTTTGCAGAAGACCTGGAAAAAACAAACCAAAAAAATGATCAGAAAAAAGACACGCTTCAGCAGGAATTTTCCACACAGATTAAGGTCGCAGTGATGACCCGCCTGGGTATCCCGCATGTTCGTATCGCCCAAAGGTTAAATATCCACAGAAAAACCATTTCAAAATATGCCCAGAAAAACCAGGAGCTTTTTAACAAAATTCATCAGGAGTTTAAAAGCGGAACCTCTATCCCTGATATGGCTCAAAAATATAATGCCCCACAGCCTCTGGTATGGTCTGTGATTCTTGAAGAGAAAACAGACCAGGAACGTTTTAAGTGTTTAAACTGGGGATTGCGGGCATGGGATAACTGGTATTTCAATGATGTGGATCACAGGTTTGGCGATCCCTGGCCCGGAAGAATCCCGGCCCAGTTAGTTGCTCATACTCTGTTTTACTTTACAAAACAAAACGATCTTGTGCTGGACCCCATGGCCGGCGGCGGCGTTGTTGCGGACACCTGTCTTGCCTTTAACAGACAATGCTTGTCTTTTGATCTTTTAGACCGGGTTAAAACAAGGCCTGAGATAGAACCTTTTTTATGGGACCCTGAAAACCTGGCCTGGCCGCTTCCTTCAGGTAAAAAACCAGACCTGATCTTTTTTGATCCCCCTTATTTTAAAAAGATGGCAGCCCATTACATGAAAGGCAGTATTTCAGATTTTTCCAAGCCCCAATATTTAAGTTTTTTTAGAAATATTTTCAGTCTCATGAGAGAACAGTCAAAACCCACCACCCTTATGGCATTTCTCAATGCAGACTTCAGGGATTTCCAGGGGATTCCGGCCGTTAATGAAAACCCGGATAACGCCATCTTGATGTTTACCTATGCAAAATTGCTTGAAACCTGCGGATGGAAAATCACGCATTTAATGGACTGTCCCCTGTCAACGGAAAGATTTACCGGAAACATGGTAAACAGAATGCATGAAAAAAGAACCCTGGGTATTGTCAGAAGAACCTTGATCATTGGAAAACCGGATATCCTTCACAAACAAGAATTATAAACCATACCGGGAAACACAACTATGAGTCGATCATAATAGCATCATCCAGCTCAGTTCCTGCCAAATCGGCATTCAATTATATGGGCCAAAACCAGCATCGTAAGTCATTCTCCCATATTAAACCCTATATATAATATGTGGTTTCAACAAAAACAATCATGTTCCGCCATTAAAAAAAAGCACTATGCGATCAAATAGGTTGCGGTGCCGGTGGCTATCCGGGTTTCTTTTTCATTATACAGATCTATTTTGGCGACCACGATTCTGGAACCTGCCCGGATGATCCGGCTTTTGCATTTAAATGAGCGGCCTTTTCCCGGTCTCAAATAATCCACGCGCATGTCTATGGTAGCTGAAGATGTCAGTTTTTTCCCAATGATATCAAGGGGCTCACCCTCATGAAATTTTGCACAGGAGATGAATGCGGAAAGTCCCCCGGTTAAATCAATGACAGAGGCTGTCACCCCGCCGTGCAGGATACCAGCGGTTGGATTTCCGATGAGATCTTTTGTCATGTTAAAACTTGTGACGGCTTCACCGGTTTCATAATCAAGAAGATCAATATCAATGCCCAGGACCTTGTTAAACGGAAGCATCTCAAGATAATATGTTTTAATTTTTTCAAGAACAGATTCGATCATGATGATGTATTCCTTATTTTCTTTTCAAAACTCCTAAGGTTTTTGTCATTTCAAGCGCTTCATACCTCCCTGATTCAAGGGCAATTTCATAGACCCGGCACGGGGCCTGTCCTCCTTTTTCCGGGTCCCTGAAAATATCATGAATTACCAGAAACCCATTGGTTTTAATATGGCAGGCCCAGGTCAGGTAATCATTATGGGCTTCCTCAAAAGAATGTCCCCCGTCTATAAACAGCATGGAAACAGGTGTCTTCCACATTTTCCCGGCTGTAGTTGAAGTTGCAACGATAGGCACCACTGTATTTTCAAGGAATGTCCGGCTGATTGTTTCCCGGAAAAAAGGGAATGTATTCACTCTTGAAAGTTTCAGATCAAACAGGTCCGGGTCAAAATATTCTTCACCGGGCTGCTGCTCTTCGGATCCCTTGTGGTGGTCAATGGAAAAGAGAATTGAATCTTTTTCTTTACATGCGGATCCGATAATATAGGCGGATTTGCCGCAATAACTTCCTATTTCAAGAACAGGGCCGTTAACTGCCGCTTTAAGAGCAATGCTGTAAAGCCTTTTGGCTTCATCGTCATCCATAAAGCCCTTGATATTGTCCCATACATCAAAATCAATCTTCATCATAACTTCTGACAAGTACTTCTCTGGGTTTGGAACCGATCTGAGGGCCTACTATCCCTTCGTATTCCATCATTTCAACCAGCCGTGCCGCCCGGTTATAACCAATACGAAGACGCCGCTGCACAAAAGAGATGGATGCCTGCCGGGTCTTGGTGATCAGGGAAACAGCTTCATCATATTTTTCATCATAGTCAGATGCATCAAAGTCTTTGGCATCATCATCACTATTACTGATGGTAATCTCTTCAATATAATCCGGTTTTTTCTGGTCTCTTAAAAATTTTGTAATCCTGGCGATCTCTTTTTCAGAAATATAGGCGCCCTGAATTCTGACAAGCTTTCCTGTCCCGGGCGGGCAGAACAACATATCCCCGTTTCCTAAAAGGCTCTCGGGTCCCCCGCCGTCGAAGATAGTTCTGGCATCAACCTTGGAAGATACCTGGAATGAAATCCTGGTGGGAAAATTGGCCTTAATACTTCCTGTAAGCACGTCAACAGAAGGTCTCTGGGTGGCTACGATCAGATGTATTCCGGCAGCCCTTGCCATCTGGGCCAGTCTGGTCAATGCAAACTCAACGTCTTTTGATGCCACCATCATGAGATCTGCCAGCTCATCCACGATAACAACAATATAGGGAAGTTTTTTAAGCTGCTCTTCATTGGTTTCATCCGGGTTTTCATTCTTTGCGTTATTTTTCGATATCACCAGATTGTTATACTGGACAATATTTCTCAACCCTACCTGCTCCAGCACTTCATACCGCCGTTCCATCTCCCTGACCGCCCAGAAAAGGGCATTGGTTGCCTTTTTCATATCTGTTACCACGGGGGAAATTAAATGGGGAATATCATTATACACGGAAAGCTCAATCCTTTTGGGATCAATCATGATCATTTTAACATCATCGGGTGTGCCTTTGTACAGCAGGCTGATAATCATTGAGTTTAACCCCACACTCTTGCCTGTTCCCGTGGCGCCGGCAATCAACAAATGAGGCATGGAATCCATTTTTGTCACAAGAGGCCTTCCCAGAAGGTCTTTTCCCAGTCCCAGAGTCAACAAGGATGAGGACTGAACAAAATCTTTTGAAACAATCAATTCCCTTAAATTAACGACTTCCCTTTCTTTATTGGGGATCTCAATCCCCACAACATCCCGGCCCGGAATAGGTGCTATAATTCGAATGCTTATGGCACTCAAGGCCAGGGCCAAGTCATTGGACAAACCGGCGATCTTACTGATCTTGATTCCAGATGCCGGCTTATACTCAAAGGTTGTAATCACAGGCCCCGGGAGGATTTCAACCACCTCTCCGAATACGTTGAAATCATTGAGTTTGCTTTCCAGAATTTTGGCTTTTCCTTTCAGCAGGTCTATATCAATATTTTTTTCAACCTTTTTTTGCTCATTCAGGAATGAAATCAGCGGCAGGTTAAATTCAACTTTTTCCCGGATATCAACAAATCCCACATCCGGTTTAAAATCTGAATCATCTTCTTCCAGTTCCACTATGATCGGGTCAAAAATATCTTCAGGGTTTGATAATTCTTCTCTTTCAGGAACCTTTTCAGGAATTTTAATAAGGGTATCTCCCTTAAAGGAGACAGGGGTGATATCAATTTCTTTTTGGGCCCGCTCTCTTTTCTCCTGCCATTTCTTATACTTTTCTTTGAAAAAACCAATAAAGTCCTGAAAATTCTCTTTCATGATTTTTAAAAGTTCAATGGTTTTCTGCCTTAAAAACAGTCCCAGAGATATGACGGATATCCCTGTGGCAAGAATAATGCCGATGGTCAGGAAAAACGTCAGGATAATAATACAGCCAGTGATATTGGTATATTTTAACAAAAAAGAGGTGAACGCGATTCCAATAACACCGCCGGATGAGATAGTTGTGCTCAAAACCAAATAGTCATCTTTAAAAAGAAAAACCATGCCGCCGGTGCAAATCATTAAAAAAAGACCGCCCAGCAGTGTCAGCCAGATTATTTTTAACGACCTTTCCTTTAATAACCAGACACTGATAAAACCCAAGACAACCGGAATCCAAAACGCACCCAACCCGAACAGAAAAATAAAAGAACCGGCAAGGTGGGCGCCTAACAGTCCAAAGGCGTTGTGAATATGATCAGGAATAGTAAAAAAATTGTTTCCCACACAGGGATCTGAGATATGATAGGAAAAAAGGCTGACCGCAGTTAAGACAATAAGGAAAAAAAAGAGTATGCCGTAGAGTTCTTTTTTCATACTTCAATAATTACCGGTACGATTAAGGGCCTGCGGTTTATGGTAAACGCAAAATATTGTTTCAGGGCTTTTTGCAGTTTTTTTCTGATCAGGTCAACCCGGGATTCAATGCCGGCCTCTATCTCTTCTACAATTTCAAGAATAACACACTGGGCATCATCAACCAGGTATCCGGTGGCAGAATCAAAGACAAACCCTTTTGAAATTAATTCCGGCCCGTAAAGGACAACGCCTGTCTCCTCATCAATAACCATAGTGACAACAACAAGCCCGCCTTCAGAAAGTTCCCTTCTCTCCTTTAAAACGCTTCTTCCCACATCACCGATACCTTTACCGTCAACAAGGACTCTACCGGTACGAACACGGCCCTCTATCCTGCCGCCATCCTTATCAAAAGCAATGACCTTGCCATCCTCGGCCACAATGACATTTTCCCTGGCCATCCCCAATTTTTCTGCCAGTCTTGCATGAACGACTAAATGACGATATTCCCCGTGAATAGGAATAAAATATTCGGGTTTGGTCAAATTCAGCATCAATTTAAGCTCTTCCTGGTGGGCATGGCCGGATGTATGGATCTGCGCAATTTTTGAATACACCACATCCGCACCCCTCCGGTACAGCCTGTTGATCATGTTGGCAATGGCTTTTTCATTTCCCGGAATATCTTTGGATGACAAAATCACAGTGTCACCCTTTTTAACCTTAACATGCTTGTGTATTCCCGAGGCCATCCTTACCAGGGCTGACATTGGCTCCCCCTGGCTCCCGGTGGTGATAATAATAAGTTCGTCTTCCCTGCATTTACCCATCTGTTTTATATCCAGAATAGTATTGGGAGGACACTGGATGTGCCCAAGTTCAGTGGCCACAGCAATAATTTGCTCCATACTCCGGCCATTGAAAACAACCTTGCGATGATTACGGACAGCTATATCAATCACCTGTTGTGTCCTGAATACATTTGATGCGAACAGGGCAACAATCACCCTGCCATCGGCAGCAGCAATCTGTTTCTCAAGATTTTTTGCCACTTCCTGTTCAGACATTGTATACCCTTTGACTTCTACATTGGTGGAATCCGACAGCAGTGCCAGAACACCTTTTTCACCAAATCTTGCAAAACTTGATATGTCCGTATTCTTCATCTCGTCTGCATTGTGACTGATTCTAAAATCACCGGTATGAATAATCACACCTTCAGGGGTTTTTATGGCAAGTCCGACACCGTCAATTGTACTGTGGCTGACGCGGATAAATTCTATTTCAAAGGGATCTATTGAAAGGGTTTCCCCTGGATTGACCAGGTTTAAATCAATATATTTATTGAGGTCGAATTCAACAAGTTTATTTCTGATAATCTTCAAGGTAAAGGCCGTGCCATATACAGGGAGTCTGATTTCTTTTAACAGGTAAGGCAAAGCCCCGATATGATCTTCATGGGCATGGGTGAGGATGACTGCCTGAATTTTGTCACGGTTTTCCCTGATATAATCCATTACCGGGATCACAATATCCACACCCAGCATATATTCTTCAGGAAACATAAGTCCCGCATCAATGATGAACATGACATCATTATATTCAACCACCATCATGTTAAGACCGATTTCGCCAAGCCCGCCGAGAGGAATAATTTTAAGCATTTGAGTACCCCGGAATATGATTAAATGCGAATATCAAGTTTTTCAAGAATTGCATCCGCCTGGTCGATGAGCCAGTCACGCTGCTCCCTTGTTGCATAATCCATGCAATCGCATTTTATATTTTTTTTAATTCTTACAAGAAACTCACAAGACAAATAGGTTTCTTCCGCCATCAAGGCAAAGACATGGGGATAACACCCTTCATGATTTTTTTGAATGGGTGTTAACAATTCCTTGTCCAGTTCAAGCCAATAAATTCCATCAAGGGGAGAGGATTTCAGATATTTATCCAGATAAGCCTTTAATTTACGATAATCTTCAAGCCCCAACCCATCTATTAAATACTGTTTCATAACGAATCTAATTAACATACATCTATTGCGATATGCAAGGGTATTGATCATAAATTAAGGGGTCAGGCAGAAGAAAACCGTCGTTTGCTCAAGGCCAGAAAATTGCCTCCAACAACGAGTAACAAGCCCAGAACTGCTGAGAAATTCCATGAATACCCTTCAAAAAAAGATGAAAGGATCAATGCCACCAACGGAACCAGCATAATAGCATAAGACGCCTTGTCTGCTCCTATGGCTCCGATGAGTGTCAGATAACTTCCAAACGCAATGATTGATCCGAAGACGGACAAATACAACAAAGAGCTGATATAAGGAATGGAGACCGTAAAAGAAAACTCTTTGCCTAAAATTAAGGCTATCAATGCCAGCAGGATGGTCCCATATCCCATTCCAAATGCGTTTGCCTGGATTACCGGGATATTGTTCCTGGTGTTCCTGGCTGATGTAATATTACCGAATGAGGCAAGAAGAACACTTATAAAGCCGATAGAAAGCCCAAAAACCCCTTTATCGGATAGATCAAAGGCTTCTATTTCAGGCATAAAAATCATGACAATTCCGATGATACCAAAGACTGCACCGATAATCATTTTTCTCTCTACTGCGGCACCAAGAAAAATAGATCCGTTGGCAATATTCATAAACACAATCGAAGAAAATATAACCGCCACAAGGCCGCTTGTCAGATATAACTCCGCTACATAGACAAGCCAGTAGTTAACAGAGAACAACAAAACTCCCAAAAGAGCCATAAACAAATGTTCTTTCAGGGAAAACTTAAGATTCAGCCCTTTCACATAACAAAAAAGCATCAACAGCGCTGCTGCAAGTCCGAACCTGTAAATAACGGATACCATAGGGTCAACAGAGCCCAGTTGATATTTAATGGCAAGCCAGGTTGATCCCCATACTAGAACCGTAATGATATAGAGTATAATATTTCTCATTTTACTTTTTATTTCTATTTGTTCTTCTCATCCCCTTATGTACCCACCGTTAATCCTAATTTAATAAGAAAATAGATTAAAGGAATAAAAATCGCCGGGAGCATATTCCCCACTCTAAGTTTCTTTTCCCTTATCATATTCAGTCCAATTGCCATAATCAAAAGACCCCCGGTTGCAGACATCTGGCTGATAACGGCCGGGATCAGCAACGGTTTGAGAAGTCCTGCCATCAAGGTAATGGAACCTTGATACAACAATACCGGAACTATAGAAAAAAGCACACCGATGCCTAAGGAAGAACTTAAAATAATACTGACAATACCATCAAGAGTTGCTTTGGCAAATAAGGTAGTATGGTTTCCGGTAAGACCGCTTTCAGTGACCCCACAATGGCCATGGAACCCACACAATACATTAATGAGGCAGTGACAAATCCTGTTGAAAAACTGGAGGATGTTTTTGAAAATTTCGTCTGAAGATAATTTCCCATCCTTTCAAGATAGTTTTCAATGCCAATCACTTCTCCAATTAGAGACCCCATGGCAAGACTGATAATAATAACCAAAAGATCATCACACCCAAGAGCATTTTTCATGCCAATCAAGATAACAGCCAGACCAATAGCCTGCATTATCGTCTGGTTATATTTTTCCGGGATTCCGTTTCTAAACAGGATTCCGACAAGGCTGCCTGCAATAATCGTCAGGCAATTTACAATTGTTCCCAGCACAAGTTTTCCCCAAGTCTCAGGTTCTAAAAAAAAGAGTCTTTAATATAATCAATCCCGTTTTTAAACAGTTTGATGCCAATGGTCATCTCCTGATCAAGGATTTTGCCCTCTCTCTTAAGAAGTTGAGCCTTACGTGTCCAGTCCGGATGATTTGTAAAATGATTATAGGCCTCGGGATGTGGCATCAACCCAAAAATTCTTCCCGTGGGGTCACAGATACCTGCGATATCCTCCATGGAACCGTTTGGATTTAATGGGAAGGCCCCCTTTGCCGGTATCCCTTGGATGTCGGCATACTTAAACACCACCTGGTTGTTGGCCAAAAGGGTATCAACCACTTCCCGGTCTGCAATAAATTTTCCCTCTCCATGACGAACCGGATAATCAGCCATTTGAATATCCTTTGTAAACACACAGGGGCTTTGAAGATTTGCAGTCAGATGGACCCATTGATCCCTGAAATTCCCACAGTCATTGAATGTAACGGAAACAGTTCTCTTTGTATAATCATTATCCAGCCCGGGTAACAACCCTAAATTAACCAGAGCCTGGAATCCGTTACAGATACCGATGATAAGCTTCCCCTGAGCCACAAAGGATAAGAGATCGCTGCCGATATGATCTTTAAGCTTTAATGCCTGAATCACGCCGGCACCATGATCATCCCCCCATGAAAAGCCCCCGCCAAAGGCAAGGATATGAAAATCTTCCAGTTTAATTTTCCCGGACACCAATGCATTTATATGTATTTTTTGGGACTTAGCACCGGCAAGCTCAAAGGCATGAGCTGTTTCATTATCACAATTTAATCCAAACCCTGTTAATATCAGTGCGTTAACCTTTTTCATATCATGTCTCCAAAGGTTTTATTGAATGCTTTCTCAAGTTCTTCCATTGAAAGCTCTATCAATATTTCCTTGTTCAAGGCTAAAATTTTCAAATGATCATGCAGATCTGTCACGAAACCTACGCAACTTGCTGCCATCCCTTTGAATAATTTTTCAAAAAAGTTTTTATTTTCCGGGGAAACCGTAACAATAAACCTGCCGGCGGATTCTGAAAACAAAAGAGTTTCACTTAATAGGCTGCCACGACTTTCATTCATTGGAAGATCTTTTAAATTGATTTCAAGACCAAGGCCACCGGCCATGGCCATGTAAGATAGATGGACTCCAAGACCGCCCCTTCCAACAGCATGGCAGGATGCCACAAGTTCATTTTCAATGGCGGTCTGAACTGCCTTATACACCACTTTAAATTTATCAAAATCAACATGAGGAACATTTAAGCCCGTCTTATCAAACGCCTCATAATATTCTGATGCCCCAAGTTCATTGGTGGTGACACCTAATACATAAACAAGGTCCCCCGAAACCTTCGGGTCCATGGTCACACATTTTGAGATATCATCAATAACAGATGTCGCTGAAAACTGAACGGTTTCAAGCGCTGAAACCTTAACTCTTTCGCCAAACTCACCCACAAGATGACCGTCCACATACATGCTGTCCTTGCCGGATAACAGAGGAATCTCATATTTTTCACAAGCCTCTTTCAAAGCCCGGCATGCACGAACAAGCTGGGCTGCCTTAAATGTTCCATCCGGATTTTTCTTGGGATCAAACCCGATATTGGGCCAGCAAAAATTGTCAAGGCCGCCAATATGATTAAAATTGCCGCCTACAGCCATCACTCTTCTTACAGCTTCGTCAATGGTGCAGGCCATCATATGATAGGCATCTATTTTTGAGTACCAGGGCAAAAGGCTTTGTGAAAAAGCAAGGCCTTTGGAGGATGTAAGAACCGGCCGTGTCACAGAGGCATCAGACGGGATATTGTGCTTGACACCCACCAGGGGTTTTATCACGGAACCGCCCTGAACCTCATGATCATACTGCCGGATAATCCATTCTTTTGAGCTAAGATTGGGCCGCTCAAGCATGCTGAGCAACAATTTATTAAAATCGGATGGCGAACTGATAACCGGTTCTGTCAGTCCGCGGGTTTCAGGCGAAAGCCAGGTTGCATCAAATTCCCAGGAGGGAAATCCCTTGTCTAAAAGATCCATATCCACATAAGCACAGGTTTCATCCTCATATTTGATATGCAGCTTGCCCGTATCCGTATATTCTCCGATCACAGTACTTTCAACTTCGTGCTCTGCCGAGAGTTCCATAAACCTGTCCAGATTTTCAGGCTTAACGGCAATAGTCATGCGTTCCTGGGACTCTGAAATCCAGATCTCCCACATATCAAGCCCTTCATATTTTAACGGCACTCTATCCAGAAAGACCACACACCCGTTGGAGATCATGGCGGATTCACCAATGGATGAGGACAGACCGCCTCCGCCATTATCAGTGATAAACGGAATCAAACCTTCATCACGGCAGATTAAGAGAAAGTCATGCATTTTTTTCTGTGTATAGGGATCACCGATCTGGACATGACCTGCAGGTGTATTCTCCGAATAACTTTCCGAAGAGGCGGTTACGCCATGAATGCCGTCTTTTCCAACCCGTCCGCCGCTCATGATAATAAGTTCTCCGGGGGATGTTTTCTTTTCATGGCTGGGTTTTCCCTTGACCTGGTTGGGCATTATTCCAAGAGCTGTAACAAACACAAGGCTCTTGCCCATGTATCCGGGATTGAACAATGTCTGACCAAAGGTAGTGGGAACACCGCTTTTATTCCCCCCGTCCTTTACACCTTCTATTACGCCGTCAAGAAGTCGTCTGGGGTGAAGCGGCGGTTTTAACGGGCCATTATAATTTATGTCTCCCACACAATACCCGAAACTGCCCATGAACAGTTTGGATCCAAGTCCCGTTCCCATGGGATCACGGTAAACTCCTACAATACCTGTTATCGCACCGCCATAGGCTTCCATATTAGAGGGTGAGTTATGGGTTTCTCCGGTGACCACATAGTTATTTTCACCATCAAACCTGCCAACTCCTGCATTATCCCACAATACAGAGACTACCCAGTCTTTTTTGTCTTTGAGCTTTAAGGTTGGCTCCTGAATATAGGTTTTAAACAGGCTGTTTTCGACCACTTCTTCATTGTTCGAAGCATCCTTGTACCTGAAAATTCCCTGGAAGGTATTATGATTGCAGTGATCGCTTCTGGCCTGGGAAATGTATTCCAGTTCCAGATCAGTCGGTTCGGAAAGACCCACTTTTTTTCTGGATTCAATTACTTTCGAATCCAGAAAATAATCTCGAATCACTGGGATATCCCTTGGATTCAATGCCAGGCTTCTCTCATCTGAAATTTTCGCAAGCTGTTCATCCGACTCAATATTGATGACTTCAAAACAGGGAGTATGATCAAGGATAACCTTGGCAGGTTTAACATCAGCCCCGATATCCTTATTCCATTCATCTATGGAAAAAATTTTGAACTGTTGAATAATAGTGTTTGATAAAAGTTCAGAAGCCAGTTTTTCCACATCTTTACGGACAAGCGTATCACCTTTCAAACAATACCTTTTTGACGTATATATGCCCTCATCAGGCCCAAAGTTTTTCCCCAGATGGTCTGTAACGGCTTCCATTGCCGTTGCACCGGGGTTATCTTTTACCCCCGGTCTGAATCCGATCCAGACACACCAGTGAAAACCAATATTCAGGGGTTTTAAGCTTGAAACCTGGGTCACAGGATTGGTGAGAATCTCGTCTTTTACCACTCCACGCTGCAAATGATCAAGATCTGACTCAATGGTCACGATATTGATGCATCGTGCCTCTTGAATGTTAATCCCAAAATAAGAATCCGCCTTTTTTATCAGGGCGGTGCCTTCAGCATCCCTCAGCTCTTTTTTAAGAGCAATTTCAATACAACAAATCATATTACCCACCATTAAACATTCTTAAGATGTCATTATAAAAAACAAAAACCATGAGTGCCACAAGCACTGCTGCACCAAATTGATTCAATTTTTCGCGCAATTTGTCACTGACAGCTTTGCCTGTAGCCGCTTCAATACCGAAGAATAACAGATGGCCGCCATCTAATACCGGAATCGGAAAAAGATTGATGATACCAAGATTTACGGAAAGCAGTGCAATAAACCAGGCAAAATTCATAATTCCTTCTTTTGCCTGTTCACCCGCTATTTGAGCAATCATCAAAGGACCGCCCAGATTGTTTGCCGAGATACTTCCACTGAGCATTTTCCCAACAGAGAGTATGGTTAACTTTACAAGCCCGTAAGTATCCTTAACAGAATGCCACATAGCCTGAAAAGGGTTAAGGCTTTTGTTAAAAGACTCCCCGGTGCCAACGATACCAATGACATATTTTTCAATTTCTTCGCCAAACAGATTTTTGCCAGGTTTTAAAGCTGGGGAAAGAACAATCCCTTTAAGTCTTGAGTCACGCTCTACAATAATATCCAATTGTTCGCCGTTACCTGCACCAATAATCCGGGCAATATCTTCAAATGATTCAATTTTGTTTTGGTTAATTTCTTTAATCACATCCCCCGGTTTTATTCCGGCTGTTAAGGCTGGGGTATCTTCCATGACTTTACCCACAATCGGTTTAGCCAGATAAATTCCTGAAAACTGGTAAAGAACATAAAAAATAAGAATGGTAAGAAGAAAATTAAACAAAGGGCCTGCTGCAACGACGATACTTTTCTGCAACAATGATTTATGGGTAAAAGAAAGCTTGATATCTTCAGGATCAATGGTAGTTCCCGGTTCTTCTCCCACCATTTTAACATACCCGCCAAGAGGTATGGCAGACAGACAATACTGGGTGCGACCATATTTTTTTTTAAAAATTTTCGGTCCAAACCCGAGGGAAAACACTTCAACTCCCACTCCACATAATCTTGCCACAATAAAGTGTCCAAATTCATGGATAAAAACAAGAACACCAATAACAATTATGAATGCAATAACAGAATGCCCCATAAGACCTCACTTTTATATCAGAGATTGCGCTTTGTCACGTGCCCAACAATCCGCTTCAATAATACCTGAAAGATCGGGATTGTCAATCCGTGTATGAAGTTCCATTGTTCTGGAAATTAGTCTAAAAATATTTAAAAAATCAATGCGTTTTTCAAGGAATGCCTTAACTGCTACCTCATTGGCGGCATTCATGACAGCCGGAAGTGTGCCTTTTTGCTTACAGGCCTCAAATGCAAATAAGAGGGAAGGAAATTTTTGGGTATCCGGCTTTTCAAATGTCAGAGAATGGAGGCTTATAAAATCAGGAAAATCCATCTGCAGGTTGATCCGATCAGGCTCTGATAAGGCATAGGAAATAGCCCCTTTCATATCAGGCTGTCCCATTTGAGCCATGATACTGCCGTCTTTATACCCTACCATGGAATGTACAATACTCTGGGGATGAATAAGCACCTTAATTTCTTCATGGGTGACATCAAACAAATGGACAGCTTCAATGATCTCAAGGCCTTTGTTCATCAAAGTGGCTGAATCTATCGTGATTTTATGTCCCATATTCCAGGTGGGATGATTAAGCGCATCTTTCAGGGTAATATTTTTAAATTCATCAAACGGCTTTTCTCTAAAAGGGCCGCCTGAGGCAGTCAAAAATATTGTTTTCAAATCTTTCTTCCTGTTTCCCTTAAGGCATTGAAAAATTGCACTGTGCTCGCTGTCCACAGGCAGAATTGAAACATTCTTTTCCAATGCTTTGGCCATGATTATTTCGCCGGCCATGACCAGGGTTTCCTTATTGGCAAGGGCGATCTGTTTTTTTGCCTCAATGGCGCAAAGGGCAGGTTTTAATCCTGCTGCGCCCACCATGGCCAGAAGAACCATGTCGCAATCCCCATAAGAGGCTGCTTCATTAAAACCTGCCTCGCCAAACAGAATTTCAGGTCTGCTGCTTCCCTTTAAGGCTCTGGAGAGTTCCAGGGCTTTTTCTTCATCAAACACCGCAACCAGTTCAGGTTTAAATTCATCAATCTGTTTAGAAAAAAAATCTATATTATTCGCGGCTGTCAATGCCTTTACCTGGAAACGATCAGGATGCATCCTGACAATATCCAAAGCACTGGTGCCAATGGAGCCTGTTGAACCTAAAATTGACAAACGTTTCATATGATAAACACCAGGTAGACATACAAAACAGGAATGGCTAAAAGCAATCCGTCTATTCGATCGAGCATCCCACCATGCCCCGGAAGAATCCGGCCTGAATCTTTAATGTTTGATGCCCGTTTCATGGCAGACTCAAACAAATCCCCTATCTGCCCGGCAATGGAAAGCAGGAAAGACGCCGGTATGGTAAGAAATGCCAATGACAGATCATTAAAGAAAAGCCGACAAAAAATGAATCCGATCACCATGGAAGCTGCCACGCCGCCCAACGACCCTTCAATAGTTTTATTGGGACTGATATTAGGAGCAAGCGCTCTTTTTCCAAAAAAGGTACCCGTATAAAATGCACCGGTATCATTCGCGAAAACAACAATCAACAGCCAGATAATCCAAAATGTTCCGCCGTCAAATTCTTTAATAAAAACCAGCAAGGATAAGGAGACCGGGATATAAACAATCCCCAGAACTTGCTTTGCAATAATGTCGAATATGGCATGATTACCGGCAAATCGTGACAATACAAAAATGGATAAGGCCAAAAGGTTCATGGCAAGGATTAAAAATAAAACCTCCCAGGATCCCAGACAGGCACTGATAATCAGTGTCATTGAAACGGTATAGGAGATGATCTTAATGGTATTGGAGATGGATCCTTCATCATTTTGGAAAATGATTCTCAAATATTCCCGGATGGCAAATATGGCAACAACCGAGACCAGTACAGCGAACAATAATGTACTGCCCTTAATGAGAATCCATAAAAGTATGGGGGCAAGTATAAGTGAGGTTATCCATCGTTTGATGTGCTGCATGCCACCTTACCGAACCGTCGGTCCCTTTCCTGATAATTTTTTAAAATTTTAATAAATTCATCTTTGGTAAAATCCGGCCACAAGGTATCACAAATATAAATTTCAGAATATGCGGCCTGCCACAACAGGAAATTACTCAATCTATACTCCCCGCCTGTGCGGATAATCAAATCAGGATCAGGCATTGCTTTTGTGTAAAGGTGGTCTGAAATAAGATCCTGAGTAATATCCCTGGAATCCAAGTTTTTTGATTCTATCTTTTCAACAATCTGCTTAACAGCAGTTGTGATCTCTTCTCGTGAACCATAACTCAATGCGAGATTCAACAGCATTTTGTTGTTGTCTTTTGTCAACTCCATTGTGGCATCAACTTCTTTTTGAACATCCAGAGGGAGCTTGTGCTTCTGGCCGATGATATTGAGACGAATATTATTTTTTAAAAGGTTTTCTCTTTCCGACACAATGAACTTTTTTAAAAGCATCATTAATGCTTTTACTTCGTGTTTCGGTCTTGCCCAGTTTTCCGTGGAAAATGCGTATAATGTAAGCGTACCAATCTCCAGTTCTCTACAGGCAGTCACGACGGAGCGAACGATTTGTGAACCCTGTTCATGTCCTTTGATACGATTCATCATTTTTTTTTTAGCCCATCTGCCGTTGCCATCCATGATAATGGCCACATGGGCTGGAAGTGTTTCAGGATTAAGGGTCACATCTTGTGTTGAGTTAGACTTCAAGAATTTCCTTTTCTTTTTTTGCAAAGATTTCGTCTAACCGCTTAATATATTCATCCGTTTCATTCTGGACCTGCTTTTGAGCCTTAAAGCTGTCATCCTCTGAAATATCCCCTTCCTTTTGAAGTTCCTTTAACATTTCGTTGGAATCTCTCCGGATATTTCGAATGGCCACTTTATAATCTTCACAGATCTTGGAAGCACTTTTTGCAATTTCTTTTCGTCTCTCTTCTGTCAAAGGCGGTATTGATATCCTGATTAATTTACCATCGTTAGAAGGTGTCAGGCCAAGATTGGCTTTCAAAATCGCCTTTTCGACTTCATTTATCACACTGACATCCCATGGTTTTACAGCAATAAGTCTGCTTTCAGGAATGGATACGGTTGCCATTTGCGGCAAAGGTGTCTGAGTCCCGTAGTAATCAACTTTAACACCATCAAGTATTGCCTGGGATGCCCTGCCGGTACGAACTTTTGACAATTCTTTTTCAAAAGCTTTTTCAGATTTACCCATTCTTTCTTTGGTTTCTTGAAGCACTTCATTTATCATAACAATCCATCCTCACTTAATGGTTACTTATTTGTTATAAATTCGAGTACCAATAGCCTGGCCACTTACAGCCTTAAAAATATTATCTTCCTTGTGAAGATCAAACACCTGCAGTGGCAAATCATGTTCCATTGCAAGGGAGATAGCTGTCATGTCCATTACATGAAGTTGTTTTTCAATGACCCTCATATAAGACAATTCATCAAACATGACAGCATCATCATGAACTACCGGATCTTTATCATAAACACCATCAACCTGGGTGACTTTAAAAAGAATCTGAGCACGAGTTTCATGGGCTCTTAACACAGCCGCCGTATCCGTTGTAAAATACGGATTTCCCGTACCTGCTGCAAAAATAACCACCCTACTCTTTTCAAGATGGCGAATGGCTTTTCTGAGGATAAACGGCTCTGCAATCCTGTTCATTTGAATAGCAGACTGAACCCTTGTTGGAACATCACACTTTTCAAGGGCATCACAAAGAGCCAGGCTGTTTATAACCGTGGCCAGCATTCCCATATTATCGGCAGAAGTTCTGTCCATACCGGCAGAACTTCCTGCAACACCCCTGAATATATTTCCACCACCTACAACAATGGAAATCTGTACATTAAGGCGGTAAACTTTTGCAATCTCTGCCGCAACATAATGAATCATTTCCGGGGTGATACCAAAGCCCTGATTTCCCATCAGGGCTTCTCCGCTCAGCTTAATTAAAACCCGTTCAAACTCCGACTCTTTGCTCAAGATTTTATTCTCCTATCTGGAAACGTACAAATCTTTTTATCTGAATATTTTCACCAATTTTACCAATGGTCTCTTTTAATAAATCCGTAATGGTCTTCTGGGGATCTTTTACATACTGCTGGCTCATGAGGCAGATATCTTTGTAAAATTTTTCCACTTTGCCCTCGACAATTTTATCAATAATATTCTCGGGTTTGCCTTGTTCAAGCATTTGTGCCCGAAAAATCTCTTTTTCCTTTTCAACCACTGCCGGATCAACATCTTCAGGATTCAAACCAGCCGGGTTTGTTGCTGCAATATGCATGGCAATATTTTTTACAAAGGCCTTGAAATTTTCTGTCTTGGCAACAAAATCAGACTCACAGTCCACCTCAAGAAGAACACCCAGTTTGGCACCAGTATGGATATAAGAATAAATAATACCCTCAGTGGTTGAACGTCCGGCTCTTTTAGCAGCCTTTGCAAGCCCCTTTTTTCTCAAAAGCACTATTGCTTTTTCCATATCACCTTCTGCTTCGGCAAGGACTCTTTTACAATCCATTATACCTGAGCCTGTTGCCTCACGAAGCTCTTTTACCATTGCTGCGGAAATTTGCACCATTTTATTTTACTCCTTATCTTTGACTTTGTCGCTCTCTTTTGTCTCTTCAACTGGTGTTGTTCTTCTTTTAATCTTTTCAACGACAGGGCCATCAGTACCATCGGAAACAACCTCAATCAACACTTTTTCATCGGAAGAACCTTTGCTTTCTTCTGCACCTTTTTTATCGGATTCAGCCTTTTGTTTTTCATCATAAAGTGCCCTTCCCTCGATGCAGGCATCGGCAATACGGGAAGCAAAAAGACGGATAGCTCTGATGGCATCATCATTTCCAGGAATCACGTAATCAATATCATCAGGATCACAGTTTGTATCAACAACAGCAATAATTGGAATCCCAAGCCTTTTACCCTCTTTCACTGCAATGGTTTCATTCTTAGGATCAATAACAAAAATTGCCCCTGGTAATCTTTTCATATGACTGATACCGCCAATGGCAAACTCCAGCTTGGTTTTTTCTTTGAGCATTTTTGCCTGCTCTTTTTTCGGATAATTTTCAAGGGTTCCATCATTTTCAATTGAATTTAAAAAATGAAACCGGGTGATATTATTCTTAATAGTCTGAAAGTTGGTCAGCATACCGCCGAGCCATCGGTTTTGAACATAAAACCCTTCAGCACGGTTTGCTTCTTCATAGATCGCCTCGGATGCCTGTTTTTTTGTACCGACAAAAAGGACATCCTGACCTTTGGCAGCCACACTTTTGATAAAATCATGGGCCTCTTTGAATAGTTTTACGGTCTGCTGCAGATCAATGATGTAAATTCCGTTTCTTGCTCCAAAGATATACTTTTTCATCTTTGGGTTCCAGCGTTTGGTCTGATGCCCGAAATGCACACCAGCTTCCAAAAGTTCTCTAATTGTAATGTAAGCCATTTGTTCTCCAAATTAATTAATGGTTTTATCCACCATTCAGATCATTCCTGAAATTCGACTTTTCCCAAAGCACCTGATTTTCAAGTCCCTGAATGTGAGTTTTTTACTATCCAACAAAAATCCTAATTTATATATCAAAAAAAAAAGAGTTAATCAATTGATTTTTTAATTAAAACCACCCTGCTATGCCCCGCCAAATCCCTTATGAATTCAATGGATTGATACTGAAGATATTGTTTTGAAATATTTTGAACACCCTCTTTCTGATCAAAGCCCATTTCAAGCAAAATTATTCCACCCGGGACAAGATAGCGATGAGCGCCATCTAAAATGGATCTCAAACAGGCAAGCCCGTCCCTGCCGCCATCAAGAGCAATAATGGGTTCAAACTGCCTTATTTCAGGCTGCAGGTTTTGAATATCCTTGGTCGGAATATAAGGTGGGTTTGAAACAATCAGATCAAATCGTGGAATTGCTTTTAATGATGAAAACCAGTCACCGGCAAAAAAATGAATCTTTTCATTAATTATTTTTGGGGCTATTTTTTCCGCATTTTTTTTTGCAATCGAAAGCGCCATCACAGAAATATCGCTGGCAAAATAGAGATGATCCGGAGCCGCTTTTGCCAAAGAAACAATAATCGCCCCGGAACCTGTCCCCAACTCAAGAACGGTTTTGGATTTTAAGTTGCCTTGACAGGCATTTAATACTTTTAATGCTTCTTCAACAATGGTTTCCGTATCGGGCCGGGGAATCAAAACCTCGCTTGCCACCTTAAAATCAGATTCAAAGAACCCTTTTTCTCCGATGATATATGCTACGGGCTCGTTTTGAATTCTTCTTCTGATTAAAGCTTTAAAATCGGACAGCTCATTTTTTTGAAGGGGACGGTCATGCTGAAGATAAAGATCAAGTCGCTTTATGCCAAGGCTATGGGCAAGCAGCATTTGGGCAGTCAACCTGGGACTGTCAATGGAATGGTCTTTAAAATAGGATTCTGTCCAGACAAGAATCTTAATGATTGTCCAATCATTCAATTTTTTTAGGCAATTTCCTTTAATGCCTGTACCTGGTTATATGTTTTAAGCTCATCAATGATTTCCTGGATATTACCTTCCATAATACTGTCCAGTTTGTAAAGCGTAAGACCGATTCGGTGATCTGTCATTCGCCCTTGGGGAAAATTGTATGTCCTGATCCTGCCGCTTCGGTCACCTGTTCCCACCTGTCCTTTTCTCTCAGCTGCTCTTTTCCCTTCCTCTTCCCTGACTTTGGCGTCAAGGATACGGGACTTAAGAACACCCATGGCTTTGGCCTTGTTTTTATGCTGGGATTTCTCATCCTGACATGTGGCTGTAACACCGGTTGGAATATGGGTAATTCTGACCGCAGAATCTGTTGTATTTACCGATTGCCCGCCAGGTCCGGAAGACCTGAACACATCAATTTTAAGATCAGCAGGATTGATATCAATATCAATATCTTCGGCCTCGGGAAGAACGGCTACGGTAACAGCAGATGTATGAACCCTTCCCTGGGCCTCTGTTTCAGGCACTCGCTGGACACGATGGGTGCCGCTTTCATATTTAAAACTGCTGAATGCGCCCTTCCCGCGCACCAGGAATACAATCTCCTTAAACCCGCCTGAACTGGAGTCATTTTTCTCAACAATCTCCATGGCCCAGTTTTTGGATTCAGTATACCTTGAGTACATTCTAAACAAATCGCCGGTAAAAATACCTGCCTCTTCTCCACCGGTTCCAGCCCGGATCTCAAGGAGAACATTTTTATCATCCCTGGGATCTTTTGGCATCAAAAGGATATTGAGTTGTGATTTTACTGCTTCAATTTTTGAGTCAAGACCCGGAATCTCTTCTCTGGCCATGGCCCGTATTTCAAGGTCATTATCCTTTAAAAGTTCCTTTGCCTCTTTGTGCTCCTCCAAAAGCCCTTCATACTCCCTGAACACCGGAACAATTTTATTGAGTTCCCCATGTTCTATCAGATAGTCCCGATACTTTTTTTGATCGCTGATAACGGCCGGATCACTCAAGAGCTGCTCAAGCTTAATAAATCTTTCTTCAATGCCTTTTAATTTTTTTATCATAATTCAAAAACTCAAAAGGGGCTCTTTTGTTAAGACCCCTTTTTGATTACAAATTACTAAAAAGTGTTAAATAAGTTTTGTCGCGTCAAACCCTGCATATTTCTTTTTGAAACGATCGATTCTTCCGGCAGTGTCAACCAGCTTTTGTTTCCCGGTGAAGAAAGGATGACACTGGGAACAAATTTCCACTTTGATATTCTCTTTTGTTGACCCAACTTCAAATGTCGCACCGCAAGCACAAGAAGCTGTAGATCTTGTGTATTTTGGATGTATCTTTTTTTTCATTTCCCTTAAAACTCCTTACCATGCCATATCTTTGGCAATCATTTAATTCTTAACTTATGAATTCATCAATTCAAGAAACTCTTTATTATCCTTTGTTCCTTTCATTTTTTCAAGTAAAAATTGCATGCTGTCAACAGAATTTAAACTCGACAATAATTTTCGTAAGATCCACACACGGTTCAAAACCATTGGATCAAGCAACAATTCCTCTTTTCTCGTACCTGATTTATTCATATCAATAGCAGGAAAAACTCTTTTGTCAGAAAGCTTTCTATCCAGAACAAGTTCCATATTGCCGGTGCCTTTAAATTCTTCGAATATAACTTCATCCATACGGCTTCCGGTATCAACCAATGCGGTTGCGATAATGGTCAGACTGCCGCCATCTTCGATATTTCTTGCTGCACCGAAAAATCTTTTGGGTCTGTCAAGGGCGTTTGAATCCACACCACCGGAAAGGATTTTGCCGGATGGCGGCATTACAGAATTATATGCCCTTGCAAGCCTTGTAATACTGTCAAGCAAAATCACAACATCCTTGCCCTGCTCAACAATTCTTTTGGCCTTCGCAATGACCATCTCAGCCACCTGAACATGGCGTTCTGACGGTTCATCAAAGGTTGAACTTACAACTTCGGCATCAACATTTCGTGCCATATCGGTCACTTCTTCCGGGCGTTCATCAATCAGAACAATCATTGGAATGATATCTTTATGCGCCTTAACCATACTGTTGGCAATATTTTGCAAAAGCATGGTTTTACCGGCTTTGGGCGGAGACACAATCAAACCGCGCTGACCAAACCCTATGGGTGATACCAAATCTATCACACGCATGGAATAATTATCTGACTCAGCCTCAAGATTCATTTTTTGTTCAGGATAGAGGGGCAACAAATTATCAAAAAGAATGGTTTCTGCAGCAAGCTCCGGATTTTTAAAATTAACGGCTTCCACTTTCAGTAATGCAAAATACCGCTCAGAATCTTTGGGTTTTCGAACCTGACCGGAAATTGTATCACCGGTTCTTAAATTAAACCTTCGGATTTGAGAAGGAGAGACATAGATATCATCGGGGCCGGGAAGATAATTATATCCGGGAGCCCTTAAAAATCCAAAACCATCCGGGAGAATTTCAAGCGTACCTTCACCATAAACCTGCCCAGTCTCCTCAATGTTTGCCTGGAGCAAAGCAAAAATTAAGTCCTGTTTTTTAAGGCCACTGATCCCTTTAACTTTATATTTCTTAGCAAGCTTGGTCAACTCACTAATCTTCATCTCATTTAATTTTACAAGGTTCATTCATTCTCCCAAATTTATTTTATTGTCTTTTACAGGCTAAAGTTTTGTTGAAATATACCTTTTGAAGTCTAAAAGCCAAAAATGATGTGAAAAAACAGTCAGATATTTTAAAATTCCTTATTTAACGTTTGATTAATAAGGTAAAAATATCACGTTGTCAAGAATTCTTTTTGGATTTTGTTAAAGAGATTGTCAACAGATTCAAAGAGTTCAGACCTTTTCCCCTCGTTGAGAATAACATAATCCGCCCTTGTCATTTTATTTTCCTGGGACATTTGAAGGTCAAGTATCTTTTGGGCATCTTTCTTTGTAACATTGTCCCGGTCAGAAATTCTTTTGATAAGATCCATATCCTTTGCCATGACAGCAATCGTGATATCAAATTGTTCCTCCATGCCTAATTCAAACAATAAAGGCACCTCGACGACCACCGCTTTTTTGTCCTTAATCTCTGCATTCTCTATTTGAGAAACCATTTCTTTGATAATTTGAGGATGTAAAATGTTCTCCATTTTTTGTCGAAGTAATGAATCATTCATGATGATATTTCGCAGCGTTGCCCTGTCCAGAGTTCCCTCTTTCCGGACCACTTTTTGGCCAAACAATTCAACTACCTTTTCAAAGGCCTCTTCTCCAGGTTCCACAACATACCTTGCAATCACATCACAATCCAAAGTGACCAGGCCAATCTCTTTAAACCTCTGACATACAAGACTCTTTCCTGAACCTGCCGATCCTGTGACTGCAATCCTTAAAATTTTCATATCATTTAAAATATTGATGTTTTGTGTGTTATTTAACCCGGCCGCATAGATATTGACTTATAATACGGTTTTATGATAATTTTCAAGCCCGTTTTTAATAATAATTGAAAGGATTTGGATTGTGGAAAGAACATTATCAATAATCAAACCCGATGGGGTTGCAAAAAACGTGGTTGGTGAAGTGATCAAACGGTTTGAAACCGATGGTATTCAAATTGCCGCCATGAAAATGATTCAGCTTACAAAAACACAGGCTAAAGGGTTTTATGCCGTTCATAAAGACCGCCCGTTTTTTGACAGTCTGACGGATTTTATGACTTCAGGACCTATTGTTGTCATGGTTCTTGAAGGAGAAAATGTGATTGCAAAAAACAGGAAACTCATGGGGGCTACCAATTTTGAAGAAGCAGAAGAAGGCACGATCAGAAAAGATTATGCAACAAATATAGAAAAAAATGTTGTCCATGGTTCTGATGCACCTGAAACCGCCGCTTTTGAAATTGGATATTTTTTCAACGATCTTGAAATCCAGAAAAAATAATCCACACCATTAATAAACCCAAATCCGCAGTCTGTAATTGAATTTTATGGCTGCGGATTTTTATTGTCCGAAGTTTCATGATTCATCTTCCCTGTTTTATAACCATCAATATCAATACTGGTATACTCAAATCCTATTTTTCGAAATTTCTTTGACACCTTTTGTCTGATATCACTATTAAATATCCTGTCTACCAGCCCGGGTTCAACTTCAATCCTAGCTGTTTTCCCATGGCATCTCACCCGCACCTGAGCAAATCCCAAATCCTGTAGAAAAAATTCTGCTTTATCAACCATAATGATATTTTTAGCTGTTATCTTTTTATGATATGGAATCCTTGTTGCCAGGCAGGATTGGGAAGGCTTGTCCCATGTTTCTATCCCCAATTGCCTTGAAAGCATCCTGATATCAGCTTTTGTATGGTTTGCATCTACCAGAGGAGAATAGAAGCCAAGCTCTTTTGCCGCTTTTAATCCAGGCCGAAAGTCTTTTAAATCATCCAGGTTTACGGCGTGAACTAAAGATTTAATACCCAGATTTTCAGCTATCTCTTTTATCAGTGAAAACATTTGTTTTTTGCAATAGTAACAACGATCTAAAGTATTACGAACCACATCTCCATTTTCAAGAATATCCACATCAAGACAGATATGTTGAACCCCAATTGAAAGGGCGATTCTCTTTGCAAACTCAATTTCCCTTTCCGGCACGAACTGTGAAGAAACAGTAATGGCAAGCAAATTTTGAGGATTTATTTTTTTTGCCACTGCCAGCAGAAAGCTACTGTCAACACCGCCTGAAAAAGCCACTGCAAAAGAGGACAGTTTAGTCAATCTTTTTTCAAGATCCTTAAGTTTTTTATTATAATTCATTTCATCCTGATTAATGAGTATAAATCTCAAATTTGGTTTCAGCACTGGTAAGGCTGTCAATCCGTTCCTGGTATGTTCTTCTCTCCTTGCTGACAAGCCATTTTGACCAGTCATCAATATGCTGCCATTTACTTATGACAAGAAGTTCCCCTTTTATATCTACCCGTTTTAAGGTTTCAGCCCCGATATAGCCTTCCTGATTTAAAGCAGCACTTCTCATCTCCCGGTATAGCTCTTCCAGCAAGCTTTCATTTCCAGGCACAAACTTTCTTTTAATCAATACTGTAACAGCCATCTTTCCCTCCCATATATCATAATTTTTATGAAAAAATATGGAACACCTAATGTCTTATATACCATAATCCACCTGCCTTTAACAAACCCAGGAGCCAAGATAATTCTTGACTAAACAACAGGCTTGATATATAAGCCCATCATTATTTTGCTGGGTGATCGTCCAACGGCAGGACTACGGACTCTGACTCCGTCAATTAAGGTTCAAATCCTTATCACCCAGCCATTTAAAAGACAAAGGTTTTCAGCTTTTCGGTTGAAAGCCTTTTTGCTTATTGAACCGAAATTTAAAAATTCGTATCCATTCACGGGTGTGTTGCACCTTTCGATTGCCACCGGGCACTTCCAACCAAATTATATTAACATAATGCCTAAATAGCTTGATAGTTTCGACAAGATTATATACTTTATTGGCGTTATAAAAAAATATTATTTACTTTCAGACAAAAAACTATTGCAAAAAACGTTGAATTCGCATATTTAGTTCCGCTCATTCAAAAAACCAAGCTAATATGAGGGACAAAAAAAGGAGAAATAACAACTATGAGTAATAAAGAGTACAGTATTTACAGTGGCGGACTTAAAGGCACAGAAGAAACTTTTGGAGAATGCGCCCAAAAGTATGGAATCAATGAAATAAATTTCTCGTTTGAGGGGCATAAGTGTTCGCGGGAAAAAAACATTACCATGCTTAGTGATGAGGAACTGAAAAAAGGCAATATCAGTATGGAGATAGTATCCGCACGAATGGGCAGGAGATATGCACGGGTAGATAAAATCAGAAAAGTTTTTCAGATTATTTTCCATATGGTTAATAAAGGGTATCAGGTGTTTGCAATCGGTTGGATTCAGTCTGACAAAACGGTTAAAGGCGGAACTGGCTGGGGTGTTGAGCTTGCCAAATTTTTTAACAGACCTGTAAGCGTTTTTGATCAAGACAAAAATAAGTGGTATACATGGAAAGAAAATGAATGGGTGGAAGATGAACCTGTAATTTTACATAAAACTTTTTGCGGGACAGGAACCAGAAACATTTCGGATGAAGGTAAAAAAGCCATTGAAAACCTTTTCAGCCGTTCCTTTGCATAATAATATAAAAAATTGGCAGGTCTACCTATTAGAATGCGCTGATAGATCCTTGTATTGTGGTGTTACCAAAAATCTCGAAAACCGTCTGTTAAAACACAACGAAGGGGTTGCTTCAAAATATACAAGATCCAGACTACCAGTGAAATTAGTTGCTGTCAGGAAAGATCTTACAAAAAGCAACGCTCTTAAACTTGAGTACCAAATTAAAAAACTTCCGGCTGGAGAAAAAATTGCAGCTTTAAAAAATGATGCTTCTGTTTTAAAAGCTCTTGAAGATTAATTTTTTCTGGGCTCAAATCTTTTTTTAATTGGAATTGAGATTACCTCTGTTTCATTGCGTGACAGGGGTGATTACTCTACAATTTCCAGAATGACTCTTTTCTGTTCCTTTGCAGATGCGCAGGATAAAATAGTTCGCATGGCCTGAGCTGTTCTGCCTTTTTTGCCAATGACCTTCCCAAGATCTTCTTTTGCAACCCGTAATTCCAATACAAGAGTCTGTTGAGCCTTAATTTCCTGGACTTCGACCTGATCCGAATTGTCAACCAGCGCTTTCGCAATGTACGTAATCAACTCTTTCATAACCTGTTCTCCTTATTTTACCTGTCAGATGGTAGCCGAAAATATAATATGAGCCCTAAAAGTATTGCCATAATCGTTACATCTCTTGGGAAATAAACCCAGAAAAATTTAAACTAGAATATCACAGCTTACAATAATCTCAAGTATTATTTATCTGCAACGGGTTTGTACGTAATGAAGTTATCAATATTACCATTATAGACTATAACAAATAATCAAGTTTTATCCATTTTGCTTGACATAAAAAAGAAATTCATTATTTTAAGACACATGTTTTAATTTTATGATGAAATATTTTATTATTATGCCCGGTAAAATATTCTTTTTAGATCAGGGTGAAATAAAGGGACAAACAGTGGTTACAGAAATTACACCAGCTGATGCCGAACGTAGAATGTTGTCAGGTGCAGGATATGCTGATCCGGCAATTAATTATTATCTTGAAAAAAAATATATGGGTCATATTGAAAATGCTGACCAGATATCTGAAAAAATCGGATCCTGTGGAGATATTATGAGGGTCTACCTTAAAATTGATGATAATAACCTCATCGATGATGTCCGGTATGAAATCACAGGTTGCGCCGGAGCAATTTCTGCTGCCATGGCTGCAGTTGATCTGGTAAAGGGCAAAACAATTGATGATGCATTAAAAATAAATGACGGAGATGTTTTTAAAGTCCTTGGAAATATTCCGGAAAAAAAACATCATTGTATTCAGCTTGCTGTTAAGACGATGCATAAAGGAATTCAAGAATATAAAACCGAAAAAGTACTGTAAATTATTCAGCCCTGAAATCAGAATCACTCCTCTCACGGCTGAATCACAAAAGGAGAAAATCATTTTCGATTCTTTTCTGAAAAAATTTCTTACTTTTACTCTCCTCTGTATCTTTTTATTATCAGGGTGCAGTGCATCTTCTGGATTTCGTGTTAAGGATCTTGCCAAAACCAATATTGATGTTATCTCTGAAATTCACATGAATCAGGCGATCACCCTTTTAAAAAACCTCACAGTAAAGCTTTACAAAAAAAATCCATATGAATTAAAAAAAATTCAAGGCAAGACAATTGATTCCCGTCTAAACCAAATATTTATATGTCCGGTTGATAAAAGACATGAAGAACTTAAATTCCAAGAGAGTACGGATGCTATTTTGCTGGGATTTGAGCCCGAATTTGAAGGCGATCGCGTCTTTGCACTGATGGTTGGTTTATATACAATGATTCATAAATCATATAACAGCAAATGTGAACTCTTCATGCTGGATTATCTGGATGCACAAAATCTGTACAACAGTGCCCGAAATATTGAAATCGTTGTCTGGCGACTTAAAACAAGAAAAAAGGGTAACGGCCAGTTATTCATCCTCACCAATAGTTTGAAAGGTGAAGTGCAAAATTTAAGCTATGAACGCATTTTCGGAAAGATCATTTCTCTTCAGGATACCATGGCATCAATCGTTTCCAACAGAAGTGGCAGGATCATAAAAAAAGTGGTGCAGATAGCGGGTATGGCATTTTTGCCCATTGGCATCTAAAACTTCAGGGGTTTAACATTTTCTCAAACCGCTGCAATTGACTTTTGTAATACTCTTTTTTGTCTTTTGAACGGTTCAGGGCCTCTTTCGCGGCAGTTACAGCATCCTGGATATCATTATTGACAAAAAGCGCTTCGGCATAGGTGTCTAAAATAAAGGCTTCTCTTTTTTGCTCCAAAGCCCTTGTGGCATATTTCAGAGCCTTTTTCCTGTTCCTGTACTCTTCTTTTGGACATGTTGCAAAAAGCCATGACAAATTATTTAATGCATGGACATTTTCATAATCCACCCTCAAAACATTTTCATATGAATCAATGGCCTTTTCATAATTTTTCTTGTTATAATAATAATCGCCGACAACAGCATGAAGGCCCGAGTTTTCAGGATCAACATCCAGCTGTTGAAAAAGAATGTTTTCAGCTATAAAATTGCCGAATGCTTCCTTGGCCATGCCATAATTAATGGAATAACCAAAACCAAATAGTATAATAACCAGGACAAAATATCCGATAATCAACTTTCTGACTTGTAAATGATGGGCCTTTATCAAAGCGGGGGTCGATTGACATTTTTCCAGAAACCTTACTCTTTGGCCGATACTGAAATGATGCCAGTTGGGCTTTTCAATGGATTGTCTGGAAAAGGATGCGATCTTGTAGAATGTTGAAATAAGCGGGGATGCATCATCGGTGAAATGGTAGACATGAATATCAGCCTGACGTTCAAAGTTTCTCATGAAAAATCCGAATACAAACCTGAAATAAAGAATAAAAGATCCTATAAGTGTTGTGCTGATTAAAATCGGGTAAGCCGTATTTTTTTCAATACCGATAAACTCAAACAACTTATAGACGGGTTCAAAAATATATAATAACAGCATAACGGGTTCAAAGAAGACAAAATTACAGGCAATAAACCCTGCAAAAAAGAAAAGGTAAAACAACATATGATATTTTTGAACATGCCCGATCTCATGCATTATAACCGCATCTATTTCATCATCATTCAATGAATGGAGCAAGGCGGGTGTAACAAGAATATACCGGAATCGCCCGACAAGACCCATTACGCCGGCTGTAATCATGGTGCCGCCAAACAACTCCCATTTTAAAATATTTGAATATTTTAGTCCGACTTTTTGGCAAACACCTTCGATTCTGGTTCTTGGTAATCCCGGCTCTAATGGCTTGCAATTCCAAAGTTTTTTGATTAACACAGGCCCGAAAATGGCTATAGCAACAAGAAACAAGGCGATATATCCAATTTCTCCGGCAGGGGTTTTTAATAATTGCCTAACCGGTTGCCAGGGCAACAATCCCAGGATATCGGCAACTATTGACAGGAAAAACCAGGGCAGAAGCGCTGGTAAAGAAAAGGAAACATTGGACATGATAAAGTTCTTTTTTGATACTTTTCCTGCAAAATATCGCTTCTGAACACCATATGCTGCATTCCAGATAATTATCAGATATAAAAGAAACAGCCCTAAAAAAATAATGGCTTCAATCGTTGGAATAACATCAAATAATTTTATTCCGGAAAATAAAAGATTTAGTTTGAACCCATAAATATTTACGGCAAAAATCACCAGCGCAAGTACAGACAGATGTGAAATATAAGTATTGATTAAATGGTCAATGTTCCCGTAAGGGTTTTCAGATGCCTTTTTTGAAAGCCGTTTAAATGCAATATGACAAATAAAAACAAATAAAGCACTGATCATAAAACTGGCGAAAACAAGGCTATTATCAAAGCTTTTAACCGTCTCAAACAGTTCAGAGGTTGTATATATGATCAAAGCGATAAGAAAATATAAAAAATTAGAAAACATTTAAATGGTCCCCTGAGTGGCAAAGGTGTTCAAAATTATCCAGGATTTCACATCAAACTTGATCTTGTTGCCATATAGAATATCTGAGGCCTGTTCCCTGGATAACGTCATGACTTCAATATCCTCGGACGCTTCATTGAACCGGCTTGTGGGGTGGCCTTCGCATTCAACAAACAGCAAACTGATGGACTCGTCGGTCATACCGGAAGATGAAAAAATGGCAGGACTTTTTTTTAACACCTTTGTAACGGTCAACCCGGTTTCTTCAAAAAGTTCCCTTTTTCCTGTCTGCTCAACTGTCTCACCAATATCCACCAGACCTGCCGGAAATCCGTATTGATAACCGCCAAGGGCAACTCTGAATTCTTTTATTACGACTATTTTTGATTCTGGTTTATGAAGCGGAACAATAACGACCGCATCCGGTTTTGTATAATTTTTTTCAAGGGGATTTAAGTCCTTTGATCGTGATGCAAAAATCCATTGTTTTTCACAATTTATCCGATCTTTATAACTGATTGAAAAAAGATTCAGATGTTTGCAGTCTGTTATTTTTTTGACATTATTAATTTTCATATCTGCTCCCTGCTAAAAACCATGGATAGAAAATAAGCATGCAAGGAAAAAATACTACCCAATATGATCTGTTTTTACAATGAAAGAAACCTTACGTTTAAGCAGGGCTTATGTACATTAGATGTTTGAATGCAAGCCAAAAATGACTGGCACTTCCCAATAACACAAACAAATGCCATATTTCATGGAATCCAAATATACCGGGAAATGGATCTGGTTTTTTTATGGAATAGATAATGGCGCCGGCACTGTAAAACAGTCCGCCTAAAGCCAGCCAAAAAAGGCAGACAGGCTCAAGGGTTTTTACAAGAGGATAAACCGCAATCACACACAGCCATCCCATGATCAGATAAATCATGGTGGAAATCCATCTGGGTACATTCATTGCAAAAATCTTTAATCCTATTCCAATAATTGCAATGCCCCAGACCGCACCAAAGATACTCCATCCCCAGGGACCGCGCAACGGCACAAGGCAAACGGGTGTATATGATCCAGCTATGAGCATAAAGATCATAATATGATCAATCCTTCGAAAAACCAATAAAGTTTTTTCAGATATTTTCAATCCATGATAAAGAAAACTTGCCGTATACATTAAAACCAATGTGGTACCAAAAATGGCAAAAGAGACTACATGCCATGTATCTGCCTTGATTGCAGCAAACACAACCATTAATGTTAAACCGATTATAGATGCAAGGGCACCTGCCATATGGGATATGGCATTTACAGGCTCTCTGAAAATTTTTACACAGGACAACATATGACTAATATAAATCTTATTTCATTAAATTAATATTATTTTTTCCAATATTACATTTTTTTTACTGCGACTCTATTGAAAAAATAGTATATCATTCAATAATAATTCTTGAAAAATATTACGAATATGCTAATAGTTGCAAAGGCTTTAAAGATTCAAGCAATACATACGCAGGAATAATTCTTACAGAATTATTCTAAATCAATTAATCTAAGTAAATGGAGGGGAGTATCTATGAAATTATTAAAAGTATTAGCAGTTTGCCTTACCGTTCTTGCTATGTCCACATTTGCCATGGCTGGAACACTTGAAGATGTTAGAGCGAAGGGGTGGATTCAAGTTGGAGTCAACGGCAGCCTTTTTGGCTTTGGAAAAGCCGATGATAAAGGTGTCTGGAGAGGCCTTGATGTTGATTCTGCCAGGGCTGTTTCTGTCGCAGTTTTTGGCAGTCCTGACAAATTAAAATTCACTCCTCTGACAGCCAAAACAAGATTTACAGCATTGCAGTCAGGAGAAATTGATGTTCTTTTCAGAAATTGTACACAAACCTTAAGCCGGGACACGGCTCTTGGCCTTGATTTCTGCCAGGTAAATTATTATGACGGTCAGGGATTCCTAATTCCCAAAAAACTGGGTGTGAAAAGCGCTAAAGAACTTGATGGTGCTACAGTATGTGTTCTTCCTGGAACGACTACAGAAATGAACGTTGCTGATTATTTCAGGGCAAACGGAATGAAAATGAATCCGGTTGTTATTGAAGACACCGCCGAACTTGCCAAGGCCTTTTTTGCAGGCCGGTGCGACTGTTTAACATCAGATGCGTCCCAGCTTGCAGGAACGCGCGCAGTTGCTCCAAATCCTGCGGACTATATGATTCTTCCTGAAATAATTTCAAAGGAACCCCTGGCTCCTGCAGTAAGGCACGGAGATAACCAGTGGAAAGACATTGTTAATTATTCTGTACTTGCTCTTATAAATGCTGAAGAGCTTGGTATTACTTCTAAGAATGTTGATGAAATGCTGAAAAGCAATGACCCTAAAATCAAAAGATTCCTGGGCGTTACAAAAGGTATTGGGAAAGCGATTGGTCTTGATGAAAAGTTCGCTTACAACATCATTAAAATGGTTGGTAATTATGGCGAAATCTTTGAAAGAAACGTTGGTATTAATACTCAGCTTGGTATAGAAAGAGGGCTTAATGCACTTTGGACAGATGGCGGCTTAATGTACTCTCCACCATTCAAGTAATTCCTAACTTTGCATTTAATATGGTGCAATGAAAATTGCACCATATTTTTTTTGAAAGCATTTAAAAAGCATAATGAATACAGATAGTAATAATAAAATTTCTGAGAACATATCCTTCTGGTATGATCCTGATAAACGATCCATACTTTATCAGATTGGAGCGGCGTGTTTATTTGCTTTTGTTGCATGGTACCTCGTTTCCAACACAATGACCAATTTGGAAAGACAATCAATTGCGACAGGATTTGGATTCTTAAATAAGGAAGCCGCTTTTGAAATCGGAGAATCTTTAATTGAGTATTCGGCAGCAGACAGGTATGCCAGAGCTCTTTCTGTCGGTTTTTTTAATACTCTGCTGGTATCATTTATTGGAATCATCCTGACGGTTGTTCTCGGAACATTTCTTGGGATAGCCAGATTATCAAAAAACTGGCTGATTAATAAATGTGCAGCAGGATATATTGAACTGTTTCAAGACATACCGATCTTATTACAACTTTTTTTCTGGTATGCTTTTTTTTATGAAATGCTACCTTCGCCAAAAGAAGCATTAACGCCATTCAAAGGTTTGTTTTTATGTAACAGAGGATTAATCTTTGGAATTCCACAAGCACATCCTGTTTATAAATATATGGCAATTGCTATAATAATTGCCGTTATTGTAATTTTTTTCCTGAAAAAATGGGCTAAAAAAAGACAGGATTTAACGGGTAAGCCTTTCCCTGTTATTATTACTTCCATAATTTTATTAATTGGATTTCCTTTTGTGTGCTGGATAATTGGCGGGACTCCGACGGATATGAGTGTTCCCGAATTAAAAGGATTTAACTTTAAGGGCGGATTAACCATTAGTCCTGAATTCGCAGCGCTTCTTTTAGGACTTGTTTTATATACGGCAGCGTTTGTTGCTGAAGTTGTAAGAGCAGGGATTCAAGCCGTCAGTAAAGGTCAGACAGAAGCTGCAGTGGCCATCGGTTTAAAACCCGGACAGCTTTTAAATCTCATTATTCTTCCCCAGGCATTACGGGTTATTATTCCGCCTTTAACAAGCCAGATGCTCAATTTAACAAAAAACAGCTCACTTGCTGTAGCCATTGGGTATCCGGATTTTGTTTCTGTTGCCGGAACTGCGATTAATCAAACAGGCCAGGCAATTGAGGGCGTTATGTTAATCATGATTGTATATCTTATATTCAGTTTATCAACCTCAGCTTTTATGAATTTTTATAACAAAAAAATGGCAATAGTTGAAAGGTGATGATTGTAAAATCAAGTTTTTATGGAATTACATGCAAAAAATGAAAATAAGGTCATAATTAAACCGCCAATATCAAGTGTTGGTATTTTGGGATGGATCAGAGAAAATTTATTTTCTAGTCCTTTTAATACTATACTAACTATTATTATTGTCAGTATCTTATGGTTTTCAATTATTCCTTTTTTAAATTGGGCTTTAATAGACAGTTCCTGGCTTCCGGATGCTAACTGCAGGGAATCAGGCGGTGCATGCTGGTCGATCATTTCAAGTAATTATAAAATTATTCTTTTTGGATTTTATCCCCAGGATATCTTATGGCGTCCTATAACAGCTATTTTCATGCTGGTATCATTACTTTTTATAAGTAGAAATAGAAATTACTGGAATGCATTTCTTGGATATTCCTGGATTATTGCATTAGTGATTATGGGGGTATTATTAAAAGGTGGTATTTTAGGACTTGAACCTGTTGATATTGAAAGATGGGGGGGGATAATCCTAACATTACTCCTGTCTGTTTTTGGTTTAACAGCAGCCTATCCTTTAGGTATTCTTCTGGCCCTGGGTCGGCAGTCAGAAATGCCGGTTATTAAAACATTCTGTGTTTTTTATATCGAACTGATTAGGGGTGTTCCTTTAATCAGTTTATTATTTATGTCTTCTGTGGTTTTTCCATTATTCTTGCCTGAAGGGGTCTCAATAAATGCAATCTTGAGAGCCCAGGTTGCCATTATCATGTTTACGGCAGCATATGTTGCGGAGGTTGTCAGAGGCGGCTTACAGGGAATGAATAAAGGCCAGTTTGAAGCAGCTGATTCCCTTGGATTAAATTATTTGCAGACCATGAGACTGATTATCCTGCCCCAGGCATTAAAAATTGTTATTCCGCCATCTGTCAGCGTTTTAATTTCTGCTTTTAAAGATACATCCCTTGTCGTTATAATCGGGTTATATGATTTATTAAAAACGACACAGACAACCTTGTCAGAACCAAAATGGATGGGATTTTCAGCAGAAGCGTACATATTTATAGCGTTAATTTATTTTGTATGTTGCTTTTTTATGTCTAACTATAGCAGAAAGCTGGAAAAAGAACTTGATACAGGTTTATAATAATTATTATTAACAACTTTATTTATAAAGCGATTATTTATGAGCGAAGAAAAAATTAAAAAAGAAGATGTTTCAAGTGAAGATACAGTGATTGAAATTATCAATATGCATAAATGGTACGGTGATTTCCATGTTTTAAACAATATTAATATCACTGTTAAAAAGAAAGAGATTATTGTTGTTTGCGGCCCGTCCGGATCTGGAAAATCAACACTTATAAGATGTATAAACAGACTTGAAGAGCACCAGAAAGGTCAAATAATTGTTGATGGTATTGAGCTTACCAAGGACCTTAAAAATATTGAAAAAGTCAGATCTGAAGTGGGTATGGTTTTTCAACATTTCAATCTGTTTCCCCACCTTACAATTGTTGAAAATTTAACAATCGGACCTATATGGGTGAGGAAAATACCCAAAAAAGAAGCTGAAGAAATAGCAATGCTTTACCTTGAAAAAGTTCAGATTGCAGAACAAGCAGCAAAATTCCCGGGCCAGCTATCCGGAGGTCAACAGCAAAGGGTGGCAATTGCGAGAAGCCTTTGCATGAAACCCAATATAATGCTTTTTGATGAGGCGACTTCAGCCCTTGATCCTGAAATGGTAAAAGAGGTTCTTGATGTCATTGTAAACCTGGCACGAGATGGCATGACCATGATTGTTGTAACCCACGAGATGGGTTTTGCAAAAAGCGTTGCGCACAGGGTTCTTTTTATGGATGAAGGAGAAATTATTGAAGAGAACGAACCTGAAGAGTTTTTCAACAATCCTCAGAATGACAGAACCAAACTGTTTCTAAGCCAAATTTTATATTGATAAATTCTTAGTGTTTATTACAGATTTTCAATGTCGATTTTTTTGCATCCACTAGTGTTAACTGGAGGATAATTCAATGATGAATATATTAAAAGGCGATCTGGTTCAATTCGCTCTGACCGGACGCTTTGATGTCATTATCCATGGTTGCAACTGCTTTTGTTCCATGGGAGCGGGTATAGCAAAACTGATCAGAGATAATTTTCCAGAGGCTTATCAAGCCGATCTGAAAACAGGGATGGGAGATAAGAAAAAACTGGGCGCATACTCTATGGCACGCATTGAAAGAAATGACAATATTTTCACCATTATTAACGGATATACCCAATATGATTTTTCAGGCCACGGTGTACTGGTTGATTATGAAGCCATCCAAAAACTCTTTGCCGGGATAAAGAATGATTTTGCAAATCAGAAAATCGGCTACCCGAAAATAGGTGCCGGTCTTGCAAAAGGGAACTGGGAAATGATATCTGATATCATTAACAAAGAACTGCAAGGAGAAGACCATACTTTAGTAGAGTACAGTAAAATTTAATTTGTAAAAGAGCACTTCTATCTGCTAAAGCAAAAGACTTGTAAAAATTTTCAAGATAATAAGGAAGCATATGATAAACGTAGGCATTGCGGGAGCATCCGGGTATACAGGTGTTGAACTTGTCAAACTGATTTCCAATCATCCAAAAGCTAAATTGTGTGCTGTTACATCAAACAGCTATAAAGGTAAATCTTTGACAAATATTTTCCCTTCCATGAGAGGATTTGAAAATCTGATTTGTGAAGATTTAGATATTAAATCACTTTCCAAAAAAGTAGATGTCATGTTTTTAGCACTGCCGCACAAAGTATCAATGATGCATGTACCAACGCTTCTGGAACATAAGGTAAAAGTTGTTGATTTATCAGCTGACTACAGATTCACAGACGCAAAAACATATGAATCGGCCTATCAGAAACACACCTCAAAGCATCTCTTAAAAGAAAGTGTTTATGGTCTTAGTGAAATATACAGGGACCGGATAAAGACATCAAACCTTGTCGGCAACCCGGGCTGCTATCCCACAAGCATTCTATTACCCTTACTTCCTCTTTTAAAGGAGGGATTGATCCGGCCCGATGGCATTATTTCAGATTCAAAATCCGGTGTAAGCGGTGCAGGACGCTCTTTATCGCCTTCCACTCATTTTTGCGAAGTCAATGAATCATTCAACGCCTATAAAATTGGGAACCACAGGCATACCCCTGAAATAAATGAAGTCTTAAGTATTCATTCGCAACAAAAAGTGGACATAACCTTTGTGCCACACTTGCTTCCCTTAACAAGGGGAATGCTGTCAACAATTTATGCTCAGTCAACAAATGATGCAAACGAAAAGAATATCAGAAAAACCTTACATTCCTATTATGGTGATGAGCCTTTTGTAAGAATACTTGACAAAAATATGTATCCGGCAACTTCTCATGTTAAAGGGACTAACTGCTGTGATATTGGCTTTCACTTTGATGAAAAAACAAAACAAATTATTATTGTTTCCGCCATTGACAACCTTTTAAAGGGTGCTGCGGGACAGGCGGTTCAAAACATGAATATACTGTTTGGTTTAAATGATGAAACAGGCTTAAATCCGGTTCAAGGACCTTTGTAATGAATATTATACTTGACATAAAAAAGATATCTAACTAAAAAAGGTTGTAATGAGAAAAAGCATTGAAATATGGTTTCATTCCGGCGCCACTTCTAATATCAAGGAATTTTCTATCCGCAAGACCACATTAAGGTTTATACTTCTCACTGTTATTACTGCGATTGGCGGAGCATCCTTCATTGGATACGATTACTTTCGGCTTAAAAAAATATCATTTAATAATATAGTTTTAAATCAAACCATCATTAAACAAAATGATGAAATCAGAAACCAGAGAAGCCAGATTCAAATTTTTTCCGGTGAACTGGAAATTTTAAAAAAACAGGTTGATAATCTTTCAAAATTTGAAGATAAGGTAAGGCTCATCGCAGACATTAAACAAACCAGCGACTCAAGCGGCTTGATCGGAATCGGCGGCATCCCAAGAGACGAACTTGACCAGGATATTCCATTAGACCAAAAGCATAACAACCTGATGCGTGAAATGCACCAGCAGGTGGGCCAGACAAATCTTGCTGCCCAAAAACAAACTCTTGATTTTGAACATCTGATTAAACTGCTTGAACAAAAAAGAAACCTTCTTGCATCCACTCCTTCCATAAAACCGGTTGACGGATGGATTTCTTCAAGGTTCGGATATCGGACATCTCCTTTTACCGGACAAAAAGAATTTCACGCGGGCCTGGATATCTCAAATAAAAGTGGAACAAAAATTATTGCAACGGCCAATGGCAGAATCTCTTATGCTGCCAGAAAAATGCACATTGGCAACCTGGTGGTGATTGATCATGGTCATGGCCGGGTCACCAAGTACGGGCACTTGAAAAAACTTCTGGTCAAACCGGGTCAAAAAGTTAAACGGGGTGATGTTATTGCCCTTCTCGGCAACACAGGAAAAAGTACAGGTCCTCATGTTCATTATGAAGTCAGGATTAACGGCACTCCTGTGAATCCTTTAAAGTACATTCTAAATTAGTCTTTATAATTTTTATGTGTGCATGTACATCTTTCAGCCTTTTCATTTTTTCCCCAAATAAACAATAATTTAAATTTTTTGTTTTAATTTGGCAAATTAATGCTTATATGTCTTATCTGAAACGATTTTATTTTTTTATAGATTTAAAAATTAGGTAAATTATACATGGTATTCAATTTTTTTACGAAGATCTTTGGATCTAACAATGACAGGATTTTAAAAACGCTCCAACCGATTGTTGATGAAATCAATCTTCTTGAGCCTCAAATGCAAGAGTTGTCTGATGACCAGATAGCTCAAAAAACAATTGAATTCAAAGAAAAAATTGAAAACGGCGAAACCTTGGATGCTATTTTACCATCTGCCTTTGCCCTGGTAAGGGAAGCCTCTGTCAGAACTCTCGGGCTACGCCATTTTGATGTTCAGCTCATTGGCGGTATCGCACTTCACAATGGAAGTATTGCTGAAATGAAAACCGGTGAAGGAAAGACATTGATGTCCACCCTTCCTGCCTACCTTAATGCCTTGTCAGGAAAAGGGGTTCACATTATCACTGTCAATGATTACCTGGCCAAGCGTGATGCGGAGTGGATGGCCCAAATTTACAATTTTCTGGGATTAAGAGTTGGTGCCATTATCCATGATATTGATGATCAGGAAAGAAAAGTGGCCTATAGTTCAGATATCACCTATGGCACAAACAATGAATTCGGGTTTGATTACCTAAGGGACAATATGAAATTTGACACAGAATCCCTTGCCCAGAAAGAACTCAATTTTGCCATTGTGGATGAGGTTGACAGTATTCTTATTGATGAAGCCAGAACACCGCTGATCATTTCAGGGCCGGCTGAAAAATCCACCCATTTTTATACCCATGTCAATGCCATTATCCCGGCCTTTAAAAAAGATACGGATTATACTCTTGATGAAGAATCAAAAAGTGTTTCTTTAACAGAAACAGGAATTGCCATGGGTGAAAACATTCTCAAGGTGGACAATCTATATGATCCGGCAAATATAGAAATACTCCACCATTTGAACCAGGCCCTGAAAGCCCACACTCTTTTCAACCGGGATACGGATTATATTGTTAAAAACAACCAGGTGATCATTGTTGATGAATTTACAGGACGTTTAATGACAGGTCGACGTTACAGCGAAGGACTTCACCAGGCCCTTGAAGCAAAAGAAAATGTCAAAATCGAAAATGAAAATCAAACCCTTGCATCCATCACATTCCAGAACTATTTCAGGATGTATAACAAATTATCCGGTATGACCGGTACGGCTGAAACCGAAGCTCCTGAATTTAAAAAAATATATAACCTCGATGTCCTGGTAATCCCGACCCATATGGAAATGATCCGTGAAGATTTTCCGGATCTGATATACAAAACAAAAAAAGAAAAATATGACGCTGCCATAAAAGAAATGATAAGGCTTCATAAAAAAGGCCAGCCTGTCCTTGTAGGAACCATTTCCATTGATGTTTCCGAGGATATGAGTAAAAAACTCAAGAAGAAAGGCATCAAACACACTGTTTTAAATGCAAAGCACCATAAAGCAGAGGCTGAAATTGTTGCCAATGCAGGACAAAAAGGAGCTATCACCATTTCAACCAATATGGCTGGCCGTGGTACGGATATTGTTCTTGGAGAAGGGGTAAAAGAACTTGGCGGGCTTCATATTCTGGGCACATCCCGCCATGAATCCAGGCGAATTGATAACCAGCTTCGAGGTCGTTCCGGCAGACAGGGTGACCAGGGATCTTCAAGATTCTATCTCTCTTTGGAAGATGATCTCTTAAGAATTTTTGGCGGGGATCGAATTCATGCGGTTATGGATAAACTTGGAATTGAAGAAGGCGAGCATATCGAACATTCATTTATCAGCCGGGCCATAGAAAATGCCCAGTCAAAGGTTGAAGGTCACAACTTTGAAATCAGAAAGCATTTGCTTGAATATGATGATGTGATGAACCAGCAAAGGGAAGTGATCTACCGACAAAGACGCAAAGCATTGCTTGAAAAAAACTTGAAAACGGCTGTTATAGAAATGATCGAAGACAAAGCCTATGATCTTGTTGATGAATTTGCCATCGAAAAAACCCCTGTCAAACAATGGGATTTACAAGGCCTTGAAAACAGAATCAAACAACTATTTATCTTTAACCCTGACCTTGAAACCGCTGTGAATGAAAATTACAGCCCGGAACAGCTGTCAGAAACTCTTTTTGAAAATTTGAAAGAAACTTACCGACAAAAAGAAGTCTCTATTGGAACGGACATCACAAGGGAAATCGAAAGACATATCATTCTTCAAACCGTTGATACCCGGTGGAAAGAACATCTGTTATCCATGGACCATTTAAAAGAGGGTATCGGACTGCGCGGATATGCACAGCAGGATCCTTTGCGAATTTATAAGAAAGAAGGCTTTGATATGTTCCATGGTTTGATGGAACGGATAAAAGAAGAAATAGTGAGTATTTTATTCAAAATCCAGGTATCAACCTCTTCCCGGGTGGATGAGATGAAAAAAGAAGAACAAGACGGTCTTACTTTTTCCCATTCAGATGGCTCCAGTATAAAGCAACCAGTGAAACGGTCTTCTAAAAAAATAAAAAGGAATGATCCCTGCCCCTGCGGAAGCGGTAAAAAATATAAAAAATGCTGTATGACATAGGGAATACTGGTAATGGCATCCACTGATTCAGAAATAAAAGATGAGATTTCATCCAGATCAAAAAATGATTGGCCTTCCATGTATAAAGTCATCCTGCATAATGACGATTATACTAGCATGGAGTTTGTTGTACAGATTCTTGTAGACGTTTTCGGAAAATCACTTGAAAAAGCGACGCAAATGATGCTTAATATACATAATAAGGGAAAAGAAATATGCGGTATCTACCCAAGGCAGATTGCAGAGACTAAAGTTGAAACGGTACACAACCTGGCAAGCAGTAAAAGTTTTCCTTTAAAAAGCACAATGGAGAAGGAGTAGATTATGATTAGCAAAGAACTCAGTACAACCCTCGGTTTTGCCGTACGGGAGGCAAAAAAAAGAAGGCATGAGTATGTATGTGTTGAACACGTTCTTTATGCAATCCTTAACCATGAAACTGGTGCCCAGACTATTGAAAAATGTGGGGGCAGCCCGGAACAGATAAAAGAAGAACTTGAAAGATTCTTTGATGAAAAGTTAACCAGAATTGGTACAAAAGAAGAATATGTGTTGCAACAGACCATCGGATTCCAGCGAATGATACAACGAGCCATCAACCATGCCAGGTCTGCTGAGAAGAATGAGGTCAATTTAGGGGATATTCTTGCATCCATTTTCCAGGAAAAAGATTCCCATGCTGCATTTTACCTTGAATCAGAAGGAATTACCCGTCTTGACGTATTAAAATATATTTCACATACCGCTGAACCGGTGAAAAAAACTGGTCCGCCTTTGGATCCTTCCCGGAGAGTATTTAAACATGCGGACAAAAAAACAAAACAGGGGAAAAAGAAAGATCCTTTGGAAACTTTTACAACAAATCTGCTGAAAAAGGCAGCGGACAAAAAGATTGATCCGCTCATCGGAAGAGCCAACGAAATGGACAGGCTCATGCAGATTCTTTGCCGCAGAAGAAAAAACAATCCTATCCTGGTGGGAGATCCCGGAGTCGGAAAAACAGCAATCGCCGAAGGACTTGCTATACAGATAAATGACAAATTAGTGCCGGATCTTTTGGAAAATTGTGAACTGTTCTCCCTTGATATGGGGGCTCTCCTTGCTGGGACAAAATATCGAGGAGACTTTGAACAACGCCTCAAAGATGTTATTAATGCCCTTGAATCCAAAGAGAATGCATTGCTGATTATCGATGAAATCCATACAGTCGTAGGAGCCGGTGCAACCACCAGCGGTTCTATGGATGCCTCAAATATTTTAAAGCCGGCGCTTTCTTCCGGGGATATTAAATGTGTCGGCACTACGACCTATGAAGAGTATAAAAATTATTTTGAAAAAGACCGCGCTTTTTCAAGAAGATTTGAAAAAATTGAGGTTTCAGAGCCTTCCGTTGAAGAGACAACTCAAATTTTGAATGGACTTAAACCTTACTATGAAGAGCATCACGGACTGACATACTCGGCTGAGACGATAGAAGCCGCAGCCTATCTCTCTGATAAATATATCAATGACCGGCTCCTGCCGGACAAAGCCATTGATGTTATTGATGAAACAGGTGCCTACCTGCGGCTCAAGGGAAAGGGCAAGCGGAAAACCGTAAGTTCCAAAGATATTGAAAAAATTGTTGCTAAAATTGCCAAAGTACCTGTCACAAGTGTTACATCGACAGATAAGGCCAACCTGGAATCCCTGCCCAAAAGACTTTTTAAAGTTATATTCGGACAGGATAATGCCATCAAGACCATGACCACTTCCATTAAAAGATCAAGAGCAGGTCTTGCCTCACCGGATCGTCCCATTGGATCTTTCCTTTTCATGGGACCCACCGGCGTCGGTAAAACAGAGGTTGCAAAACAGCTTGCCCATCATATGGGAATAGAGTTTTTGAGATTTGATATGAGTGAATACATGGAAAAACATGCAGTTTCCAGGCTTATCGGGGCTCCTCCCGGATATGTAGGGTTTGAGCAGGGAGGTATTCTAACGGACAGTATCAGAAAACATCCTCACTCTGTTCTGTTGCTGGATGAAATTGAAAAAGCTCATATGGATCTTTTTAACATTCTTTTACAAGTCATGGACTATGCTACCCTGACAGATAACAACGGGAAATCAGCAGATTTTAGAAATGTTATCATCATCATGACGACCAATGCCGGTGCAAGAGAAATGAATGCCAACGCCATCGGATTTGGCTCCCAGTCAGCACATGTTGATTCCAAAGGGTTAAAAGCCATCGAAAAAGCATTCAGCCCTGAATTTCGGAACCGGCTTGACGGTATTGTCCAGTTTAACCATCTGTCCCCTAAGGTCATGGAGATGATTGTTGATAAAAACATGAAAGAACTTAAATCCATGCTCGAGGTCAAAAAGATTAGGTTGAGCTATTCTGCTAAAGTTCGATCATTTCTTGCAAAAGAAGGGTATGACCCAAAATTTGGTGCCAGACCTTTGGAAAGACTTATCCAGACAACAGTTAAGGATAAGCTCACAGATGAAATTCTTTTTGGCAAGCTTGCAAAAGGCGGTAAAATTTCAATTGGTCTTAAGAATAATAAGCTTAATTTCACATTTAAGAGCTAAATGCCCCTTTTCCGGTTATCAGAAAGAATAGACTTCCCCCCGGCTTGGCTTTCAAGATCTGACGGACTTTTATGTGTCGGGGGAGATCTGTCGCCCAAAAGGCTTCTCCTTGCGTATGAAAATGGAATATTTCCCTGGTTTTCAAAAGATGAGCCCATCTTGTGGTGGTCGCCTGATCCAAGGCTCGTACTCTTTCCCAAAGATATTAATATTTCAAAAAGCTTGAATAAAAAAATCAGACAAAATCGTTTTAAGGTTACAATAGACAACGCATTTGAGCAAGCCATTGTTTCCTGTGCAAGGCCGAGAAAAAATGAAGATAAAGGCACCTGGCTTGTGGATGAAATGATAGATTCTTATATAGAACTTCACAAATTGGGGCATGCCCATTCCATTGAAACCTGGAGAGATGACAGATTAGTCGGCGGATTGTACGGCGTTTGCCTTGGCGGATCTTTTTTTGGTGAATCCATGTTTTCCTTTGAAAGCGATGCGTCCAAGATTGCTCTGGTAGCGATTGCAAACCATTTAAAAAAGTGCGGCTTTGACCTGATTGACTGTCAGGTGACGACAAATCATCTTCTCAACATGGGCGCTACAGAAATTTCCAGGAATTCTTTCCTTGATATCATCAATCAATCTGTTAAAAGAGAGGATATCAAAAACATTTGGAACCCGAATATCAGTCTGAAAGTCATTTAACAAGGTAATACGGAAAACTTGACAAAAAAAGTTTAGGTATCATTATGTTTAATGTTATCCAAAGCAACGAGGAACAAAGAAAATGCTTTTAAAATTATTTTTATGTTTTACCCTGATTCCTGTTATTGAACTTTATTTATTGATAAAAATTGGGACCGTCATTGGAGGCCTTAATACGATTTTGCTGGTCATCCTGACAGGATTTTTAGGGGCCTGGCTTGCCAGACTGGAAGGCATGAATACCATGATGAGGCTTAGAACAAACTTGCAGCAGGGACTTATGCCGGCCGAAGAATTGATTGATGCCGTCATTATATTCGCTGCAGGCGTTGTATTGATCACACCCGGACTTATCACCGATGTTTTTGGACTGCTCCTGTTATGGCCTTTGACACGGAATAAATTTAAACGAATGTTAAGAAAAAAATTAGATGAAATGCAATTGCAGGGCAATATTACACGTTTTCATTAACTTTAAATGGATAGTTTATGTTTTTAGATCTGATTTCAAGTAGAAGAAGTATAAGAAAATTCAAGAATAAACCAGTTGAAAAAGAAAAAATAAAATCACTTATTTCAGCCGCCTTAAGATCGCCTTCTTCAAGAGGCATTAACCCCTGGCGCTTTATTGTTATTGAAGACAAAGATCTTCTTGAAAAGCTTTCCAAAGCCAAACCCCACGGAGCAGGCTTTTTAAAAGGGGCCCCTCTTGGAATCGCAGTCTGCGGTGACATATCCGAAAGTGATGTCTGGGTTGAAGATGCATCCATTGCTTCTGTTTTTATCCATCTGGCCGCTCATGATCTTGGGCTTGGCAGTTGCTGGATACAAATTAGAAAAAGGGAACATGGTCCTGCTAAAAGTGCGGATGCTTATGTTAAAAAACTTTTAAAGATACCCGATAATATTATGATTGAATCAATCATTGCTATAGGATATCCTGATGAAGTAAAAAAAGGCCACCCAAAAGAGTCTTTGCAGTTTCATAAAGTTTCTTTTAATATGTATGGTATGAAGGATTGAAGGGTTAAAGATCCTTAAAATTTCTTTCTCCGGAAGAATGTCTGCATACGTTGGCAAACTCGTTTAGGCTTTCTTCCAAGGCTTCAAATTCTATTGTGCCGCCGACCTGGATGACGTCATCACCTCTTTGTTCAAACGCAGTCAATACATCTATAATTGTAAGACACTCTATATCCGAAGCCGGGACATAGCCAATGTTGTTTGGTCCATTCACCTCCAGCAGGATACGGCATTCGATAAGTTTTGCCAACAACACTTTCACTATTTTTAATGGAATTTTTATCTTTGACGCGATATCAATATCTGAAGCAGGTGTCTCTTTGTTAGCGAACCGATTTACACACAGGTGAACTATTCGCAAAACAATCAATTTCTTTAACCGGATACTGATTTTGCCATAATCAATATCCTGGGTTTCAAGTGCTTCGGTATTTTCCCAGGAAAATGCAACTTCTGCTCCAAATAAAACAATTGCCCAGGAGGCCTGTAGCCAGATTAAAAACAGGGGCAAGGCTGCAAAGCTGCCATAGATAGCATTATAACTGGAAACGCCTACCTGGAATTTCAGATAGGTCATTTGAGCTACTTGGAATATAGTTCCCGCAATTATACCGCCAGCCAGTGCCGCTTTAATATCTACCTTCTTGTTTGGAATAAAAATATAAAAAAAGATAAACAATATCCAGATGGATAAAAAAGGAAAAATATTAAATCCCAGAGAAATTAATTGTTCAACATTTTCTGGAAGGTTGATATGGGACAAAAATTTGGCAAGATATGCTGTAATAAAAATATTGGCGCTACTTGAAAAAATAACCAGGATACCGGCTGTGATTGAAATGGCGATATAATCTGTAAATTTTCGAATCAATGGCCTGTCATCATGCACCCACCAGATCTTATTGAATGCACTTTCAATATGCCCGATGAGTTTTATTAGAGAATAAAAAAGTAAGAGAATACCAAAAACAGCCATTAGGCTGCCTTTTGTTTTTTCAAGAAGATTGGTTGAAAAGGCAAGAACATTCTGGATTACCTCTTCCTGGCCGGCAAACAATTCAAGGACTCTTTTTTCCAGGATTTCCTTGAACCCAAATCCTTTTGCAATGCCGAATGCCATGGCCATCACAGGAACGATGGATAAAAGTGTAAAAAGTGTCAAAGCCGATGCCCGAAGGCTGCACCGATCCTCCCTGAATCCTTTTGCAGCAAAAACAATAACCTTTTTGAATTTGTTAAATTTAAGCGAGATGAGTTTTTGAAAATGCTTCATAATTTTTTATTTCCCAGTTGAAAACCATTGTTTTAATTTTCGAAGTCCTTCTTTTGTAGAAATCTTTGGATAATAGCCCAAATCCTTTTTAGCCCTTGAAATATTAAACCAGTGGGATGTTGCAAGCTCTTTTGCGGCAAACCGGGTTATTGGCGGCTCTTTTTTAATATTGAAAAGCGTGTAAATAAACTCAAAAATTGATCCTGCAATATAGGCTGCCTTTGCAGAAACATGTCCTCTTATCGGCGGCAAACCAGCAGCATCCAAAAAGGCATCAGCCATTTCCCATTTTGAGACAGGTTCATCCTGGCTGACAAAATAAATATTCCCTGATAATAAAGGATTTTCCATAAGCTTTTGAGAGGCCAGAAGATGCGCATCCGCAGCATTATCAACATAGATTGTATCAACCAGATCATCCTTTCGCCCTACCCTTTTCAATTTATTGGCTCTATTGATAATTCCAGGTACCATGTGGTTGTCTTCCGGCCCCCAAATCAGGTGCGGACGAATGATGATGGTGCTCAACCCTTTTTTTGCAGCGCTTATCACTTTTTTTTCAGCCATGGCTTTGGTCTCAGGATACGGTGCCAGATATTTTTTCGGATAAGGAGCGCTTTCATCCACATTTTCCATATCATTTTCATCAAATATTACACTGGGAGAACTGGTATATATCAATTGTTTAATTTTATTTTCCAGACACGCAAATATCACATTTTCAGTCCCTGTCACGTTTGCCTGAAAGAATTCTTCAAAGGGCCCCCAGATTCCCGGTTTTGCAGCCACATGAAATACTGAATCAATATTTCTAAAGGCCTTAGCAACTGCATTTTTATCTGCCAGATCCCCTTGGATCTGTAAAACACCCAGATTTTCGAGGTCAGGATAAAAATTTCTTGAAAAAGAAGTGACTGACAGATTTTTCTTAACAAGTTTTTTAACAATCGCCTTACCCAGGAAACCGCCACCACCGGTAACTAATACATTTTTTATTTCCATACTAAAAATCAAGTGTTTGCCCGATATTATTTTCCACTGCCAGCTGATAAATAGCAGAGGATACGGCTAAATCAAACAAGGCCATCCCAACGGATTTAAAAAAAACAGTTCTGGTTTCAGGATACGTATTTTTTTCAAGTAACCCGGCAAATTCTTTTATCTCGTCCTTTGTTACAACATGATTTTTTAAAGGAATCGCAATGTCACCTGACTCTTTGGCAGCAAACATGGTATCAACAAAAATATCATCTGCGTTTTCAATCACTGTATTTGGAAACTCCTGCATGTCGGGTCTAAATGAACCGATTGAAATAAAGGTTTTTCCCATAACAACATCGGGAGTGATTTCAAACAAAGGTTTGCTGCTCGTTGTCGCAGCAATAATGACATTGGAATTTTCAACCAGTTGATTTGAATGCTCGGTTATTACATATTCAACATTCGGATATTCTTTTTTCAGGGTCCTGCTCATACTTATTGCAGATTCTTCGTACAAATCATAAATATAAAGGGTTTTTATCTTACGATTAAACAGAAGGTACCTGGCCTGGCTAAGCCCTTGTACCCCGGCACCCAAAACCCCGGCAGTCTTCACAGTTTCAGCCGTAAGAAGCTTAACCCCTAATCCCCCGACAGCACCTGTTCTCTGGGCAGTGACTGCTGCACCATCCATGACGGCCAAGGGTTGTCCTGAAACATTATCAGAAAGGACCATCACCCCATTCACTGCCGGTTGTCCATGCTTCTGTGCTTCAGGAAAAACTGAAACCAATTTCGTAGCAAAAAATTTTTCTGAAAAACATGGCATTAACAAAAGTATGTTTTGTCTGTCTGCTACATGCATTCTGTCCGGCATATTGTAATTTTGACTCAGCACCAGTCTGTAAGCCTGTTCAACAGCTGTTTGAATAATATTCTGATCTATCTTTTGAATTGCATATTTATTTAAAAATAACATAAGACCCTTTTATATTTAATGTTTTTATACCTTCAATACCACAGACCCTATAAAATCTGCAATTAAAACTCCAAAAATCGCATTTCATTTTTCTTGCAAGGTATGATAGAAATATGAAATTTAGGATTAATCAACAAGCAAAAGGATGATTTTTGTGACTAAAAACGAAACCGTGTTATGTATTAAAAAGAACCGCTTACCAGAATCATGGGTCCAGCAAAAAAGCATTGTGCCATTGGGACTGGACCTGTTTATTGAAAATTGTTCTGCTACAGGATTTGAGTTTATTAACCGCTCAGATGCAGAAGAAAACCCCTCTTATAAACAGATTATTCCCTATATCGTTCTTCAAACCAGAGACTTTAAAAAGACGGCTATATATAACCGGAAAGGAAGTGAACAACGGCTTCATGACCTTTGGTCCATCGGAATAGGCGGTCATATTAATCCCATTGACAGGAAAACACAAAACGACTCTTTTTTGCAAATTCTGATTACGGGCATGGAAAGGGAACTAAATGAAGAACTTGATCAAAGATCTGAAAATGACCTTCCACACTTTATCGGAGTGATCAGCGAGGATATTACAGACGTCGGAAAGGTTCACCTGGGCGCTGTTTTCAGGATATTGACAACCGCTCCTGAAAAATTTTCCCCCGGTTCCGAACTATTTCAATTTGCATGGAAAAAAACGAAAAACCTTGAACAATTAAATTTGGAATTATGGTCAAAGCTGGCATTGGAGCTCATATCGAATCTTTAGGAATTTAATACTTTTAATACAGCGGAATTTTTGTTTTTCAAAATTTTTGAGCCTCTTGTAATCTTACACAGGCTGATACCGTATTTCTCTGCGATTTTACGCTGGGTCAGTCCATTATGAAGATCCTTTAGAAGCTTCCATCTCAAAGAAATATCATCAAGTTCGGCAGGAGTGAAAATATCTTCAAAAAAGTGGTTCATATCATCAAGGTTATCAATTGATGATATGGCTTTCAACAATTCCTGATCAATTGCCATATATTACCTCTTCTTTGTTTTCTTTTTATAAAACCACGCTCTGTTTCATTTGTTTTTCAAAAAAACGTCACCGTTCCTCTTCAAACAATTGAACCTGATATGTTAAGACACTAAGACCGCCGGATTTCCATTCATCCGGTGATAATCCGGCTTTTCTACAAAGATGTGTTAAAAATGTTTTGGGCTCTTTTAGCTGTTTCCATACCTGAGGCAGAAAAGTCGAACTATGATAGTGCTTTTTGATTATCACACCATCAATATCAGGCCTGAGCTTTGCAATTAAATCCTCGGCATCAGTGTAATCAAGCTTTTGCGGCCGGGTTAGAATACTGACCTCGATAATTGTATCCTTTAACTCTTTATAAGACAGCGGACTGAACCTTGAATCATTAAAGGCTGCATGTTTTGCATTGTCCCTGACCCCTTCGAAAACCGTTTTAACCGGCTCTATATTGCCAATACAGCCCCTGAGATCCCCTTTTTTATGTAAGCTGACAAAAGTTCCACGGCTTTCTTCCAAAACTAAAGTTGATACTTTGGTCTTCAAAGATCCAAGCTTGTCATCTTCTTGCCCTAACTCACATAGAATGCTTTCCCTTGCGAGTTCCAAAAGCAATGTTCCATCTTTTTTTGATAATTTGTCTGTCATTTTTTTTTAAAATAAATATCAACCAGATTTTGTGCGAGCCCGACATATGTTTCAGGGGTTAATTGCTTCATGCGTTTTTTAAAATCTGCCGGCACCTTTTCAAGACCGTCAACAAACTTTTCCAGATCTTTTTTATTGATTTTCTGTCCACGGGTAAGCTCTTTCAGTCTTTCGTACGGGTTGTCCTCACCAAACACCCTCATGGCAGTCTGGAAAGGTTCTGCAAGGAGTTCCTGGTTATCGTCAAGATCTTTTTGTATCACCTCATTATTCAGTTCTACCTTGGATAATCCTTTCAAGGCATTTTTCACCCCAATTGCAAAATAACCGAATGCAGATCCCAGGCTTCTCAAAACCGTACTGTCACTCAAGTCTCTTTGGAATCTTGATTTTTGCAACTTGACACAAAGATGTTCCATCATTGATATGGCAATCCCCATGTTTCCTTCACTGTTTTCAAAATCAATAGGATTGACCTTATGAGGCATGGTGGATGAACCGACCTCTCCTTTTTTGACTCGTTGCTTAAAATACCCCAGACTGATATATCCCCACATATCCCGGTCCAGATCAATAATCGTTGCCGCAGCCCTGATCATGGCATGCAGGACAAAAGCAATGGAGTGATTCGGATTTACCTGGGTTGTAAAAAGGATAGGTTCCAACTTTAAGCGGGTAGAAATAAATCGTTGAGACGCCTCAATCCAGTTAATCTCAGGGTATACGAAATAATGCGCATTATAATTTCCGGTTGCCCCGTTTATTTTTGCCTGAACTTTGTTTTGATCGATAATATCTGCTTCCTGCAGGATTCGCCAGGCAAAATTTATAAATTCTTTTCCCACCGTCGTGGGTGTTGCCGGCTGCCCATGGGTTCTTGACATCATTGGAATTGATTTATACTGTAACGCCTTTAGCTCAAGATCGGTGATGAACTGCCTTAATAAAGCGACGGCAATTTCTTTGCCTTTTTTCAACATCAATGCATAGGAAGTATTATTAATATCATCAGATGTGCAGGCAAAGTGGACCCACTCTTTTATATCTGAAAGCCCTAAAAGATCAAGTTGATCCTTTATGAAATATTCAACTGCCTTTACATCATGATTCGTCTCTTTTTCAATCTCCTTAACCTTGCGAGCATCTTCCAGGTCAAATGTCTGGGCTATATTATCAAGTTTCTCAATGTTTAAATCATCAAAGGGGGCAAGTTTCAGATCGACTAATATGAATTTAAGCCATTCAATTTCAACAAACACCCTGTGTTTTATCAAACCATACTCAGAAAAAACATCAGCAAGCTCTGTAGTTAATCGGGCATATCTCCCATCCAGGGCAGTCAGTGCATTTATCATCGGCTTTTCCACTCCATCACTAAACATTTAAAATCATTTGACTTTTATTATTAAATCACCTAAGTTTTTGAAATTATTATGTACCACATAAAATAGCAAACAATTTAAAAATTAACAATCTAAAACAAAACGTATCGCTATGGCCGGTTCAGCTCATATTGGAAAATATATCAAAGCTCAAATAACCTTTGTTACGAATGGCAATTTTATTGTGTACCCGTTTTTGAGTTTTCAAACAAGGATTTAATTTAATTCAATATTCTTGGGTTAGTTACTTGACAAATGCCCAGGGAATAAAGTATTTTAGCAAACAATTTTTAATATCCAACTTAAATGAAAAGCCAAATTTTGTTGCAGGAGTAGAATTTATGGCATTAACCAAAACAATTATTGCTGAAAAAATACAAAACAAGCTTAATTTATCCAGGACAACGACCTATGAAGTCATGGAAGAGTTCCTTGAAATCATTAAAGAAACAATTGAAAATGGTGAAGATATCATGATCAGTGGTTTTGGGAAGTTTTGTGTAAACGAAAAAAAAGCCAGGAAAGGCAGAAATCCTGCAACTGATCAAGAAATGACCCTGCCGGCCAGAAGGGTTGTAACCTTTAAATGTTCTGGTAAATTAAGAGATCTGATCAATTCTTAAGGCTGCTTTCCTTTAAAGATGCTTTTTTCGGAACAATTTATTACCGCTATCATTCTTACAACACTGATAGGCAGTTACCTTATTGATAATATCGCAGATTTTCTAAATCTTGGAAATCTGAACCAGCCCCTTCCAAAAGAATTTAACAACCATTACAAACCTGGAAAATATATTGAATCTCAGAACTACCTGAAGGCAAATACAAAATTTGGATTTATCACATCAAGTGTTGACCTTATTATTATTATTCTGTTTTGGTTTTCGGGTGGCTTCCAAGCCATTGATTCCTTTGTCAGATCATTTAATTTCGGCTCAATTCTTTCAGGGCTTTTTTTTACAGGCATTCTTTTATTTTTAAAACTTCTGATCTCCCTGCCTTTCAGTATTTATTCCACTTTTGTGATTGAAGAAAAATTTGGATTCAATAAGACAACGCCAAGACTTTTTTTTGCCGACCTTATTAAATCCATTGTTCTTTCAGCAATTCTGGGAGGAATCCTTTTATCATTAATTCTTGGCTTCTTGGAATTTGGCGGCCAATTTGCCTGGATTTACTGCTGGGCCGCAAGTGCTGTTTTCCTTCTTATTGTTCAATATATCGTTCCCACCTGGATCATGCCGTTATTCAACAAATTCACTCCCCTGGAAGATGCCCCTTTAAAGGAAGCCATATTGAATTATGCAAAATCAATTGATTTTGCACTTTCCAATATTTTTGTCATGGATGGGTCCAAAAGGAGCAACAAATCCAATGCTTTTTTTACAGGGTTTGGAAAAAACAAACGAATCGTTTTATTCGATACCCTTATTAAAGAACAGTCAATTGAAGAACTGGTTTCAGTTCTTGCCCATGAAATGGGCCATTTTAAAAAGAAGCATATTATTAAAAGAATGATTTTAGGTATTTTTCAAATGGGATTTATCTTTTATCTTATTTCCATATTTATCTCCCATGAAGGTTTATTCCATGCCTTTTTTATGAATGAGGTTTCCATTTATGCGGGTTTGATCTTTTTTGGCATGCTATACTCACCTATAGATCTGTTTATTTCAATTCTTTTTCAAATCTCATCAAGAAAAGATGAATACGAGGCTGACCGGTTTGCCGCAGAGACTATTAAAGACAACAGGCCGTTGATCAATGCCTTAAAAAAACTGTCAGCCCACAATCTTTCTAATTTAACCCCTCATCCCTTTTATGTGTTTTTAAATTATTCCCACCCGCCCGTCCTTGAGAGAATCAACACATTAAAATCCCTGTAATTATTCAACAACAAACCGGTTAAACGCTTCCCAGACCTGGCGGTTGATCCCGATTTCCTCGAAAAGAAGCTCATGGAATGCGCCTTTAATCGAAAGAAATGAACAATTGGGTAATTTCCCGCTCAATTTTTCCTGGGCTTTTGATGATACAATAGAATCTTTTTGGGCACTGATCATCAGTATAGGAGTGGTAATCCTGCCAATCATGTCATCCTGTTGTAAAATTTCAACAGATTCAAAGGCTGCGTTCAGCCAGCCCCATGTGACACCACCGAGAGCAAGATCAGGATTCTTTGCAATCTCATTATGTAGGATCCAGTATTTTTCCGGATCATGGCATAAATTATTTCCCTTGAATTTTGCTTTTTTAACAGAATAATCCCTTGAACCAAGGGTGTATTTTTTTGCAAATGGCGTTTTAGACAATTTCTTTGATAATAATTTTAATACCGGATGAAGCATTACAGGCAAAACAATATCAATCATGGGAGAAACAAGGACTGCTTTTTTTATTTTTAAAGGCTGCCTGCTCATAAAACGCAGGGCAATATGCCCGCCCATGGAATGTGCCAGTATATAAACCGGCAATCCTTGAGGCTCTATGACCCTTAAATAGAGCGCTTCCAAATCATCCACGTAATCATCGAACCGGTTGATATGGCCTTTATGCCTGTTTTCAAGCTCCCGGGAAGACAGTCCCTGTCCCCGCCAATCCGGGCTGATAACCTGGAAGCCTTTTTCCTGCAGTTGTCTGGCAATCCCCTTATACTTTTCAATGAACTCGGATTGTCCATGTAATAAAAGAAAAATGGCGCTTGCAGGCTCTTTAAGACAAGGGGCTATCCCATACCTGATTTTAAGATTCTTTTTGGGTGAAAAATAATGATACTCAAATATTTCTTTATTTGAGTGCGTATTGTTATCAGTCATAAAAATGTTTGAATATTAACCATTGCTAATTTTAAATTCATATCATTTTTTGAGAATTTAGTTGCTTTGAATTCGATAGTATGAAATTTTATTTTTTTTAACAAGAAAAAATTGGCGGTATGAAAAAACTTATTGTTACAGCAGACATTCATGGCAGTTACAGTTCATGGTTAACCGTGAAAAATCTTTTAAATCCGTCTGATAAACTTGCCATTGCCGGAGATCTTTTTGATACGAGATACGGTAATTACTCAAATACAAATTTTCAACCGGAATCCATAAAAAATGATTTGAACACATTCAAACATCATTTTTATTACGTCTATGGAAATTGTGATACACCCTCTTTTTTCCCGGGGTTTGACACAATAATGGAATTTAGCGCTTTCAACAAAAAGATCCTTCTTTCGCATGGTCATCGTCCTTTCACCTATTCTAAAAATATTGATATTATAATTCAGGGTCATACCCACCATTGTTTTCTGGAAAAAAAAGACGGGCATATCTTCATGAACCCGGGTTCCATCACTTCTCCACGGAATGGTATTTATTCTTACGGTGTAATTGAAAATTATTCGGCAAGTCTTGTTGAGCTTAAAACAGGGAACAAATTAATTACTATGGATTTTTAAATTGAAATGATACCATGGAACAGGTTTTTTCCCAAAAAGGAGTGCATATGAAAAACAAAGAATATAAACCTGTTCATGTTGGAGAAAGTCCTGATTTTGATGCCTGGTTTACCGCTTTTTTTCTTAAAAATCATATGGATCCGTTTGCCTATCCTGCCAAGGTCGCCTCAAGGGAACAGATTGAATTTATGGTCTACCCCGAGAACGGGGAACGATATTTCCCCTGTTCCGATAAAATGTTTGACGCGATTATGTCCAGAAAATACCCTCCTTTTTTAAAAAAGTATTACCAGCAGGTGTTTGACAGGATCATGGCCATGATTGATGAGTTAATAGGATCTGAGTATGATAACCGGTTTTTAAAGACATTAATCAAGATAAAATATGATGATGAGACCCGAACCGGTCTTCTCATACCTTCAAGGCTTGAAAAAAAATTATACAAAATCTTTTTAAGCCGTACACATATTGAAAATCCATATTCAGAAGATAAAAAAGCTGTGAATAAAAAAATAAAAAGTTTTATAGACTCTGACACCATGGAAAAGGCCTTAAACCAAATTGATGACTCATTACAAAACATTAAAGATCTCTCCTTATTTGAAATAAGGGAAAAACTCAAAGAGATTGAATTCCAAAGACGGTTGACCCTGATCACACAAAATAGCCTGTGGACCCATGAAGATTCAAAGGCCCCTTCGTTAACCAAAATCAAAAAAATCTTTAAAACCCCTATCAGAGGAAATGGATTAGCCCCATTACTTACGCTGGCCAAAGCCAGGAAACAAAAAATTCTCTGGCTTGCCGATGAATCCGGTGAAGTGGTCGTGGACCTTACGATTGCCAAATTCCTTGCCGAGCTTGGACATGTGGTTATTTTGGCTGTAAAAGAGGCACCCTTTTTTAAAAAAGTCTGCCTGGCAGATACCAGAACAGATCCAATCCTGGTAAAAGAACTTGAAAACGCGCACTTTATTCATGAAAAAACCATCAGCAAAAACAACCTGGTAAAGCTCTTAAAACATGACAAAAATATCTATGTGGTATCTGACGGGACCCGGGAAAATTTAAATCTTTTGCTTGCCTCTACCACCTTTTCCAGAATCTTCAAAGAGGTGGATTGTGTCATATCACGGGGAGAGGCCCAGAAAAAAAGATTAATTGATTCCCACTTTAGATTTACCCAGAATATCATCAATATCAGCCTTGATAAAAAGGCACTGCTGATCACCTACAAAACCAGGCACCCTGACTTCATCAACTTTTCCCACAAGGACCTGGAAGAAAAGGCCAATAAAATTATCCATCAAATGAAATCGGCCAAAAAGAAAGGCATGTCTGTCATGTTTTACAGCGGCATCATCGGATCCATCCCTGGAAAAATTGATGTGGCAAAAAAAATAATGAAAACCTTTATCGACCAGTTGCATAAACAATCTGCCGACCTTTTTATTATCAACCCGTCATCCTATTATGAACCCGGGATGGACGCAGACGATCTCATGTATATGTGGGAAATTGTTCAAAAAAGTACATATATAGACATATGGAGGTTTCAGACATCGGACGATATCGCCGAAAGCTTTTCACTTATAAACAAAAAAGTCCCGCCGGAATGGATCGGCAAGGATTCAACTTATAGTACCGGCTGTACCAAAGAGATAAGAATAGCCCGGGATGTTCAAAAAGAAAATCCCGAGATGCAGATCATTGGCCCGTCTCTGGATAAATTTATGCGCCGGAATGAATATGGGGTGGGATCCATGTATGACCAGAGACTTGCGGATTTTTAATTTGTCTGGAAGTTGTTTAAAAAAAATGGCGCGCCCGGAGAGATTCGAACTCCCGACCCCCTGATTCGTAGTCAGGTACTCTATCCAACTGAGCCACGGGCGCGCAAAAACGACCAACAGTATATATCAGGGTTTTTAAAAGAGTTCAAGATTTTTTGTTTTGGGATATTTGATTTTGACCATAAAACTTACTATAACCAAATCGCTTAATTCGTTTGACCTCGGGTAAAAAGCTTTATATAAATATAGATTGGATTATGGATGATAAATATTATATGAATCTTGCCATTTTGGAGGCAAAAAAAGCAGCAGATATAGATGAAGTCCCTGTCGGCGCAGTCATTGTGGATAAGAATAAAGATGTTATCGGATATGGTTACAATTGTCCCATATCATCCAATGACCCCACAAGCCATGGTGAAATCAATGCCATGCGCATGGCTTCTAAGGTATTGAACAATTACAGGCTGATTGACACGACTTTATACGTTACCATTGAACCTTGCATTATGTGTATGGGCGCCATTATCCACGCCAGGATCAAACGAGTTGTTTTTGGAGCAAAAGATCCGAAATGGGGTGCGGCAGGTTCATTATATACCATGGCAGATGATAAACGATTAAACCATCACCCTGAAATTGTATCAGGGATATGTAAAGAAAAAACAAAACAGCTCATAAAAGATTTTTTTTTAAATAAAAGGAGTAAATAGTGGGAAATACAGTAATTGTCGGCACGCAATGGGGAGATGAAGGAAAAGGCAAAATCGTTGACTTGTTAAGTGAATACGCAGACTATGTTGTCAGGTTTCAGGGGGGTAACAATGCCGGCCATACAATGGTCGTCAATGGAAAGGAAATTATCAGCCACCTCATCCCTTCCGGGATTATCCAACAGAAAAAATGTTTTATCGGCAATGGCGTTGTGGTTGACCCCTTTGTTTTACTTGAAGAAATTGATTATTTATTATCCAATAATATTGATATTTCACCGGATATGCTCAAAATAAGCAACAGGGCTCATATCATCATGCCCTATCACAAGCTGATCGACTCTGCCAGGGAAGCCAAAAAAGGAGACCAGAAAATCGGGACAACCGGCCGGGGAATCGGTCCCTGTTATGAGGATAAGGCAACCCGGAGAGGGATCAGATTCTGTGATCTTCTTGATTTTGAGTTTTTCAAAGAAAAAGTGATCACTCTTCTTGAAGAAAAAAATTTTTATCTTGAAAATTATTTTAATACCGAAACCATTGCCCCTGAAACGGTTATCAATCAGTTCCAAAAGATCAAAGATCGATTGCTGCCTTATATTGCAGATGTTTCCGTGATATTGTTTGACGGAATAAATAACAATAAAACCATTTTATTTGAGGGAGCCCAGGGGACCCACCTTGACATTGAACACGGGACCTATCCGTTTGTGACATCTTCCTCTGTTGTATCCGGCAACGCAGCCAACGGCTCCGGTGTCGGCCCTGCAAATCTTGATGACATCATCGGGATTGTAAAAGCATATACAACACGGGTCGGGGCCGGCCCGTTCCCAACGGAATTATTTGATGACATTGGAGATAAAATTCAGAAAACCGGTTCGGAATTCGGCGCGACAACGGGCAGAAAAAGACGATGCGGCTGGCTGGACATGGTAGTTCTTCGGAATGCTGTAAGATTAAACAGTCTGACAGGTCTTGCCATCACCAAACTTGATGTTCTTGATGATCTTGATGAGATTAAAATTTGTACTGGTTATGAACATAACGGAACAATAATTTCAAATTTTCCGCCTGAAATCAAAATTTTGCAGGAATGTGTTCCTGTATATGAAACTCATCCGGGCTGGAAGCAGGATATTTCAGGCATCACAGAATTTAATGACCTGCCGGAAAATGTAAAAAAATACCTTGCAAGGATTGAAGAACTTTCCAATGTCAAAATTAAGATCGTCTCTGTGGGACCAGGAAGGGAAGCGACAATAATCAAAGAAAATATTTTCAATTAGACTTTTTGCTTTTTTTTGTGTATAAATTTTTCTTGCAGTCGGGATGTGGCTCAGTCTGGTAGAGCACAGCGTTCGGGACGCTGGGGCCGGAGGTTCGAATCCTCTCATCCCGACCAGGTTATATCAAGGGCCTTCGGAGTTTTTAGGGCTGGCTTAAATATTCTCAGGTCCTATCGAAATTTTTCCAACTAGATGTTTATACTATTGCTTGACAATACTATTATGAAACGTATAATACAGGCATGATCAAATCTTTTAAATGCAAAGAAACAGAAAAAGTGTTTAACCGTATTTATTCAAAAAACTGGCCTAAAAGCATACAGGCAATAGCGCTTAGAAAATTAAGGATGATTAAAAACTCACAAAACTTAACTGATTTAAGGATACCGCCATCTAACAGATTGGAGAAATTAAAAGGAGATAGAAAAGACCAATATAGCATCAGGATCAATGATCAGTGGCGTATATGTTTTACATGGGAACATCCAGACGCTTATAATGTTGCAATAGTGGATTACCACTAAAGGGGGTATGAAAATGGAAAAGATAAAACCTGTTCATCCAGGAGAAATACTTTTAGAAGAATTTATCAAGCCCTTGGGGATCAGCCAATACAGGTTAGCTAAAGATATTAATGTATCACAAATGAAAATAAGCGAAATTGTAAACAAAAAAAGAAGGGTGACTATAGATACTGCGTTAAGGCTATCAAAATATTTTGGAGTATCTCCTGAGTTCTGGATGGGGCTCCAAAATGATTATGATATTGAAAACACAATGGATAATAAGGAAGTCTATAACAATATTGAAAAGATTCAACCGTTAAAAAATATGCTCCATGCGTAAGTGTCAACTGCTCAATTGTGTTCTATTTAAGGTTAAAATAGAGGGTTGCCTATCTTGACTTCACTGGGGATTGAAAAATTCTATGTCTGCTCTTTCATTTAAAATTCCCTGATCAAAAAGAGAGTCAAAAAATAATTGCATTGACTTGATTTTTCTGTCATCAAGATCACAATAAAGCAAGTCAAAATACTCTTCAATAACAGATTGATCCAGGTTTAATTTATTTTTTCCTGCTTCAACAACCTTGTCAATATTCTGATATCCTTGTTTTTTTGACTCCAATAGCAACTCGTAAATTTCTTTTACACGGGAGGGGTATTTCTGTGCAAAAGATCGTCTGACCGCCCAGACAGCAAACACAAAGGGGAGTTGAGTCATTTCATACCAGAACTGCCCTAAATCTATACAATGTTCAAAAACCTGATCCCAGGGATGCTTAAGGGCTGTATCTCCAATTACCAATACTGCATCAGCTGATTTGGAGATCGACTGGCAATCGGTTACAGGCCCGATTTCATAGACCGGAGAAACCTTTCTCTGATTAAATATCATTTTCAAAAAAGAAGCGGCAGATGCCGAGTCCTGTGAGAACATCACCTTTTTGCCTTCAAGATCATCAATTTTATAATTGCTGGCTAAAATAACACTTAACACTCTGCCGTCACAGGATATGGACAGATCTGGAAGCAATAACAACTCCCTGTGATTCATGGCATAAAAAGCTGCTGATATGGGACTTACTTTTATCTGTCCGGTTTTTATTTTCCGGTTTAAGACAGACGGCACATCCGGCACCATTTTCAACCAGGCCGGCAAAAGGCCGTGATCAAGACCATAATAGACAGGAGAATCATTGATATAGCTGATTTTCCCAATATATACATTTTTGTCATTCATTGGATATTATTCTTTGAAAAAGATCCTTTTTATTCGTTGCTTTCACTGGGCGGTATAAAAATTGAGACTTTTTGCCCTTTGAAATTGTACCGGTCAATCGTTCGAGCCCCAGGGCTCTGGCACCGTTTATGGTGCCCATTGAGAAAATAGTTGCGGGATCAAGTCTTGGGTAATGTTTTTGCACAAAGGCCATTTCATCAAAAATATTTAAAGAATCACAGCTTGCAAGGCTGTCAGTCCCAAGAGCCGGTTTAATGCCAACATTTATCATCTTTTCAATATCAGGAAGTTTTCCATGGAGATTTTGATTACTCCTGGGGCAGACACAAACCTTTGCTGTTGACCGTGCAAGTATTTCCAAATCCCTGTCATTCACAGTCAAGACATGAACCGCTATGGTTAAAAGGTCGAGCAGCCCCATGTCATTGATGTATGACACAGGTGTTTTTGATCCGATATCCCAGGATGACCAGTCAATCCCCCGGTCAGTCAAAAAATCAGCCCACTGCCCTTTTTTATCATTAATAAACTCGGATTCATCATCAGACTCTGCCACATGGATGGAGAAAGGCAGCCCCTTTGATTTAGAACATTGTTTTAATGCCTTGAGCAGTTGAGGAGAAGAGGTATGAGGGGCATGTCCTGCAACAGAAAAAGAGACAGAATCATTCTTTTGTGTAAAAAATGGTTGAGTGCCTGATCCTAGAAACTCCTGGAAACAGACGCCATTTAAGGCAGAATCTTCAATAATTGATTTTATAATACCAAGGGTTGAGATATCACCCGCATAGAGGTTGCCGGACTTTATTAAATTTCTGACAGCCTTTCGGGCTTCTTTGATAAGTTTTTCTTCTCCCAGGGTCTCTCTTTTTTCCAAAAGCATTTTAACCCAAATTTTAAACCCCTTATCAAAAGGCAAACAGCCTTTTAAAGCAGACAATTCCAGGTGCAGATGCGTATTGACAAGGGGTGGCATTAATACGCCAGGGCCATGATCAATACTCTTTTCTTTTGGAATTCCTTTGTGAACACCCTTGATGAAACCATTCTCAATTTCAATGTATCCATTCTCAATAATGGTAGAAGAATCAACAATAATCCAGCCGGCGCGGTGAAGTTCTCGTCCGCTGCTGCTTTCAATACAGGAAACGTTTTTGGAATTCGGAGTCATAGCAGATGATAATAGCAGTCCCGTTGCCGTGGTTCAAACCCTGCTCTGGTAATCAACCGCGTCAGTTCTTCTTTGGAAAGCATAAAATCAACACCTGCCGAAGCGACAACATTCTCTTCAATCATGGTGCTCCCCATGTCATTTGCACCGAAAAAAAGTGCGGTCTGGGCAATTTTATCCCCCTGGGTCACCCAGGAGGCCTGGATATTATCAATATTATCAAGAAACAACCGGCACATTGCCAGAACCCTTAAATATTCAACGCCGGTCTTTTTTTTAACAGCAATCTTTGTATTGTCCGGTTGAAAGGTCCAGGGGATAAAGGCTGTAAATCCGTGGGTTTCATCCTGCAGGGTTCTAATTTTATCCATATGCTCAAAGATATGGAAATCTTTTTCAAGATGGCCGAACATCATCGTGGCACTGGACCTCATTCCCTGTAAATGGGCCTGGCGCATCACTTCGAGCCATTCTTCCGATGAACACTTATTGGGGGAAACCTTTTGCCGGATATCATCACATAAAATCTCCGCTCCACCGCCGGGGATGGAAGAAAGACCCGCTTTCTTTAAAATCGATATGGTTTCGCTAATGGATAAAGAAGACTTGTTCGCAATAAAATCTATTTCCGGGGGGGAAAACCCGTGAATATGAATATCAAAATTCTCTTTAATATACCTTAATAGATCCACATAATACTCAATTTCAAGATCAGGATGCATACCCCCCTGCAAAAGAATCTGGGTCCCGCCAAGGTCTATGGTTTCCTGAATTTTATCAAACAGGTCCTGTTTTGAAATAATATACCCTTTGCCCTGACTTGGGGACTCAAAAAATGCACAAAACCTGCAACCGGATGCACAGATATTGGTATAATTAATATTTCTGTCCACCACATAGGTGACAATTGTATCTGGGTGATAATAAAACCGTTTGTGGTTTGCAAGACTTGCCAGGGTCAAAAAATCAGCCTGCCTGAAAAGCGCCAGACCTTCATCGACATCTATTCTTTGATTTTCTTTAACCTTCTCAATAATTATATTTAATTGGTCCATTATATTCACACAATCAGTTAATCGGACGATAGAAAGAATCCCGTTCAACAGGCTCAAACCCGGCTTTTGTGATCATATCCTCCATTTGTTCCTTTGTGAGACCTGTCGCTGATTTTGCACCGGCCGTATGGGTAATCCTCTCTTCAATAATTGTCCCGTCCAGGTCATCAGCCCCGAAATTTAAGGCCACCTGGGCCAGTTTTTCCCCGATCATCACCCAGTAGGCTTTAATATGATCAAAATTATCCAGCATAAGACGTGCTGCCGCCACATTTTTTAAATCATCCATGGCAGTTGTTGGGGGGATATGCGGAATCTTTGTGTTTTCAGAATGAAACGCAAGAGGGATAAAGGCTGAAAAACCGCCTGTTTCATCCTGCAATTCTCTCAGCGTGATGAGATGATCCACTCTCTCTTCAATGGTTTCAATATGACCATACAACAGGGTGGCATTGGTTTTAATCCCGGCTTTATGAACAGCCCTTACAATCTCAAGCCAGCGTTCATGATTAATTTTTCTGGGGAATAATTCTTTATGGATTCTTGAATTTAAAACTTCCGCTCCGCCACCCGGCATCATTTCAAGTCCTGCATCCTTCAAGCTTTGAATGGTCTCTTCCAAAGAAAGCCTGGCAAGATTGGACAAATAATCGATTTCCACACAGGTAAATGCCTTAATAGTGGCTCCGGGCCTCACTTTTTTGACGGTCTTTAAAAGATCAATAAAATAATCAAAATTTAAGTCTTCATTGAGTCCCCCGACAATATGCAGCTCATTAACCGGCTCATCAATGCGCTCCAAAAGCCTTTTTTCAATCTCTTCAACGGACCAGGTATAGGCACCCTTTTCTTTGCGGTCCCTGGCATATGCACAAAACCGACACCGGTTCTTGCATACATTGGTATAATTTAAATGCTGGTTATAAATATAGAACGCCTTATTGCCATGCAAAGACCTTCTGACATGGTTCGCAATCTGCCCCAAACCAATCAGGTCATGGGTTTCATAAATACAAATCCCGTCTTCCCTGGAAAGACGGGAGCCTTTTAAGACTTTTAAAAAAATACTTTCAAGTCTTTTATCAATGAGCATTGATACTGACATATCCAATACCGGGGGCCGATTCTTCGTCTGGCTTAGCATCCGTATCCATTATTTGTCTTTCTGTTCTATCTCTGGCTGGTTTATCTCAGAAATCATATCTGCAATATTTGAAGCCATCTGAGCCACTTTACCATCCCGCTCAGGACTTATTGGAGGGGCCACCGTATTCTCTTCATGAAGCAAATCATCTTCACCCTCTTCCTCAAAATTATCTCGTACGGTTGAAATCTCTAAACATTCGCCTTGCCTGTTAAAAATCACAGATAATGGGACCTTAATTTCGAAATCAAATTTATATGCGATATTATCATTATAAACCACAAGATCGCCTTTTTTGTAATCTATTTCTTCTTGAAGTGTGAAGCTGTGCTTTTCAAAAAGCATTTTTTCAATGGCTTCCCGGTCTAATCCTTCATTTATTGTATCAATAAATACTTTTTCACATTCCTGAATGGTCTCTGCCTTTGTAAGTTTCATAAAACACCTCTCAAATTGAAGAAAAAATGTATCTCCTTTGCAAAACTCAAATATGCCGCAGCTGCCGGACTCTTTATATCATGCAATGCTACAGGAATCTTTAAATCAATTGATCTTTTAATATTGTCGTCTTCAGGAATAAACGTATTATACACCATTTGTTTTATATCCGGCAAGTTCTGGTTTTCTAAAAAAGAGGGGATATCTTCTTTTGTTTCACACTTGTTGAAAAGACATCCGGCTATTTTCAAGGGAACATTGTGAGTTGTCCGAATATATTTTACTGTTCGAAGCAAACAATGGAAATCTTCGACCGAATTGTGATGAACAGACATGCAGACAACCAGCCAGTCAGCTGCTGTCATGGCTGTAATGCTTAAAAAGCCATACGAAGAGGGGGGGTCAATTATAATATACTCATACTCGTCTTCAACATCCCTTAAAAAAAGGCGTAAAATCTTTTCATTTTCAGGGTTTTTTGCCAACTTCAAGGCCACTCGAAACAAATTAAATCCTGCAGGTATCATATCCAGATAGTTGACTTGAGTTTTTACAACCGTATCTGTAATTTTTGCTCGACCAGACAAAAATGATGCGATATCACAATTATAATCCAAGGCATTAATACCACACCCCTGGGTGGAACATCCCTGTAGATCACAGTCTATTAACAGCGTTTTTTTTTCTAATAAAGCCAATGATGTGGCAAGATTTATAGCTGTAACGCTTTTACCTGCTCCCCCCTTTTGGCCGGCTATAGTAATTATTTTACTCATAACCATATACCTTTAGCACAATTATCAAAAAATTCAATCATCATATGGTTTAACCCCCAAATCCACCACCAAAATCCTCTCCCGGATTTCCAAATAAAAACCAATGAAATATTCAGGACGAGTTGAAATAATATTGTGAATATATCATAATGCGAAACAAGATCAAAGAGGAGAAATGTGTGGATGAATTAACCCAAAAATATCTTGATTTTCTTATTATTGAAAAAGGATTGTCCGATAACAGTATGGTCTCCTATTCAGCGGATCTGGCTCAATACATCACTTTTCTTGAAAAAAACAGGATTCGTGATTTAAATGATGTGGATACTGCCGTCATTCTTGCCTGGCTTATCGACCTTGCCAAAAAAGGACTGTCAGCTAAATCAAGAGCCCGGCATTTGATTACCATCCGCGGTTTATATAAATTCTTAATCAATGAAAAAAAAGTAACGAAAAGCCCTGTAAAAAATGTTGATATTCCTAAAACCGGCCTAGCGCTCCCAAAAATCATGAGTGTCAGGGAAGTTGCAGATCTTCTTGATGTCCCGGATATCAGAAAACCAAGGGAAATGCGGAATTCGGCAATGATGGAAATCATGTACGGAGCAGGCCTGAGGGTATCTGAACTTATCTCACTCTGTCTACAGGACGTTAACCTTGATGCAAATTTTGTAAGAGTGATGGGAAAGGGCTCCAAAGAGCGAATCGTTCCCATTGGTTCCCATGCAAGATCCATCACGCAAAAGTGGATCAAAGAGGGCAGATCATCCCTTTTAAAAAAAATTTCAACACCATATCTCTTTGTTGCAAGGGCCGGAAAACCCATGACCCGTCAATCTTTCTGGAAAATCATAAAAAAATATGCCCTTCTTACCAACATATCAAAAAATATCACGCCCCATACATTAAGGCATTCGTTCGCGACTCATTTGCTTGAAGGCGGTGCTGATTTAAGGTCGGTACAAACCATGCTGGGCCATTCAGACATATCGACCACACAAATATATACCCACATCTCAAGGGAGTACCTAATGAAGATGCATCAAAAATATCATCCGAGAAATTAATCAAATATTTCCATATTGATTCTTAAATTCCTTTCATGGTATTAGATATGGCTGCTATTTTGTAAAAACAGCAATTAAAAGCTTTTTGTCTAAATTTTTATACGGAAAACATTAAAAATGCCTATGGAAAATTCAATACCCTTAAAAGAACTGCTCATGCAGGTGAACAAACCCATTTTTGCTATTCAGAACGATACTGGGCTTAATTTTGTAACGAAAAATAATAATCTGCATCGTTTCAAGGCATTTGTTCCGGCTGTCCGGCTTGAAAACCTTGGTGATGAAAAATTTAAGAAACGGCACTCTTTAAAATATCCGTATATTGCCGGAGCCATGGCCAATGGAATTACGTCTGCGGATATGGTAAAAACCATGTCAGAGAATGGGATGATCGGCTTTTTGGGTGCCGGCGGCCTTTCCATTGAAAAGATTGAAGAAAATATTATCGAGCTGAAAAATACCCTGAAAGACAAGCCCTTTGGCTTTAACCTGATCCACTCCCTGGGTGACCCGGCCCATGAAATGGCTACGGTTGACCTTTATTTAAAACATAACATCACCTTGGTCAGTGCTGCTGCCTTCATGCGCATGACCCCTGCCCTTGTCTATTATCGAATTAAAGGAATTTATAAAAACGATAAAGGGCATATTGTTACGCCCCATCATATCATCGCAAAAGTATCAAGAATTGAAATTGCACGGCAGTTTTTCTCTCCGCCGCCTGAAAAACTGGTGAATATCCTCCTTGAAAAGGCCTTGATTACAAGGCAGGAGGCCAGACTGTCTCAATATATTCCCATGGCCCAGGATTTGACAGCAGAAGCAGACTCGGGCGGGCATACGGACAATCGCCCGGCACTGGCTTTATTGCCGACCATGATTGCTTTAAAAAACGAATTCATGAAAATCTACAATTACAAAGAGCCCCTGTGCGTTGGGCTTGCAGGGGGGATTGCCACCCCACAATCAGCAGCTGCCGCCTTTGGAATGGGAGCAGCCTATATCCTCACTGGGTCAATCAATCAATCCTGTATTGAAGCGGGGATCTGTGAAGATGTCAAAAAAATGCTTTGCCGGGCTGAGCAGGCAGATATGGCCATGGCTCCTGCCGCGGATATGTTTGAGATCGGAGCAAGGGTCCAGGTTTTAAAAAGGGGGACCCTGTTTCCAGTAAGAGCTGATAAGCTTTATAGACTTTATAAATCTCACAATAGTTTTGATGAAATCGACGAAAAATCAAAGCAGGAGATCCAGGAGAAATTTCTACAGACAACCTTTGAAGAGGCCTGGGACTCCACAAAAAATTTTTTCCGGAAAACCGGGAATATTAAAGAAATTAAAAGAGCCCAAAGTGATCCGAAACATAAAATGGCCCTTGTTTTCAGATCCTATCTTGGTCTTTCGTCAAAATGGGCCATCCAGGGCATTCCCAAAAGGAAAATAGATTACCAGATCTGGTGCGGGCCTGCCATTGGCGCCTTTAACCAGTGGGTAAAAGGCAGTTTTCTTGAAATCCACGAAAACCGCAGAACTGCTGAAATCGCTTTAAATCTCATGTTCGGTGCCTGTATCTGCATAAGGGCATCTATTTTAAAAATCCAGGGGATCGAGGTGCCAATGGATGCAAGCGATCTCAAACCCATGAAAAAAAAGGAAATTTTCAACTTTCTTTAGTCGCCCCTTTCAATGTAAAACTTTTGTCAAATCCTGATCAATCGGGTGATTCCCCTGCCTCAGGATAGTATATTGTCCACAATTTTAATTATTTAAATTCAAATTTATATATGAATAAGAAAAATAACGGACATCATAAAAATAGCGTTGCCATCATCGGTATGGGATGTATCTTCCCTAAATCCAGTAACTTGAAAGAATATTGGCATCTTCTGTTTAACGGCATTGATGCGATTGTTGATATTCCGGATGAGACCCATTGGAAATTAAAAGACTATTTTGATCAGGACCCATCCACACCAGACCATATCTATTGCAAAAGAGGCGGTTTTCTCCCGCCTGTAACCTTTGACCCTTTAAGTTATGGTATCCCACCCAATAATATAGAAGCCACGGACACATCCCAGCTTTTGGGGCTTGAGGTGGCGAGGATGGCCCTTGAAGATGCCGGATATCCGATAAATCATCCTGTTCTTGAACAAAAAAAGGTCAATGTAATTTTAGGGGTTACCGGCACCCAGGAACTGGTTATTCCCTTGGGCGCACGGCTTGGACATCCTATCTGGAAAAAGGCTTTGGAAGATTCCGGAATCAGCGGAAATAAAAAAGAAGAAATCATTCAACGGATACAAGGTGATTATGTCCAATGGCAGGAGAACTCATTTCCGGGTCTTCTTGGCAATGTTGTTGCCGGCAGAATCGCAAACCGTTTAAACCTTTCCGGAACAAATACGGTAACAGATGCTGCCTGTGCAAGCTCTTTATCTGCCATTCATACGGCGGTCATGGAACTTGTTTCCGGAAAATGCGATATGTCTATTACCGGTGGTGTGGATACATTGAATGATATTTTCATGCACATGTGCTTTGCAAAAACCGGGGTTCTGTCACACACCAGCGATGCAAAACCTTTTTCAAAAGATGCAGACGGTACTGTTCTGGGTGAAGGTGTCGGGATGCTGGTTTTAAAACGTCTTGACGATGCTCAAAAGGATAAGGACAGAATCTATGCCGTCATTAAAGGAATCGGCACTTCAAGCGATGGCAGAACCTCTGCCGTTTATGCCCCTAATTCCAAAGGACAACTTAAAGCACTAAACGAAGCTTACCACGAGGCAGATATCGACCCTTCCACGGTTGAACTCGTGGAAGCACATGGAACCGGAACAAGGGTTGGTGACAAAGTCGAATTTGAGGCATTAAAAAAATGCTTTGAACAATCTTCTGGAAAAAATCAAACGACCATTGGTTCGGTTAAATCCATGATCGGCCATACCAAGGCCGCAGCTGGGGCTGCAGGGATTATAAAGACTGCGCTGTCTCTTTACAATAAGGTCCTTCCCCCTACGCTAAAAGCCCTGGAACCTGATCCTGAACTCGACATCAACAATTCTTCGTTTTATTTAAATTCTGAATCTAAACCCTGGGTATCAAAATCACCAATAAAATCATCGGGTCATCCCAGAAGATCAGGTGTCAGCGCATTTGGTTTTGGCGGAAGTAATTTTCATATAGTTTTGGAAGAGTATAGCCCTTCAAAATCTCATGTTTCCTGGGATGGGACCATACAAATCATTGCCTTTTCATCTGATACAAAAGAGGGGCTTCTGGACAAACTCTATGCGTTTAAAACAGATCTGAATGAGACAGAAGATGCTCAGGAAAAAAGGCAGACCATCGCCTGGCAGTCCCATGAATCAAGACAAAACTTTTCAGCCAGCCATGATTTCAGACTGCTGATTGTTCACAAAAAAGATGACGATATTCAAAAAAATCTAACCAAAGCCAAAGAAAGCATTGATACAGGCAAATCACAACCGAATATCTATTTTTCATCCGAAAAAAAAGGAGGAAAGCTGGGCTTTTTATTTCCCGGCCAGGGAAGCCAGTACACGGGTATGGGAAAAGATCTTGTTTCGCTGTTTCCTGAAGCTTTAGAAGCATTAGAACAGGCAACAGATATTTTTTCCAAAACAAACAACAAATCGTCAAAATTCAAGCCGCTGCACAAATATATATTCCCTCCCCCATCCCATTTGCAGACAAAAACAAAATCGGAAGAAGAGCTTCGCCAGACCGACATTGCCCAGCCGGCTATAGGTGCAGTCTCCCTTGCCATGATTAAAGTGTTAAAAAGATTTGGTATAAGACCTGCAATAACCTGTGGCCACAGTTTTGGAGAATTGTCAGCCCTTTGTTCAGCCGACTGGATGGATGAAAAATCTTTTCTTTTTCTTGCTGCTGCACGGGGCAAATATATGGCAACTGCCGGATCACACCAGGATGGTGATTCGGGCAGTATGCTTGCTGTTCAAGCCCCTTTGGAAGATATTGAGGCACTGGTGAAAGATGAAAAACTTGATTTGATTCTTGCAAATAAAAACAGCAAAACCCAGGGGGTTTTATCTGGATCGACTAACGAAATCCTTCGTGCAAAAAAAATCTGTAAACAAAAAAAACTAAGAGCCGTTAAACTTCCTGTTGCCGCAGCATTTCACAGCAGACTTGTTCAAAATGCCGTAACACCTTTTAAAAAAGATTTATCCTCAAAGGCATTTTCTCCTACACCTGTTGACGTCCTCTCCAACACAACCGGAAAACCTTATGCAAGAAAAGAACATGAAATCAAAAAGATTCTTGGAAATCAACTGATAAGCCCGGTCAACTTTGTTGAGAATATTGAGTGTATGCTTGACAAAAACGTATCCACTTTTATAGAAGTCGGCCCCAAGGCTGTACTGACAGGTCTGATAAAATCAGTTTTACGAAAAAATGATATTACAGCGATTTCTCTTGACGAATCTTCAGGAAAGAAATCAGGCATTGAAGATCTTGCCCATGTATTGTGTATGATCGCTTCAAGGGGATTTGCAGTTGACCTTACCCCCTGGGAAGATGCAGCAAAAAAACCTGTGCCTAAAAAAATAAAAATAAAGCTTTCAGGTGCCAATCCTAAGCCGAAAAACAAGTGCGGCATCCCAAAATCAAAACCGGAACCATCACAAAAACAAGCAGTTAATAAAAACAGGTCAGTTTTAAAAGGATCTGATATGACGTCTCAAAATACACAAAAAAATGATAGTAATAATCTGAGTTCACCTGCCACTGAAGCCATGAAAATGGTTCAGAAAGGGCTTGAAGCCATACAGCAGCTTCAAACACAAACAGCCCGGGCCCATGAAAAATTTCTTGAAACACAGGCCCAGGCAAGCAAAACCCTGGCGAGCATGATGGAACAAACCCGTAATCTTGCTTCACCTGCGATGAACGAACACAAGCCGGAACCTGTCCGCCAGGAAAATGATAATATCACGATTTCTCAATCCTCTTCCTTTAGCAGTGAAACTCAAGCGCTTGAACCTGATACTCAAATTGAAACGCCACAACGAGTTGAAACAGACCTGGCTGATGAGTCTGAAAATAAAATTACCTGTGCTCAAATTGAAAAAATCCTGTTTGAAATTGTAAGCAAATTGACAGGCTTCCCTGTTGAGATGCTGGAATCAGATATGGACATTGAATCTGATCTGGGCATTGATTCAATCAAAAAAGTGGAGATTATTTCAGAACTTGAAAAACAGATTCCTTCCTGTGAGGGATTAACCACTGAAAATATTGGTTCCGTAAGGACTTTGAAAGATATTAGTAATACCATACAAAATGAGACGGCCTCTGTCATTGAAACCACTTGTGAAGCAAATACAGACACCACTGACGGTATAAATCAAAGGAATATTGAACCGGATACCTATCAAGCCGTTTCAACTATACTGGTCAATACCATAAGCGAATTAACAGGATTTCCTGTTGAAATGCTTGAACCTTCCATGAATCTTGAATCAGACCTGGGCATTGATTCCATTAAGCGGGTAGAAATTCTTTCAAAACTTGAGCAGGAACTGGATCATATCGAGACCATTTCTTCCGATGACATTGCAAATCTGAAAACCATTGAAGAGATCATTACATATCTGACAAAGAGTGATCAGAAAACACCTGTTGAAGTTATAAAAAAAATGTCGGCGCCCAATGATGATCCCCAGGTAAAATCAAATCAAGTAGAATCAAATAATGTCAGCTTAGATAAAAAACTGACCCGGCAGGTAGTTTCTTTACAGGAATACCCGACCAATCAGATCAGGTTCTATAATGGCGCAAAAATAGAATTGCTGGCTAAAAAAAAAGTCTACATTACGATAGATGGCTCAAATATAGCCAACCTGTTTAAAACGGAATTTGAAAAATTAGGAATAAATGCAGATCTGATCGATATCAGCAAAGGAAATATTCCAGAGTTACCGGATGCTGCAGGTCTTGTTCTGATACCGGACTCTTTTAATAAAAACAATTCAGATACTTCCATAAATTTTTTAAAATCCGCATTCTTGCTGGTAAAGAAGAATGCCTGTTATCTCATGGATTCAGGTAGTAAAAAAGGTGCATTTTTAACAACTGTCTCCTTTTTAGGCGGTGGGTTTGGCTTTACAGGAAAAGCTTTCCGGAGTGATCCGGTTTATGGCGGACTTGCAGGGCTTGCAAAAACAGCCAGTCTTGAGTGGAAAAATGTTCTGTGCAGGGCATTGGACATGCCTGATTCCAAAAAAAAATGTGCGGAAAATGCCGGAGCTGCAGTCTCTTTAATGATGACCTATGGCTCTGTCGAAATGGGTCTGGATGGAGACAGCTGTAATATCCCGATTCTGACCGATCAAAGCCTGACACATGGCAATGTTGACCTTAAATCCGATGATGTAGTCGTCATTACAGGCGGGGCCAAAGGCGTTACCGCAGCATGTGCCATTGAAATGGCAAAAGAATATTCCCCCACCATTGTTCTTATAGGCAGATCAAAGGCTCCCTCTACAGAACCTGAATGGGCAAAAGACATTCATGATCCCGGAATACTGAAAAAAACCATACTGACCCATGACTTTAAAGGTCAGACACCAAAACCCGCTGATATAGAAAAAACATATCAGAAAATCATATCCAACCGGGAAGTAAAAAAAAATATTCAATTGATGAATGAAAATGGCTCGCAGGTTAGATACTTCTCAGCAGATATTAGGAAACCAAAAGAAATTGAGAGCATTTTTAAAACTGTACGAAAAGAGTTCAAGCAAATAACAGCCATTATTCATGGCGCAGGTGTCCTTGAAGACAAACTGATCATTGATAAACATATTGATCAATTTATGTCTGTGCTTACAACAAAAGTAAAAGGGCTTGATACGCTGCTGTCTGCATCAAAACAGGATAAACTCAAATATTTTGTTTTATTTTCTTCCATTGCTGCCCGAACAGGCAACCGGGGACAATGTGACTATTCAATTGCAAACGAAATCTTAAATAAGACGGCTCAAAAACTGGCATTAGAACGCTCTGGCTGTAGATTCCTGTCAATCAACTGGGGTCCATGGGAAGGCGGGATGGTTGATGCATCTTTGAAAAAAGAATTTTTAAAACGAGGGATTGACCTTATCCCTTTAAAGACTGGAGCCAGACAATTATTAAATGAAATGGGAAGCATAGAAAAGAATGGACCTGAAGTGATCATTGGGGCACATCTTTTGGAAAAGAAAAAATCGAAAAAACCAAAACTTGCAAAGGCGATGACCCTGTCTTTAGGTTTAACGTCAACACCTGTTTTAGCCTCCCATCAGATAGCGGGAGAACCTGTAGTTCCTTTTGCATTATTAATGGAATATCATGCCCATGCAGCCCAAAAAAATAATCCGGGCCTTGTTTTTTCCGGAATAGACAACATGCGCCTTTTAAAGGGCATTAAACCCGGGAAGAAAAACTTAAGTATCAATGTAAGCCTAGAAAAGTGTAAACCAGATGAAAATGGATATGGGACATTCAGCAACATTACGTCAGAAAATGGCAGCAAACACTCATTTATCCATTCAAGTTGTACTGTTATATTAAAAGATAGACTGCCTAAGCCACCGGTGCTGTCCAAAGCCGCTTTCATGGAATTAAAACCCTATTCAATTCCAGTAAATCAGGCTTATCTTGATGTTCTTTTCCATGGGAAGGCCTTGCAAGGCATACAATCTATCAATGGATATTCAAAAAAAGGCATTGAAATTATTACATGTTTGGCGCCTAATCCGGATCAATGGTTTAAAACCCCTTACAATTCAAAATGGAGTATTGAACCCATGATGCTGGATGCGGCTTTCCAGGCTGCCATACTCTGGTCGCATGAGAGAATGGGACAGGTTTGCCTGCCAAGTTTTATCGCCAATTTAAGGCTGTATTCATCCTTTGATAAATTAAAAGGAAATATTCGAATTCTCTTTATCGTAAATGAAGAAACCAAAACCAAAATAAAAGGCTATTTTACCTTTCTGAATGAAGAAAATACGGTTGTTGCCAGCATCACCGGATTTGAAGCCTTAACCTCCCCGTCTTTAAATGGAAAATTTAAAACCAAACCTCTCTTTTCAAAAAAATCCATTCTTGCATTTGCCCAGGGGAACCCTTCTAAAGCATTTGGAGAAAAATATAAAATATTTGATAAAGAAAGGCAGATTGCACGTCTTCCCAGGCCGCCTTATTTCTTTATGGACCGGGTACTTAAAGCAGATCACCCTCAATGGAAAATGAAACCGGGCGGCTGGATTGAAACTCAATATGATATTCCAAAAGATGCGTGGTATTTTAACGCTAACAAAACTGATACCATACCATTTTGCATCCTCCTTGAAATTGCACTTCAGCCCTGCGGCTGGCTGGCTGCATATGCGGGTTCCGCCCTTGAAAGTGACGAGAGGCTCCATTTCCGAAATCTGGGGGGCAAAGCCACACTGATTCACCCTTTATCCCGGGGCTGCGGAACCATCACAATCAGGAACAGGATGACGGATGTATCCAAAGCCGGCAGTATGATCATCCAGGACTTTGACATGGAAGTATTAAAGGATGGGGATGCGGTTTATAAAGGAACGACCAATTTTGGTTTTTTTACCCAACAGGCCCTTTCAAATCAGATCGGTATCAGAGACAGCAGGTTTGATAAATATTCATTATCTAAAAAAAATCTTGAAAATACAAAAAGCTATCACTTCGAAAATAATGCCCCTTTGACACCTGAAGACAAAAATTACGATAACAACAACGGAATGCCTTCAAAGGCCCTGAGAATGATTGATAATATTGAAGTTTTAAGCTTTGATGCCGGTCTTTATGAAAAGGGATATATTAAGGCAATAAAAATAGTTGATCCTTCAGAATGGTTTTTTAATGCACATTTTTATCAGGACCCGGTCTGTCCTGGTTCCCTAGGAATTGAATCCTTTCTTCAAATGATTCGATTTTTTCTTCTTAAAAAATTTGATATCCCGGCAAACGAATATAAAACACAAATGACACAGGGCCAATCCCATGAATGGATCTACAGGGGACAAATCATACCTTTAAATAAAAAAATAGAAATCCATGCACATATAAAAACCGTCACCCATATAAATAGTAACTATTCCGTTATAGCAGATGGGGCTCTTACGGTTGATGGCATCTGTATTTATGAAATGAGAAATTTTAGTCTGGATTTCAATAAATCACACCACTTAGAACAAGCTTTAAACAAAAAAGGTCCACCCCATGATGCAGTATCATGGGGTGGACCTTTAAAAAAATGAACCGGCAACGTTCTACTCTCCCACACAGTCTCCCATGCAGTACCATCGACGCTAAAAAGC
>NZ_JAUWQB010000067.1 GCF_030611305.1 Desulfobacula sp. | reverse complement strand
GGGCTCCAAAAACCTTAAGGCCATTGCAATAAAGGGCACCAAAACAGTTGAAGTCCATAACCCCCAGCGGTTTATCAAGGCCTGCACCACAGCTTTTAAAGAACTTGAAACAAGCCCGGATGTAGAGTCCTTCCGCCAGGCAGGCACAGCCGCTTCAGTTGAGTTTGCCAATGAAACCGGACTTTTGCCCCATAAAAACTATCAGAACGGAACCTTTGCAAAGGCTGCCATGCTGGCAGACAAAGGGCAGGCCAAGCATCTGTGGCTGGGCAGTAATGCCTGCATGGGATGTCCCATCCGGTGTTCCAAAATCGGGGCGGTTCGCACCGGTAAATACAAAGGCATTGTCACGGATATTGTGGAGTATGAATCCGCCGCCCTCATGGGGTCCAACCTGGATATTTCAGATATCAGGGCCGTGGCTCACCTGGTCAAACTCTGCGATCTTTACGGTGTAGATTCCATGTCCACAGGCAATATTATCGGTTTTGCCATGGAAGCCTGTGAAAAAGGCCTGATACAATCTCCAAAAGGTATTGATATAAAATTTGGTGGTGTAGAAGCGGCTGAACATCTGATCCATGCCATAGCCGGCCGAAAAGGCAAGCTTGGAAAACTTCTGTCCAAAGGAGTGAAACAGGCAGCCGAACAAATCGGTGGAAGTGCATTGGATCTGGCCATGCACACCAAAGGGCTTGAATCTCCTGCCTGGGGACCCAGGGGAGTATCAGGCATGGGACTTGCTCTCATGACCACGGACCGGGGCGGATGCCACCAGCGGGGGTTTCCCGTGTCCTATGAACTATCAGGAGAATGGGAAGGGCACCCCCTTGATCCTCTTTCGCCGGTCGGCAAAGCTAAAATGGTGATTGCCCTCCAAAATTATTCTGCAGGCACAGACACCCTGGTTAAATGTGATTTCGCCACTTACGGCATCTCCGACGTAACTTATGCCGAGCTTCTCAGTGCGGCAACGGGCCGGGAGGTGACTGCAGATATTTTTATAAAAACCGGAGAACGGATCTGGAATCTTGTCAGGCACTTTAACCTGGCACAAGGCATGGATGCGTCAAAAGACACCCTTCCCGTACGATTTGTAAGGGAGCCGCTTCCCGACGGACCTGCAAAAGGCCACAGGATTTCAAATAAAGATATGGCCTATATGCGACAGGAATATTATAAGCTGAGGGGATGGAACAAAAAAGGGGTTCCTCCCAAACTCTGAATTCATTGAGGATAAATTATGCCAAACCCCATCAATAAAAAAGAGGCCAAACGAATCGCCACAAGAAAGCGAATTCTCGAGACCGCGACCCATTTATTTGCACGGCTCGGGTACCATAAAACCACGATCCAGGACATTGCCTATCACATCGGCATGACCACGGGAGCAGTATTTCACTACTATGATTCCAAGTCGGATATCCTGGATGATGTCGTAAAAGAGCTTGATCAGAGTTTTGACCGGTACATTGAGTATCTGGGCAAAAGCCATACGGATTATAAGACAATGATCAACGGTATCATGGATATTTTCATGGACCGGTTTCACTACCAGCCGGACAACATTATTGCACTGGCATCACTGGCGGCAGAATTCAGCGGCATCAGGGGACCTGTTATTAAAAAAAACCAGGCCGCCTATGACAAATTCGCAAATGCCCTTGAAAATGCCCTGAATCAAATTTCCAAGAATAAAACAAACCGGGCTGCTGCAATCTGTTTTATTTCAGGCCTTCAGGGTGTGGCACTCCAGGCCCTTGTCAGGGATGGTGAAATGGATATTGATGAGCTGGCGGCTGGATTTATCAGTTTAGTGACTGAGAACCGGTAATACTAAAAAGGAATTATAAGAATGAAAAATATATATGACTATATCATTATTGGCGGCGGTTCGGCCGGGTGTGTTCTGGCCAACAGGCTCAGCCTGGACCCGGCAAACACTGTACTGGTACTGGAAGCCGGCCGGCCTGATTATATCTGGGATGTCTTTATCCATATGCCCGCCGGCCTGACCTTTCCTTTGGGCAACAAATATTATGACTGGTGTTACGAATCCGAACCCGAACCCCACATGCAAAACCGGAAAGTCTTCCATGGCAGAGGAAAAGTGCTGGGCGGATCATCCAGTATCAACGGCATGATTTATATCCGCGGCAATGCCATGGATTATGAAAAATGGGCAAAGGATGCAGGCATGGAAAACTGGGATTATGCCCACAACCTCCCCTATTTCAAACGGGCTGAAAACCGGCTGAAAGGCCCGGATGCATATCACGGCACCGACGGTCCCCTCATCCTTGAAACCGGACCCTGCAAAAACCCGCTTTTCCAGGCATTCCTCAATTCAACCGAACAAGCCGGCTATCCGCTGACCGATGATGTCAACGGATACCGCCAGGAAGGATTCGGTGCCTTTGACCGGAATATCAGCCGGGGACGCCGCCTCAGTGCGGCAAGAGCCTATCTCCACCCGGTCATGAAACAACGGCCCAATCTGGATGTCATCTGCCGGGCCTTTACCACCAAAATTCTGTTTGAGGGCAAAAAAGCCGTGGGTGTAGAATTTATCAAAGGCAAAAAGGGCCGTGCCCAAACCATCCATTCAAGCGAAGTCATCTGTTGTGGCGGTGCCATCAATTCCCCCCAGATTCTCCAGTTATCAGGTATTGGAAATGCCGGGGAACTTGAAAAACTTGGCATCAAACCAGTCCATGATCTTCCCGGTGTTGGCGAAAACATGCAGGATCACCTGGAAGTCTATGTGCAGTACAAAAGCAAAAAACCCGTGTCCATGAACCCCTCCCTTAAATGGTGGAAAAAACCCTTTATCGGCTACCAGTGGCTATTCCACAGGTCAGGAGCAGCTGCCACCAATCATTTTGAGGCCGGCGGATTTATCAGAAGCAACAATGAGGTGGAATACCCCAATATCCAATTTCACTTCCTGCCTCTGGCCATCCGGTACGACGGCAGCCAGCCCAGCCACGAACACGGTTACCAGGTCCATGTGGGTCCCATGTATTCCAATGCCATCGGATCTGTGAAAATCAAGTCTGCCGATCCAAAACAGCACCCGGCCCTGCGCTTCAACTATTTATCCACAGACCAGGACCGCAAAGAATGGGTGGAAGCCATAAGGTGTGCCAGAAAGATCATGAACCAGCCGGCCTTTGATGAATTCAACGGTGGCGAAACCTCTCCGGGCAACCATATCCAGACAGATGAAGATATCCTGAAATGGGTGGCAAAGGATGCGGAAACAGCCCTTCACCCCTCCTGCACCTGCAAAATGGGAAAAGATGACATGGCTGTGGTGGACCCGGATACCATGAAGGTTCACGGCGTTAAAAACCTGCGTGTTGTAGATGCCTCGGTCATGCCCTATGTGACCAACGGCAATATCTATGCCCCGGTCATGATGGTGGCGGAAAAGGCCTGTGACCTCATCCTGGGCAATACTCTGGAACCGCCTTCAACGGCAGGGTTTTACCGGCACAAAGCCTGATTAATCTGATGGTATAATAACTTGACCGCGAGAGGAAAAAGAAACGCCCTGCTGAGACTGTGTTCCAATCATCAGCGATTCAACAATAGGCGGATTAACTGATTTGTCTGACTTCCATTTAACAATAAAATTGGCGCCTGAACCTCCGGTTTTATCTTTTTGTGGTATAACATAGCGTATTGATTCAAGTGGTCTCAGTGTGACGGGTTTATCCAGAAAATTTTTCAGCAGATTCCCCTGCGTTTCATAATAATCGACTGTCGTGATCCTAATTGTATGCTTTGGATCAATATTTCTAATACTTAATGTTACAGTCAATAAAAAGGGCCTTTCCCGGTCACCGCTATAAATATGAGAATAAGCAGGGGCATAAATAGGCTGCCCATTCGACAATTCAACTATTTTTTCAGCATGTAAAGACAGAGGTGCAAAAATGCAAATGGATAAAAGAAAAAGCAGATAAAAACATGGATAACTTTTTTTCATGGTTACTCTCCAGTTCACTTAATATTGTTTACCGAAGGAATTTTAAAACTACAGGGAACTATAACTTGGCACTTTCCACACACATGGGTGGTTTGTTCCAGGCCTGCCAGTTCTTCTCTATCATGAAGATTGGATTTTAATCTTTCCCAGCATTTTTTCCGGTCTATTCCTGTCTCGGAAGATACGGCTCCGACGGGGCAGCGTTTGACACAGACCAGGCATTTATGACCGTTTTTATGAAGGCAAAGCTCCTTTTCTGTAACCAAAGGGCTGTTACCCAGATCGGCTTCGGTGACCAGGCTGCCCAGACGGCCGGTACAGCCGGATGGAGTGATGAACTGAGCATTAACACCAAAACGACCCAGGCCGGCTACATAGCCCAGATGTTTATGGGACCAGCGGGCCATGAGTTTCTTATGATCAAAATTATGCGTTGCCGGAACCAGGGCAGAATGGTATCCGGCATTTTCAAGAAAAAGCTTGATCTGCTCACACAGTCTGTTAATCAATGTATTTGTGGATTCATATGCCAGTCCCCAATTCCTGCAGGGAATCTTGCCTTTATGATTTTCTCTGGCCAGATCTTTGATAAAAGGAACAAAAAAGACAACCACAGACTTACCCGTGGCCAGAAGGCCTTTTGGAAGGACATGGTCATCTGCCGCAATCTCAGGCAGAATATCAAACCGTTCATCTGCCTTTGCCGTGACCGCAAGAGGTGACCGCCAAAAATTTTCCCCGCCTGTGACCTTTGGATAATCTGCCACATACTTTTCAATCAATGCTCTCAAATCACCGGATGTGACAGGTGTTGTCATAATCACCTCTAATCATCGTTTATTAAAACAGCCCAAGAAAATAGTAACGTATCATAAATTATTTAAAAACAATATGGATGTTTTTTCCTTAAAAAAAACCAGGCGTTTTGATATTTCGCTATATAAAAGAAAAAAAAGAACAAATAATCTCCCTGTGGTCTTGCCTTTGGCGACCCCAGGGAGTATCAATTTAAAAAAAGGGAGAATATCCCTCTTAAAGGAGAAAAGACAATGTACGATCGTATGCAGGAACTGAGTATCCAAAATATGGAAAAGATCCATGATGCTGCCATGGATCTCTTAAAAAACACCGGCGTTTCCTTTAATGAAGAAGAAGCCCTTGAAATTTTCAAGGCAACCGGACACCGGGTGGAAGGCGCCACGGTATTTTTTGAAGAATCCGACATTCAAAAAGCATTAAAAACAGCGCCCAAACGGTTCACCGTCCATGCCAGGAACCCGGAAAAAAGTGTAGAAATCGGGGAAGATGATTTTGTCTTCCTGCCCGGATACGGTGCCCCCTTTGTCATGGATGCACAAGGTAACCAGCGCCAGGCCACCATGGAAGATTATGACAATTTCTGCAAGCTGATCCAGACATCCCCATACATCGACATGAACGGCTGGATGATGGTGGAACCGGCTGACATGCCCCATGAGACCGTCCATTTAGATTTGAACCTGTCCAATATGCTCTTGTGCGACAAGCCCTTCATGGGAAGCCCTGTATCCCGCCAGGGCGCCCTGGATGGCATTGAAATGGCCGGTATCCTCTGGGGCGGCAAGGAAAATATCATGGACAAGACCGTGTCTGTCTCCCTAATCAACTCCCTGTCCCCCCTGCAGTTTTCCGATGAAATGGCCGGTGCCCTTATTGAGCTTGCCCGTCATAACCAGGCCTGCGTGATAGCCTCCCTGATCATGGCCGGCGGCTCCGGCCCCGTGACCCTGGACGGAGTTCTGGCTCTCCAGAATGCAGAAATCATGGCCGGCATCACCCTGGCCCAGCTGGTCAGACCGGGAGTCCCCGTAATCTATGGATCCTCCTCCTCTGCCATGGACATGAAAACAGGCGCTCTCTCCATTGGCGCGCCCGAGCTGTCCAAAAACATTCACCTGGTGGCCCAGATGGCGCGGTTCTACAACCTGCCTTCCAGATCCGGCGGCAGCCTGACTGATGCCATGTGTGCCGATGCCCAGGCCGGTGCCGAATCTGCCCTGGCCCTTTCCACCGCAGCCAGAAGCGGAATCAATTTCATCCTTCACTCCTGCGGTATCCTGGGCTCCTATATTGCCATGAGTTTTGAAAAATTTCTCATAGACGAGGAAATCTGCGGCATGGTGCGGAGTATGATACACCCCCTTGCTCTTACCGATGAATCCATTGACATTGATGTAATCAAGGAAGTGGGTATCGGCGGCCAGTATCTGACCCATCCCAAGACCTTCCAGCTATGCCGAACCGAATTTTTCATGCCCACCCTCATGAGCCGGAAAAACCCGGATGCCTGGGCCAAAAACGGAAAAAGACATATCGACAAGGTGGCCGAAGACAAGGTGGCCCAGCGGCTGGCTGCTTACGAAAAACCGGATATCGATCCAAAAATCGAAAAACAATTGACTGAATATGTTAAAAAATGTAAAACCGCGTAAAGGAGAAAAAAATGACTGATTTTAATGCAATGATTGATGCCCTGGTTTCCTGTGATACCGCCAAAGTGAAAGACCTTGTAAACGATGCTCTGGCCCGGAAAACTCCGGCCGGAGATATTCTCAACAAAGGCCTGATTGCCGGCATGGACATCGTGGGTGAAAAAATGGAAAACGGTGATATGTTTATCCCTGAAGTTCTCATGGCTGCCAAAGCCATGGGAGACTGCGTCGCCATTCTCAAACCCCTGTTGGGAGAAGATGAATCTGCCACCAGTGCCAGCGTGATCATCGGCACGGTCAAAGGCGACCTCCATGACATCGGCAAAAATCTCGTGGCCATGATGATGGAAAGCGCAGGCATGGAAGTCCACAACCTCGGAGTGGATATTACCCCTGAGGATTTTGTAACCCAGATCACAGAAAAGAATGCCCGGATCGTATGCCTGTCAGCCCTTTTGACCACCACCATGCCCATGATGAAACAAACAGTGGACGCCATCGTGGAATCAGGACTCAGGGACCAGGTTAAAATTCTTATAGGCGGCGCTCCGGTCACCCAGTCCTTTGCCGATGAAATCGGGGCAGACGGATTTGCAGCAGATGCAGGCGCTGCTTCAAAACTTGCCAAATCCCTGGTAAATTAAATAGGGGCAACTAAGCCTATCGCATAAGTTTTAGGAGAAAAAAAGACCATGTTTGAAGTAATAGGCGAAAGGATCAACACCTCCAGAAAATTTGTCCAGGCAGCTGTGGCAGAGCGGGATGCCGGCTATATCATTGATGATGTAAAAAAACAGCTGGAAGCCGGAGCAAACTATATTGATGTCAATGCCGGGGCCCGGATCGGCCATGAAACCGAAGACATGAAATGGCTCCTTGACACCATCCAGCCTATTGCCACCGTGCCCCTCACCCTGGACAGCCCGGACCCGGCCGTCCTGGAAATGGCTTTTAAAAGGGTGGAAAAGACTCCCATGATCAACTCCATCAGCCTGGAGAAAGAACGGTTTGAAGCCATGATGCCGTTCCTTGAAGGAAAAGACTGCAAGGTCATTGCCCTTTGCATGGATGATGCCGGAATGCCTTCCTCTTCCGATGATATCCTGGGCCGTGCCAGAGGCCTGGTAAAAGAACTCAACGACATCGGCATTCCAACAGCTTCGATCTATGTGGATCCTTTGGTCCAGCCCATCAGCACTGATACAACCAAGGGCAATATGGTCCTTGATGCAGTTCGTGCCATCAAAGCCGAATTTCCTGATGTCCATATTACCGGCGGCCTGTCCAATATTTCCTATGGCCTGCCCCAGAGAAAGGTCATCAACCGGACCTTTGTCAGCCTTATGATGGATGCGGGCATGGATTCCGCCATTATTGATCCGTTGGACAAAAAGATCATGGCCACCATCAGAACCGCAGACATGCTCCTGTCCCATGATGATTTCTGCATGAACTTTCTTAAAGGGGTTCGTTCCGGAGCCATTGAAAGCTAACTCTCCGCCTTGTTAAAAATAGTTGTATAAAAAAATCCCGCTGGCTCTACTCAGCAGGATTTTTTTATACATGCACTGCCCCTGAATTTTAATTTATTTTCCATATCCAATATGGTAATGATACGATAAACAGAGAAAATTTATGCCATCTATTACAATCAATATCATGGAAGGTTTCCACTTATTAATACCTTAATCGGGTAGGCGGGAGTTTTAATCCCTCAGCCCCCACAACAGGATGCAGTAAATGGTAACACTAAGAATTCGGCCTTTCTGCTATCTGCTATGGCGGTATGAAAGCCAGACAACACCTGTGATCACAAGCAGGGTTCCCAACACCTGAACAGATGTGAGCCGTTCTCCCAGCAGAAACCAGGCATAGACCCCTGCAAAGAGGATTTCAGACATGACAAGAATACTGGCAATCCCGGCCTGAATATATTTCATTCCCAGAAGATACAGGGTAAAGGCGCCAAAGGTGGAGAAGGCGATCAATCCGCAAAATGCAAAGCCCATTGCCGGGTTCAGTGGAAACGGCTGGTTTGTGAAGGGCTGAAGGGGCAGCAGCATAATGGACGCTACGCCAAACGCAATGGCAAGACAGGCGGTTGCTCCGTATTTTGACACCATATTTTTACCGCACAGGGTCCAGCCGGCATAGAAAAACGGCACGGTAAACCCGGCTATCAGTCCGGTCGTATTTGTCTGTTCCAAAGAAAAAATGTTTACGCCCGAGGCCATGGCAGTCCCTGTAAAAATAATCATCATGAACCCGATCTTTTCCCTGGTTAATTCTTCTTTCCAGAGGTAAAAAGCCGCCACTGTCACAACTGCAGGCATAGCTGCCTGCATCACTGTGGTAACAGCAGCACCGTTGAGCACAACACTTTCATTGTAAAAGATGTGAAATCCGCCCAGGAAAAATCCCATGCCCACAAGCCAGGGCAGATCCTTTCTCTCTATTTTCAGATTCTGGGGGCGGGTCAAAAGGGTGAACAAAAACAGGGTGACAAATGCTGCCGTGTCCCGCCAGAAAGCCAGGGAGACCGATGTGCCGTTCGAGTTTTCCAGAATAATGGTCACAAAGATGCCGGACATGCCCCAGGCAGCCGCAGCTGCAACAACCAAAGCAGCGCCGACAACCGATCCGTTTATTCGTCCGAGCCGTTCATTCATCTGCAGCGTCATTGAGATTGCATATTATTAAAGTTTTTCAGTCAGCAGTGGGACAACGTCGAAGATATCTCCCACAATGCCATAGTCACACTTGGAAAAAATGGGGGCATCCTTGTCTTCATTAATGGCCACAATAACCTTAGACGTCTTCATGCCGGCAAAATGCTGAACTGCGCCGGAAACCCCGCAGGCAATGTAGAGTTTAGGGCTTACGGTTTTACCGGTCTGGCCCACCTGCATGGAATGAGGGGCATAGCCTGCATCCACGGCTGCTCTGGAAGCGCCCACGGCCGCGCCGAGTTTTTGGGCACAGTCTTCCAGCATTTTATAATTTTCAGCAGCTTTAATGGCCCGGCCTCCTGTGATGATAACCGGGGCTTCGGTCAGGTCCAGTTTATCTGCGCCTGCTTTTTTGGTCTCCACAATTTTAATCAATCCCGGATCTGCCACATCAGCCACAAACTCAATGAGCTCTCCTGCTGTCGGTGCTGCCACAGGTTCAATGGAATTGGGACGAATGGTACACAAAAGAACCGATCCGTTCACTTTAAGTGTGGCAAAGGTTTTACCTGAAAAATGTGATTTTCTTACTTTTTTTTCAGCAATGTTTACCTGCACACAATCTGATACCAGCGGTTGGTCCAGGATGGCGGCAAGTCTTGCAAACAAGTCTCTGCCTGTTGCACTGGCCGTTCCCAGAAGAGTTTCAAAATTATATTCCGTTACTGCTGCTGCAAGGGCCTGGGACTGCAGGTCAGGGCTTGATGAAAGATCGCCCGAAGCTGTAATGCTCACAATATGGGATGCCCCATATTCTGCCAGCTTATCTTTTACGACAGCGGCATCCTGGCCCAGTACCAGGGCATAGATTTCCTGACCGGCAGCAGCCGTCATCACGCCCAGGCTGGTGTCTTTTACCGTATTATTTTCAATTTCAATTAATATTCCTGTCTTAGCCATATCCTTATTCTCCTTATAATACCTTTTCATCTTCTTTAAGAATTCTGACAAGTTCAGTTACCTGATCGTCCACAGACCCTTCAAGCATTGTTGCGCCGGATCTTTCAGGCACAGGTTCAAGTTTTTCAATCATAGTTTTGCCCTGGGATACATCAATACCCAGTTCGGAAAGATCCATTTCTCTGATCTCTTTTTTCTTGGCTTTCATGATGTCCTGAAATTTGGGGTATCTGGGTTCATTAAGGCCCTTTGTTACTCCGATCACACAGGGAAGGCTCATTTCAATGACCTGTTTTTCCCCGCCACCGATTTCCCGCTCAGCAATTGCCTTCCCGCTGTCAATGGTCAGGGTGGAGACCTCATTTACTATCGGCATGTTAAAGGATTTAGCCAGACGATACTGGGTCTGGAAGCTTTCTGTATCAACAGATCCTTTTCCCGTAAAAATCATGTCCGGCAGTCCGTCCTGGTCCATGGCCGCTTTCAAAGCCCGGGCAGTTAAACTTGCGTCCAGAAACTGGCTGTCGGTTTTTATCAGGATGGCCCTGTGAGCTCCCATGGACATGGCGCCTCTGATGGTTGTTACAGCTGTAGCTTTGCCCACGGTCACAATCACCACTTCGCCGCCCTGTTTTTCAACCAGGCTGACCGCTTCTTCAATCCCGTACTCATCATACGGGTTGGGCACAAATTTGATTTCAGAATCTTCAAACCCGTTATCTCCAGCGAGCTTTATAGTGGCTGCAGTGTCAGGTACATGTTTTACGCATACACAGATTTTCATTCTTTCGGTTCCTTATTATTGGCTTCTAGCTCTTCATTCTCTCATTCTTCGGATCATAGAGCGGCATGGTGACGACCTGTGCACTGCGCACCCGCCCTAAGATTTCCACGTCCATTTTTGTTCCGGCCTTTGCAAACTCAGGTGTTACATACCCCAAGGCAATGCTTTTTTCAACCCTGTGGCCGTAACCACCTGATGACGTCATGCCGATGCGGTCTCCATCTTTGAAAATCGGGTTGTATCCCCAGGGATCGGAATCTGTTGCTTCAACAACTAAGCAGACCAGTTTCAAAGGAATCCCTTCTTCTTTTTGCTTTAGAATCCCTTGTTTACCGATAAAATCATCCTTGTCCAGTTTCACGGTCCAGCCCACATTGGTCTCAAGGGGAGTATGGTGAACATTCATTTCACTCTTCCAGGCCAGGTATCCTTTTTCAAGTCGCATGGAATCCATGGCATGCATACCGATGAGACGAATATCAACATCAGCCCCTGCTTCCATCAAGGTGTTGTAAACCGTAATCTGCTGTTCAATGGGATGGAAAATCTCAAACCCCAGTTCCCCAACATAGTTCATGCGGTTGATGCGACATTTCGTCCGGCCCACATAAATTTCCCGGCTGGTGGAAAATTTAAATGCCTCGTTGGACACGTCCCCATAAACTTTTCTTTCCAATACCTTGCGGCTTTCGGGCCCTACAAGAACCAGGCACCCCATTTTATAGGTGAGATCATCCATTTGAACGGACCCGTCGGAAGGAAGGTTGACAATCATCCAGTGCTGATCATGTTTTTTCCCGACACTTGCTGTCACACAGAAAAATTCCTCTTTATTGACCCGTGTAATGGTCATGTCTGATTTGAAATTTCCATTGATGTCCAGCATGGGGCATAAAGCAATGGCACCGTCTTTTTCCGGCACTTTCTGGCAGGTCATGTTATTAAGCCAGACTTTGGCACCTATCCCGGAAATTTTTGTTTTGGCAAAACGAGTGAGATCTATAATCCCCACCTTGTTCATGGCATGCCGGCATTCATCGCCCACCTGCTCGAATGCATTGGACCGTCTCCAGCTTGGTGTTTCATAAAGCGCTTCGCCTTCAGGGGCAAAATAGTTGGGACATTCCCATCCATAATAATCTCCAAATACGGCATTGGCTGCTTTCTGGTATTCATAGATCGGGCTTACCCTGTTGGGTCTTGCCGCATCTCTGAACTCATTGGGAAAAAAAGTGGAATAGAGTCTTGGATAGATGTCTGCAATTTTTTCATGGTTGTATGCCCAGTTGGCGTAGGAACCGAATCGTCTGGAATCTACATGCCACAGATCAATTTCAGGCTCGCCGTTCATGATCCATCCCGCAAGGTAGTGACCGATCCCGCCGGCCTGGGTGATACCAAAACTGTAACCGCAGGCCTGGAAAAAATTTTTCAAAGGTGCGGCAGGACCCACCAATGGATCACCGTTAGGGGTATAGGTAATCGGACCTGCAGTCACATGCTTGAATCCGGTATCTCCCAGAACAGGGAACCTTTCCATGCCCGCCTCAATACAGTCTGCGATATTGTCAATATCAGGGTTCAATTCCTGCTGTGCATAATCCCAGGGCACGCCGTTCTTTTTCCACTGCTGTCCGTTTGCCTCGTACATGCCTAAAATCAAGCTGTCCATCTCCTGTCTCAGATAAACGGATTTATCCGGATCACGAACCAGGGGCAGCATGGTGTCTCTTTCTACAACAGCGTTGATTGTTTCATACAGGATATGGGTGTGGGCAATGGCAATGGAAGGAATCTCAAGGCCGACCATTTTTGAAACTTCGGGTGCCCAGAGTCCTGCTGCATTCACCACAATTTCGCAAGAGATGTTCCCTTTATCTGTTTTGACCAGCCATTCATCGAATTTTTTCTGCTCAATGCCGGTGACAAGCGTGTGAAGATTAAGCTCTGCTCCGTATTTCCTTGCGCCTTTGGCCATGGCCTGGGTCATGGAGTTGGGGTCCACATCCCCGTCATCAGGCCAGTAAAGACCGCCCAAAAGTCCATCTGTATTCATCAAGGGGTGCAGTTTACCCATTTCTTCAGGAGTTACAAAGCTCACATCCAAACCAAGGCAGCGGTTCATGGAATAATAATATCCAAGTTCATCCATGCGATCGGGGTTGTCTGCTGTCCGAATGGAACCTGTGGTATGCCAGCCTGCCGGCTGTCCGGTTTCCTGCTCCAGCTGCTTGAATATTTCTATACTTTTCATGTTCACCTGGGTGCAGTAAAAGCTGGGATGATAAAAAGATACGTTTCCTGCCGCCATCCAGGTAGATCCCGAGGTCAACTCGTGTTTTTCAATCAGCACAACATCTTTCCACCCGTATTTTGACAGATGATAAGCAACACTGACACCGATTGCGCCACCACCGATAATTACTGCTCTTGCATTGGTTTTCATTCTTTTCTCCAAAATTAATAAATTCATTGATGAAGCAATCTGAACAGACAATTTTACAGGAGGCACTTAGCATACCAATCAGAAAAATAATTTGCAAGAAACCAAAGTTAAATGTATGCTGTTAGGATGAAACAGTGATTAGACAGGTTTGCTTTAATGATTCCCAAAATAAAAAGAGGTTTCCAATTTATTTTACTGTAAAATTTTTTACACTTTTGCAGTAATTATTACAGTTGTTTTAAAAAAGAAGATTTTGGAATGAACAAAAAGTTGTATGCAATCGCATGTGCCGTTCTGGCCATTGATATGAAGCACAGTGCCAAAAAACTGGGACTTGATATAGACTATAAATTCCTGGAAGCCGGGCTTCACAATAATCCAAAACTGCTCAAGGAAAAACTCCAGGCTGCCATTGATGAAATCTCAGCAAGTGGTTTATGCGAGCGTATTATCATAGGATACGGTATCTGTGGTAAAGGAACCATTGGTGTTCAATCCCGTGGAGTTCCTTTGACCATTCCCAAGGTGCATGACTGCATTGCTCTCTTTTTAGGGGGAGACCAGGCGTATAAAAATGAATTTAAAAAATTTCCTGGGACGTATTATCTTTCAGCCGGATGGTGTGAAGAAAAAACCGAGCCCATGTCCCAGAGAAAACAATGGGCCTATTTTGGTGATAAAAAACTAGAATTTAACGATCTTGTTGAGAAACACGGCGAAAATGCTGCTCAACAAACCTTTGACTTTCTTAATTCATGGCAGAAAAACTATCAAAGGGCGGCTTTTATAGAAACCGGTGCAAAAACATCTCCCAGGTATGAAAAATTCGCCCAGGAGATGGCCAATGAATACAACTGGGAGTATCATAAAATAAAAGGAGGCCAGGGCTTGATCGAAAAAATGATCACAGCCAGCCGTTCAACATCTGAAATCCTCTTTGTACCGCCCGAACACGTGATAGGGTTTGATGCCATACAATCCACGCTGTCTGCCAATCCCATTATAGATATTGAAACAAAGGGGAATGATATCTCTTCCGGGATGGAAATCGAGGATCAGAAAATTCACAACGATTCTTACATAAAAACCGGATTGGGTATTGATGCCGGTGGCACATACACCGATGCGGTGATTTATGATCTTAAAAAAAATAAAACCCTGTGCAAAGCTAAGTCTTTGACCACAAAATGGGATTTCACGCAAGGAATCAACAGCGCGTTAAGAAAACTTGATCAGAAAAAACTGCTCCGGGTGGAGCTGGTTTCTTTGTCAACCACCCTTGCAACCAATGCCATTGTAGAAAACGAAGGCCAGAAGGTTGGGATGATTCTCATGCCGCCTTATGGTCTTGACATTGATAAAGATATATCCCACCAGCCAAAATCCGTTATTAGAGGACAGCTGGAAATCACGGGCCGACAAATCACTGCCATTGATCCGGATGAAGTAAGACAGAAAGCTTTACAAATGGTTGAGAACCATGGGGTGACAGCATTTGCAGTGTCAGGATTTGCAGGGTCTATTAACCCTGAGCATGAAGTCTGTGTCAAAGAAATTATCCATCAACAGACCGGTTGTTTTGTCACCTGCGGTCATGAATTGTCTGACGCCTTAAATTTTCAGACCCGGGCCATAACCGCCATGCTCAACGCAAGAATTATTCCGCGGCTGGCCAGTTTGCTGCTGGACCTTGAAAAAGTCATGACTTCCCTTGGTATTCATGCGCCAATCGTCGTGGTAAAAGGTGATGGCACATTAATGAGTTCAGCCATGGCTAAACAGCGGCCGGTTGAAACTATTCTTTCAGGGCCTGCTGCCAGCGTGGCAGGTGCAAGACATCTGACCGGGATTAAAGATGCTTTGGTCGTGGACATGGGAGGGACAACAACCGATACGGCTGCCCTGACCAAAAACTTCGTGAGCCTGAATGAAAAAGGATCAAATGTTGGAGGATACAGGACCCATGTTAAAGCCCTTGAGATTCGGACAACAGGCCTTGGCGGAGACAGTCTGATTGAATTTGAGAAAGGGCAGTTTACCATCGGCCCTAAAAGAGTAGCCCCCATTGCATGGCTGGGACAAATGGTTCCCGGAGCAAAAGACGCTTTAAAATTCTTAAATCAGAATCTGCAGCATCATACCGCCTCCACCAGAAAAATGCAGATTCTTACTGTGACCGGTTCCGTAAAACAGCTTGAATCGACTCCCCTGGAAAAAAAAATTATTTCCCTGCTGAAAACAAGACCGCATTCCATTGATGAACTGGTTCAAAAAACTGGTGCCCTTTCCGACAGCAGCCTGCCCCTGCAACGGCTTGAAGAAAATTTTATCCTGCAAAGATGCGGACTCACGTTAACTGACATTTTGCATATCACAGGACAGTTTATTAAATGGGATAGACAACTGGCGCAAGAATATTGCCGGATGTTTTCCTTTCTGACTAAAAAAGAAATGCCCGAATTGACCCGGCATCTCTTGGATATGGGGGTTAATCTGTTAACCCTTGAACTTTTAAAACGCCAGCTGGATGACGAGGTAGATCCCGAAGCCTTGCACACCTGCCCGGTATGTAAGGTTCTGATAAATAATCTGCTTACTCCAAAAAACCCTCATTATGGGATTTCCATAAACTTTAAACGTCCTGTCATCGGCATTGGTGCTCCCATTAAGTATTTTCTTCCTAAGGCCGTAAAACCCCTGAGTGGCCAAGCCATCCTGCCTGATGATGCAGATGTGGCCAATGCCATAGGCGCCATCACCAGTAATGTGGTCATAAAAAAACAATTAAGGATCATACCCGGAGACCAGGGCGGGTTTATAGTGGAAGGAATTGCCGGAACCCGTCAGTTTAGAAACTTTGAAGATGCAGACCGTTTTGCCAGGAAAGAATTGATCCGAATTGTAAGGAAAAGGGCTCTTGCTTCCGGAACCAGCAGTCAAAAAGTTATACTTAAAACCAAAGACCAGATACCGACCACTGCCAGTGGAGATCCTATTTTCATGGGAAGAACCCTTTATGCCAGCTTAACCGGTCGCCCCGATATTGTGTTAAAAAAACATTCTTTGAAAACAGAGGCGATATTATAATGAAGTGGACTTTTTAATTTTATGTATCCCAATAAAAAAGGAAATGATCAAATGCTGCTGGGACTGCATACCTATAGTTTATATCTGCATGGAATCGGTCAGGCATGGGCAGGGTTTAAACTGCCCTGGGAAAGACAGCTTAGCACGTTTCAACTTTTTGATCTTGGGATTGAACTGGGGCTGGACGGGTTTCATCTGGATGACGGTGTCCTGGAAAACCTGGAACCCACTTTTCTCAGGGAAGTTGGTGCAGCGGCAAAAGAGAAGAACCTTTATCTGGAGTACAATATGTCCCTTGATCTGGGGCATTTTGGTATCGGCATTCAGCATGATTTAAAAGATGGCCTGAACACAGCTCAGAATATAGGCGCAGATGTGGTAAAGGTCAGCATGGATCTACCACGACCGCGTCCAAGGGCGGGTAGCCGGTTTCATCCAAAGGTCATGCCCTATCTGAAGGAAACGATAAAAAGGTTGAAATCAGCCGCTCCTATGGCAGAAAGCTATGGCATTTGTCTGGCCCTTGAAAATCATTGTGACAGTTTTTCAGAAGAAATTCTCTGGGTACTCAAAGAGGTGAAGCACTCGTTTGTCGGTGCCTGCATCGATACAATGAATGCCTGGCATATTGCCGAAGATCCGATGAAGGCAATTGAGAACCTTGCGCCTGTTGCATTTACAAATCATTTCAGGGATGATCGTGTTGAATTCTGCCGTGATGGTTTCAGGGTCAGGGGGGTGGCAGTGGGTGCCGGAGATATTGACATGAAAAAAGCATATGAACTCATTAAACTCAAGTCCCCCACCAACCGGATCAATATTGAAACCGAAATGGGGATAAGCCTGGAAGACAGAGAGGAAGCCTTGCGCATCGAACTTGCAACCATCAAAAAGAGTATTCATTTTTGCCGAACCGTGCTTAATATAGGAACAGACAAGTCTGAAATACCACAGGAGAAAAAAACTATTGAAAAAACAGATCCATTTTAATGCGCCGGCCTTATCCTACCTGAATGATGAAAACATTATGAAGATTCATCATGCTTCAATAAAAATCCTTGAGCAAACCGGCTGCAAAATATATCACCCGGCTGTCTGTAATCTGTTAAGAAACAATGGGGCCAAAGTGAGCTCAGATGATAGAGTCTATATCCCCAAAAGCCTTGTTGAGTGGGCCATAGAAAAAGCTCCGTCAAAAATAACTATCTATAACCGGGATAAAAAACCTGCTCTGTTCCTTGAAAAAAACAATGTGTACTACGGCACAGGCTCTGACTGCCAATATCTTTTAGACATGGAAACGGGAGAACCAAAGGATTTTACTTTCAAAGAAATGCAGAATGCCGTCTGCATTGCCGACAGCCTGCCTTATATTGATTTTATCATGAGTATGGGGCTGGCACCTGACCTGGACAATACCACTGCCTTTCAAAAAAAATACTGGGCCATGCTTAAAAACTCGACCAAACCCCAGGTGCTTATCTCAGGCCCTGACATCAATGTTTTAAATGATATTGTAAAAATAGCTTCTGCTGTTGCTGGCAGCAGGGAATCGCTTTGTAAACACCCCAGTTTTCTGCTCCTGGTAGATCCCACATCCCCCCTGGTCCATTCCGAAGAAGTCCTTGAAAAACTGGTATTTATGTCTGAAAACAGGCTGCCTGTCATTTATGCACCCGGCATCATGGCCGGAGCCACAAGTCCTGTATCCATTGCAGGCGCCATTGTTCAGGCAAATGCTGAAATCCTTGCCGGACTTGTCATCCATCAGTTGACCCATCCGGGCGCTCCTTTTGTTTATGGCGGCGGTATGTCTCCCATGGATATGAAAAGCGGTCAGCCCACTTATTCTGCGCCCGAAGCAATGATGGCCCAGGCAGGGCTCTGTCAGATGGGACGTGATTTCTACCATTTACCCACCTGGGGATTTGGCGGCTGCAGTGCGTCCAAACTATGTGATGAACAGGCCGTGAATGAAGCTTCCACATATAATCTGATGGCCTCATGGATGGGAACCAATCTTGTCCATGATGTGGGATATATTGAATTTGGTATGACTTACAGTCTTGAACTGCTGATTTTATGCAATGAATTTATCGGACAGACCAGACGGATGATGGAAGGAATTGTTGTTGATGATGAGCATCTGGCACTGGATGCTATCGACCGGGTGGGACCCGGGGGTACCTTTTTAACTGATCCCCA
>NZ_JAUWQB010000061.1 GCF_030611305.1 Desulfobacula sp. | reverse complement strand
TAACATAAAACTTAATTTATTTTAGCGGTTTTTGGTCGGACTTTATTTATCAAACCAGGAACTGGTTCGTTTACAGATACTAACCAGCATCAGCATTACGGGGACTTCTATTAAAACACCCACAACTGTGGCCAATGCTGCTCCTGATGAAAGTCCGAAAATCATCACTGATGTTGCAATAGCAACCTCAAAGTGATTGGATGCCCCGATCAGGGCTGTAGGAGCCGCATCTTCATATTTTAATTTCAATAATTTTGCAGCACCATAACCAAGAATAAAAATAAAAATCGTCTGTATAAAAAGAGGAATAGCGATCCAGACTATTGTTAAGGGATTGGATGTAATCACCTCCCCTTTGAAGCTGAACAAAAGGACCAATGTTGCAAGCAGGGCGCTGATAGTAACCGGCGTCAAGACATTTAAAAATTTTTCTCTAAACCAGTCTTCCCCCTTTGCATTGATGATCCACAATCTGGATAAATAACCGGCAACAAGGGGAAGTGCAACATAGATGGCAACCGAGAGAAGCAATGCCTGCCAGGGGATAGGGAGTTTTCCAATACCCAGTAAAAAACCGCCCAGCACTCCATATAAAACAAGCATGGTCAAAGAGTTAATGGCCACCATGATCAGGGTCAATCCGTCATTTCCCCTGGCAAGATATCCCCAGACCAGAACCATGGCTGTGCAGGGAGCAATTCCAAGAAGGATACAACCGGCAAAATAACTGCGCCACAAGGGGATCTGCAGCATTTTCACCCCTTCATGCAGGACGACCATACCCGCCCCATGCTGGCCACCCACAGGCAGATCCAGGCCAAAAGGCATTTTAACCAGATCAATGGCATCCACGCCGATAAAGGTCTTGAATAAAACCCCCAGAAAAAATAATGAAATAGCATACATGGTAAAGGGTTTGATGCACCAGTTGATAAAAAGGGTTAAAAAAACAGGTTTGCCGCTTTTCCCGGCCTTTAACACACTGGCAAAATCAATTTTTACCATGATGGGATACATCATGAAAAAAAGACAGATGGCAATGGGGATTGAAACCACGGGAGCGCCATTAATATTTATAGACATTTTGTCCAGGGTTTTAGCAAGATCCGGAGCTATTTTCCCCAGCAAAATACCACCGACGATACACAGGCCTATCCAGATGGTCAAATAGCGTTCAAAAATACTGGTCATTTTTCGTTCATTGGCACCTAAGGCATGCATGTTCATTATTCTCTCCTTTTATAATTCAAGACTGTCCGGCAATGCTTCAACAAAAGTCCTTATTTCATCCCTGGCCTTGCGGTAACAATCCATTTGTTCTTCCATGCTCGCTCCTTGCCTGGCAAGTTCTTCCGCCATTATAGGCGGATCATCAAACCCTGCATAAACCACCTTGCAGCGGGGCGGAAAATACGGGCAGGTTTCACTGGCACGACTGCATACTATTACCACTGCATCAAGTTCTATATCTTTAAAGTCATCAATATGTTTTGATTTATGTCCTGAGATATCAATCCCTGCTTCTGCCATCACTTTGACAGCATCGGAATTCAGACCGCGGATCTCAACACCTGCCGAATACGCCTCAATTGTGTCTTTTTTCAACTTCCGTGACCACCCTTCTGCCATCTGGCTGCGGCACGAATTTTCTGTACACAAAAATAAGACTTTTAGTCTTTCATTCATCAGAATATTCCTGTTTATTTTTTAGGACAAGATGTCCCTCCCCGCTGTTTCCGGCAGAGGTCTTCGCAGGGGATAATTGTAATCTGTTTTAAGGCTTTCAGGTCATTTTCAACTTGATTTGAACCATGAAGTTTCCGTTTCACCCATTTAAAAACAGGGTCAAGCGAAAGATCTTCTGTATTCAGGCGAAAATAAACCCATCGCCCGTGTTTTCGATTTTTTAATATGCCTGCATTGACCATGAGGCTTAAGTGACGGGAGACTGTGGCTCCTGCCACCTGCAAAAGCTCTGTGATCTGGCAGGCGCAAAGTTCTTCATAAGACAATAGTGCACAAAATGTTCTAAGCCTGTTTTTATCAGACAATGCCTTTAGTATTGAAAGAAGATCATCCATAGTTCCACCATTTCTATAATTAGCTAAACAACTAATTATATATTTCTAAAATTCAAATCCGTCAATACTTTTATGAAGGCTGGGGCATCTTTTAAAACATTTCAAGGGGATGGAAAACTTTCCTGGACATAGTTTGCTGGAATTGTATTCTACAACTAAGACAGTCTGTAATGATGGTCCTGTCTTTTTCGGACAGAAGTCTTTCAAAAAGCGGCTCACCGATTTTAAGGGTGTGTGGATGAAAAGATGTTTTATATCCGAGATGTCCCCCCATACCACAACACTGCATGACACCCTTGATCTGGATAATATCTGAGTCGGGAAAAGATTTGAGAAGATGGTAATACGGTTGCCCGATTTCTTGTTCCCTTTGGTGGCAGGATGCATAATAGACCATGGGAATATCCGGGCAGGTCAGGTCGATCTTTAATTTGCGTTTAACCTGAATGGATAGAAGATATTCTCCCATATCCTTTACTTTGTTTGACAATTCTATCCGCTTTAAGGGGTCAAGTGAAGAAAAGTATCCATCATCCTTTAATAGTTTCTGATAGATCCCTTTTGGGACCGTTATAAACCTTTTTTCACCTGACCCGAAAGGAACCTTCATAACTTTATTGCCAGCCCCTGATTTCTCCTGAAAGGCTTCTGAATAATAAGCATTTTCCAGAAGCAGTTTTTTAAAAAAATATCCACAGGTCGGACATGAGCAGACAATGTCATATCCATTTTGAACAGACCTTAAAAGACTTTCAATATTTGTATGTATTTTTTTTAAAGCCGTTTTTTTATCGCCTTCCATTATCAATGGCATACTGCAGCATTCTTGTGGCGGTACAAAAATTTCAATGTTATTTTGTTCTAGGATTCTTACAGCAGCCTTTCCGACTTCCGGAAAAAGGTACCCGGCACTACAGCCCACAAAATAGGCAACCTTTGATGCAAGCCGACTATTGCTGCCTTTTTTAGAATTCAGGCCTCTTTTCTTTGCCCAAAGGAAAAAGCTTTCTTTTGGAAAGACAGGCAGGTGCCTTTCTGGATGGACATTTAAGGCCTTTTTCAAGAGAGGAAAAACAGACGTCAACCTGTTCAATTGGTTGGCGACTGTTGAAAAAGTTGTTCCCCAATGACCGACCGTCTCAACATCAGAAATTATTCGGCTGGACAGTGAGATCCCTTTCTCATCAATAAAAGCCGCTTTTGCCTGAAGGATAAACATTCTTATATCCTGACAGGGGCATAGTCCGCACAGAGTACAAAGATCAAGCAAGTGACGAAGGTCTTTGGCGCAGACAGACAGCCTTGCTTCTTCTGCCTGGTCTTGCAACCGATAGAGCTCGGGGAAAAAAAGACAGTCCTCTTCCATGTGAAGCCTGCATACGTCACAGCCGGATTTCCCGGCACACTTTTCAAAAACCTTGAGGATCAAATCTTCAGGAGATAGGCTCATAGTTTTTTTCTCTTTGTCACAATAGTTAACATTTGTTTTCTCTACCATAAACCAAGGAGTTTTAATATCTTTTTTGGTATATGCCTTGACACAGGGTGTCCATATCGTTATATTCCATTTTAACGATATAAACGGAGAAAATGCATGAAAATATTTATTAGAGTTATGAAAGCACTATCAGACCCTAACCGGGTCAAAATGATGAAGATGCTTCAATCCCGGCCCCTTTGCGTCTGTGAAATTAAAACAGCCCTTAAAATTGCCCAATCTACTGCCAGCAAACATTTAAAAATTCTTGAAGACGCAGAGCTGGTAAGAAGTTTTAAGGATGGACTTTGGGTCAACTATTCTCTTTCCGACGGCAGTGGTTCCCCTTATTCGGCCAGCATGATTGGAAATCTGAAGCATTGGCTGGATAACGAATCTGAAATTCAAGAGCTGATCCAAATACTTCCGGGCATTGACCGTCATGATATTGTTGGGAAATAATTTGCTATACAAAAATTTATCTTAAAATATCGATAAGTGACCATATATAAGTTAGAACAGGAGAAATCATGGAATCAAAAACAACCCAGCCCATTACGGTGGGAATAAAAATAAGGAGTATATAAATGAAAGAAAGAACAAAATTATTCTACCTTATTGCTCTGTATCTTATGGCCTATTTCATTCCATGGGCACATCCGGTTATCCGGCAGTCCGGTATGGAGGCTTTCATGATGCTCCAGGAGTATGCAAGAGAGCATGTTCTGACCTGCCTGATCCCGGCTTTTTTCATTGCCGGTGCCATAGCCGTATTTGTATCGCAGGCCTCAGTTCTCAAATATTTCGGCGCCCAGGCCAGTAAAATTCTCGCCTATTCGGTCGCCTCTGTTTCAGGAACCATACTGGCCGTATGTTCATGTACGGTATTGCCGCTCTTTGCCGGGATCTATACACGGGGTGCCGGGATAGGTCCTGCAACAGCATTTCTGTATTCAGGCCCGGCCATCAATGTTCTGGCCATCACCCTGACGGCAAAGATCCTGGGGTGGCAGCTCGGCCTTGCCCGGGCCATCGGTGCAATTTTTTTTGCTGTGATTACCGGGGTCTTGATGTCCGTCATCTTCAAAAAGGATGATGCCGCAAGGACAACCGGTCAGATCTATGTGCCTGATGAAGAAGACAAGGGACGGTCGCTTTTCCAGGACGGAATCTATCTTTTAACCATGGTTCTGATCCTGGTTTTTGCGGCATTTGCTAAACCTTCGCCGGATTCCTCGGGATTATGGCCGGCCATTTTTTCCGCCAAATGGTATATTACGGTCTTCCTTTTGATTGCATTGGGCTGGATGCTGAAGGCCTGGTTTAAAAAAGAAGAATGTGTCAACTGGGTGGAGTCCACCTGGGGATTTATGAAGCAGATCTTCCCGCTGCTCTTTGGCGGGGTGATTGTGGCAGGATTCCTGCTCGGCAGGCCCGGGCACGCGGCCCTGATACCGGAACATTATATTCAATCCCTTCTGGGCGGCAACTCCCTATCGGCCAATTTATTTGCCTCGGTGGCTGGCGCCTTCATGTATTTTGCCACGTTAACCGAGGTGCCGATTCTACAGGGACTGATTGGTGCCGGGATGGGCAAGGGTCCGGCCCTGGCCCTGCTACTTGCCGGCCCGGCCCTGTCTTTGCCCAATATGCTGGTTATCGGAGGAGTCATGGGGGTTAAGAAAACCGCCGTCTTCTGTTCGATCATTGTTGTGCTGTCAACCTTTGCCGGTATGATTTACGGCGTTATTGCCGTTTAATATAAAGATGAACCATTAAATTTTAAGGAGTGTGTGATGGATATAAAAATACTGGGTCCAGGATGCCCCAAATGCGAGCAGACAGTAAAGATTGTAACGGAGGCAGTTGCCGAGACAGGCGTAAATGCTCAGATCAAGAAAGTTACGGATGTTATGGAAATAGCCGGTTATGGGGTTTTCGGAACGCCTGCCGTGGTAATTGACAGCGAAGTAAAATGTGTCGGGAAAATTCCAAAAAAAGAGGACGTCAAATCCTGGCTGACAAAATAAGCCGGCCATTTTGACCCAACTGTTAATCATGATTCATAAAGGAGACATAAAATGACGAAAAACTGTTGTGCATCAGAAGGAAATATTATGGTTCTTGCCTGTTCCGGGGTTTCCAACGTGGGGCAGCTTTCCAATCAGGCCGCTATTGAGCTGACCCGTGAAGGTTTGGGTAAAATGTTCTGCCTTGCCGGAATCGGCGGTCAGTTGAGCGGATTTGTCCAGTCTGCAAAGAACGTGGAAAACATGGTCGCCATTGATGGATGCAAGGTAGAATGCGTTAAAGCCATTCTGGAGCAGGCCGAAGTTCCCCTGAAAAATCACGTGGTCATCACCAATCTTGGCATTGAAAAAAATAATGAATTTACCCTGAAAGCAGAAGATATTGTCAAGGTAAAGTCCGCTGTTCTGGATATTTGTTCAAAACATTCGGGTAATAATCTGGCTCCGTCAGAAAAACCATTTAACTGCTGCGGATAATAAAAAGGAACTTTGATCCTCATGATAAAACGCATTCATTTGGGACCGGCAACTATCTTTTTTCTATCCGGTCTGGTTGTATTTATTTTTCTCAATACGGCAGGTGCTGCTGCATCAACTGTATCTGATACGTATCCACTGATTTTTGACCGGTTTTTAAAATCTGCCGAGCTAGTAGACATGACGGGAGATAGCATCCTGAAAACCGGCACCGGGATTGCAATTGCAGGCAAGCCTCTTGAAAAATCCCTTGACCGTTACAACCCGAAATTAAGGAAGCAATTAAAAGAAAACCTGATTTTCCTGCTGGAGCAGGAAATCATCACAAAAATTCTTGCCCATGAGGTCCAAAAGAATGGCTTTTCAAAAGAGAATACGAAGCTTGAGGATCAGATCAGCGCTTATCTTTCTTCGGCAGTAAAAGAAGCCAAAGTTTTGGACAGCGAAGCAAAAGCCTTTTATGGCGGGAACAAAGAAATGGTCGGGGGGGTGCCCTTTGAGCAGGTAAAAGACAATATCAAAGGCTTTCTTCTCAAGAAAAAAAGACAGGATGCAGTCGAGACCCACATCGCTGGTCTGGCAGAGCACCACAAAATACAAATTAACCGGAAGTGGATGGATACCCAGTACGCCATCATGAAAAAAAATCCGGTTGACAAGGCCCGGTCTTCGGGAAAAGTCACCATGGTGGAGGTCGGGGCCTCCGGGTGCATCCCCTGTGACATGATGCAGCCGATCCTTGACAGCTTGAAAAAAAAATTTCCCGATGTCTTGAATATTAAATTTGTGCATGTCCGTGAAGAACAGGTCCTGGCAGGACATTTTGGCATTCAGTCCATCCCGGTTCAGGTATTTTTTGATAAAACCGACAGGGAAGTGTTCCGGCATATTGGATTCTTTGCAGAAAAAGAAGTACTCAAACAACTTGATAAAATGGGGGTCACCCAATGAAAAAACTTTGGTACGCTGTAGTCGGTGTGATCGCCCTTGCGGCAGCATTAGGAATTTATCAGACCCGGTTTTCCAATGGATCAAAAACAGACCTTTCCGAATCAAGACCGGCCGACCAGCATCAACTTGATTTTAACCAGCTGCCAGTTAAAGGGATGGTTACGCTGATCGACCTTGGGGCCACCGAATGCATTCCCTGTAAAATGATGGCACCGATTCTTGCCAAGCTTGGAAAAGCCTATGAAGGAAAAGCCGAAATTGTTTTCATAGATGTATGGGAGAATCGGGATCAGGCACCGCGATTCAAGATCCGGGCGATCCCAACCCAAATTTTCTTTAATAAACAGGGTGAGGAGGTCTACCGTCATGTGGGATTCCTAGATGAGAAATCCATTGTTGAACAATTGACCAAAATGGGAGTTGACAAACCGGAACTTAAAAACAAGGGGTAACGATTATGCTGGACTCGGTTTTTTTGATGGTAAACCAATGGATTTCAGGTGGGATCTATTTTGCTGCAATTGGATGTTTTGCCTGGGGCATGATCAGTGTGTTGTTCAGTCCCTGCCATTTGGCATCAATTCCATTGATTGTGGGCTATGTTGGAGGCCAGGAAAAGATGATCCAGCCAAGACAGGCAGGAATTTATTCTATTTTGTTTACCCTGGGTTTATTCATCACCATTGCATTGATTGGAATTGCCTGTGCACTGTTGGGCAGAATGCTCGGGGATGTGGGAAATTACTGGCAGATCCTTGTGGGAATCATCCTCATATGGGTTGCCTTGGGAATGCTGGGGGTTGAAAAGTGTACAATGTCCGGAAGCCTCTTATACAAACTGAATTTAAAGGGGATGCCCGGGGCTTTTGTCCTCGGCCTTGCTTATGGCATCCTGTCGGGTTCATGCACCTTCGGGTTTATCGCCCCGATTCTGGCCATCATTACTATCCAGGAAAGAGTTATGACAGGTATTGTTTTGATCATCCTGTTCGGTATCGGCCATTGCCTTCCTATTGTTATTGCCGGAAGCTCAACAGCTGCAGTGAAAAAACTGCTTGAAAATAATATGTGGAACGGAGCAGGCCAGTGGTTCAGAAAACTCGCAGGCACAACGATTGTCCTGTTGGGGATATATTTTATTTTGACCCCTTTTTTCCAGGCCTCTTAAAATATTCATTGAGAAAAAACAGCTGGCTGACTATATTAAAAAGTTTAATCTGGATGTGTAAACAAAAGGGATGATTTTAAAATGCAGCGCACAGTATTTCAACTGCATCTGAATGATGTTGCCCGACAGACTTTTTTCATACTATTTTTGTCCGTGGTCATCGGGTTCGCTGTAAACATGATTCGCCCTGACTCGATTACTGTCATTGCCGACTGGTCAACAGAAAATCGGCTTACTTCGGATAGTGGTGAAACGCTTATTATACCTCTCTCACTGGCAAAGGCACTTTTTGAAAAAAATGAGGCTGTTTTTATGGATGCCAGAGATAAGAACCAGTTTGAATTGGGTCATATAAAAGGGGCAAAAAATTTACCCTGGCATGCAGTTGATGACTATTTTATGGATATTGCACAGGATTTACCAAATGATGCTGTTATCATCACCTATTGCGACGGCGAGTCCTGTGATTTGAGTCACGCTCTGGCGCTGTTTCTCAGGAACATGGGGTTTAACCGAGTCAAAGTCCTTGTGAACGGCTGGACCGTCTGGCAGGAAATGAACCTGCCGGTTGAGGGGGATTCCTATGAAGACTGATGTATATCTGATTGCCCAAAGACTCACTCCATTTGAAGACAGAAAAAAGCTTGGATTTTTTAATAATGAATAATACCAAAGGCGCACAATTATTCAAAATCGGTCTTAAAAGCGATATTTTTTATCATTCCATCAGATTAATTCTTGCCGGTGTTTTTATTTTTGCCAGTATAGATAAAATTCTTCATCCCCAGGCATTTGCCCAGGCCGTGTTTGATTACCAGGTGTTACCTGATTCACTGATCAACCTGGTCGCCTTGATACTGCCATGGCTTGAATTATTGGTGGGGGCAAGTCTTTTGTTGAATCGATGGATGGCGGGCGTTGTATCGATTGTTACCATATTAATGAGCATCTTTGTGGGATTAATCTTTTTTAATCTCGCAAGGGGACTGGATATCAGCTGTGGATGTTTTTCAACAGACTCTGATGAAACCCCCATGACCAAATTAATCTTGTTCAGAGATATCTTTTTTTTATGCCTGGCATTCAGTCTTTTGATTTTAACGTTTTATAAAAACACCATTAAATATAAACACCAATTGAGATTATATAAAACTGAAAGGAGATAATTAGATGAAAAATTGTGTTATGCAGCTGTTTTTATTATTGTTATTCACAGTGGTGACTATATCTGCAGATGAAATCCCGTCTCAAAAAAACCCGGTGGCCTTTCTGCCGGAATATGTTTTCCAGTTTGAACCTGTTGTGGAAGGAGATAAAACTTTTCATGATTTCATTGTGCAGAATAAAGGATCGGCTGCGTTGAAAATCGGAAAAATAGAATCCGGCTGAGGGTGTACTGCAGCTTCAAGTAGCAAGCTGATCCTTCCGGGAGACGAAGGAAAAATTACAATGGTATTATCCACCAGCGGATATGGTGGAAGAACAATTAAAGAAACGATTAAAATCCACACTAATGATCCAGTACAACCTGTTATACGAGTCGCGATGACCGGGTTTGTAAAAAAATTTGTTGTTCTTAAGCCTGGTATCGTCAGGTTAAGAGGCAGGGCAGGACAAACCATAAAGTCCAAAATTACGATAACGCCCACAGAAAATAATCAGTTCCGGATTTTGAAAATATTTGCCAAAAACAAGAAACATATTAAGTATGAAATTAAAAAAATCGGTGGCCCTTTACCCTACTATGAATTGATTGTTGAAAATACTAAAAAAGAACCGGGTCGATATTTTGATGTCATCACTATTCAAACAGATTTATCACCGCCAAAATCAATCCGAATTCATGTTTCAGGAAATATCACCGATTAAGCATGAATTCAGGATTTAAATAAAAAAGGCTGAAATATATTTTAGAGCAATAAACAGGATGCAACTGCTTAAAATCCCTTTAATATATACGGCTTTAACAAATTTTTGAGCCCTTGCCCCAAGATACATGCCTAAGACTCCGCCTGAACCGAACAATGCGCCCAGCATCCAGTCCGGAGATACGGCCACTTGAGGGTATATAAAGGCCAGAAGTTGGTAAAAAATCACACCGGAAACCGAGGTGACAAATGTACCCAGAAGGGCTGCCCCTGCAATCACGTGTACGGGCAGGCCGATGATTGTGACAAGTATCGGTGCAATGATAGACCCGCCTCCGATTCCATATATCCCGCCAATAATCCCGACTAAAAAACAGATAATGTAAATGGGTAACGGCGCGTAACCATATACTTTTCCCCCAAATGTAAAAGAAACCTTGTTAAACGAGGCCTCCATGACGGCAAGGCTGTGAAAACCCGTCGCCTTGATCTGTCGGCCTTTTTCCTTTGTCTTGTTTTTACTTATAATATCTTTTAAAAGCTTCCAACCGATATATAGCAGGACTATCCCTGCAAACATCTTGAAATTCTTTGGATCAGGCAAATACTCGATTCGTACCCACGCACCGATAAAAACCCCGGGCAAAGTTCCGATAATGATAGCCTTGGCCAAAGGCCATAACATCCGCTTTTCCTTAATATACCGATATACCCCGCTTGGTATGGCAATGATGTTGAAAACATGATTGGTGGCGGAAACAGAAGGTGATGTATACCCAAGAACGCTCATTTGAAACGGCAATAATAAAAATGCGCCGGAAATACCGCCCATTGAAGTGAAAAATGAAACAATAAGCGCCGTAAAGAAAATAATATATGGGTTGGCATGAATTTCAGCAATTGGGAAATACACTTTGGCCTCCTGGTATTATGGCATTAAAATGGATTGATCCGGCTAAAAATAGCCCGGGAGATGGCCTGGCGATTACCATTCCCAGGTTTATTTTGATTTAACCTTAAAAAATCCTACCTGAATTATGAATTTAAAATTTTTTCCATCTCAAAAAACAGGTCCTGCTCTCTTATAACACCCACAGTTTTGTCAGTCAAAGTGACAAGAAGACGTCTCTCGTTGCTGCGAAGCATGAGGTATGCCGCCTCCATCAGGTTTGATCTACTGTTAATAGAAATGGGAGAAGGCGACATGATGTCACTGATGCATTTATTCTTGGCCTCTCGGATTCCCATATTGAACATTCCTTTCCAGAACATGGGGGAATATTCAATACTGTCTGCCAGGGATGGCTTGGGGGCGGAAAGATAATCCGGCATGATTATTTCCAGCAGATCCCTGATGGTCAAAATCCCCTTTATCTGTTTGTCAGAGTCCTTCACGAGAATCGACCGATGACCGGTCTCCATCAGTTGGTTTGTGGCCATCTTTGTAGCAAAAGATTTTTTCAGCACATTAATTGCATCCTGTACGGTTTTCTTTTCATTGATGGTTGTGTACTCTGTAATCGGGATCATTACGGATGTAATCCGTCTTTCTTCGTGCTCAGACAATTTATTTGTTTGATGGCAGGCTTCCTTGATTTTTTCTGTCAGAATATCAATATCACAGGGTTTGCTCAGGTAATCAAACGCCCCTTCAACAAGGGCTTCCCTTGCCGAAGGCCTGTCACCGTGACCGGTCAGCATAATGACTGGAAGATCCGGTCTAAGCTTTTTTATTTTTGCCAGGGCCTCGTGTCCGTCAATACCAGGCATTTTGATATCCAAAATAACCACATCCGGAGCCTGTCCAATTTTTTCAAGGGCCTCCTCACCACTTTCTGCAAGGATGGTTTCAAATCCTTTTTTCATCAGTATTTTTTTTGTCGTATCCCTGAATCTTTTTTCATCATCCACCATTAACACTTTTATTTGTTTTGTCATTTATACTGTCTCCTTATTGACCAATACTTTTCATAATGTTTACAAGATACCTAAGTTCTATCCTTTTAATTAACGAATGCTATCACAGCTGAATATATCAGGAAAAATTGAACCGTCATAGAAACCAATAAAATTATCAATGCTTGTTTCCATGTAAATCCACAGGTATTTTTAAACCCTGTGTATATCAGCCACCATTTCCAGGGCTCGGAAAACCATAGGAAAAAAGGCAGCCAGGATATAAAAAGGGTCACCCCGGATGAAAAGGCATACAGACTGAAAACAATAGAAAAAGAGGGGCGTTTCCCAAAAATCAGGGCCATTGCCGTATATCCTAAGAATGATGAAAGAACGATCATTCCTGCGGCATTAACAAAAAAGATGATTGCCATTATCCAGACAGGTCTGGAATAGGCCCCGGTTAAAAGGCTTGCAATGGAAAAAAAACCACAGCAGATCACCATAAACCCTAATGCCCTTTTCAATGTTGTATTTTCGGCAAGTTCCCTAAAAAACTGTCCGGGTTCAATTAAAAGCTGAATCAGAGAATAAGAGTAAAACTGCCAGCTTTTTAAAGTGGATCCCAACATAATCGCACTCTCCTTTGGATATCTTCAGATCCTTACGGTTATATCAGTTTTACAAATATGCCCATCACCAGCATGATGATTGTCATAAAGAAAAAGAATTTTCGTTCCGTTTCTTTGCTGAAAAACAGTTTCCCGTTTTCCAGCATTATTTTTTTAAATTGTGAAACTTTTATTTGTTTGTTCATAACAGCATCCATTTAAAATTGGTTAAAAACCGGGCATTATGCCAAATCCCCTGAATGACCAGTAAACCCCGGTCAAAAAAAGCAAAACAACATTGGCAACGAAAAATATGGGAATTCCGACCCTGAGATAATCTTTGGGCTCAAGATATCCACTGGCATATACAATTGCATTGGGTGGTGTGCCGATAATCAGGCAGTATGCAAATGACGATGCAATGGCTGTTGCCATGGCCATGAACGGCAGATAACTGGTTCCGGGATGAACCATGCCCGCCATGTTAAGGGCAATAGGTCCGACAGAAGCAGCAGCAGGGCCGTCCGCCATAAGGTTGGTCAGAATTGATGTCAATCCGTTACTGACCATCATTAAGGGAAGACCGGCTTCCATGCCGAATTGTGCTAAAAAGTCGATTACGGATCGCGCCAGCCAATAGGCCGCACCTGTTGAATCAAGTGTTCTTCCAAATATAATGGCACCTGCATAAAGCCAGACAACCCCCCAATCCACCTTATCCTGATAATCCCGCCAGTTGACAACCCCGGTCAGGATATAGGCAACCGCGCCTGCTATGGCAATAACACCGATACCCAGCCGGATGGGATAAATGCCCATATTATAAAAAGCTTTTTCTGTAAACCATCCAAACACCATAATAATAAATATTATCAAAGCCCATATCTGTTTCTTGTTCCAGCCTCCCATTTTATCAATTTCTATCCTTAACTGATCCATAGCAGGTGCCAGGGAGATGATCTTGGGCCTGAAACGAAGATTGGTGATAAACCAGGTAATGGGAATCATGATAATTACGAATGGGAAACAATAGGTAACCCATTGGAAATAACCAATATCAACTCCGAACATATCTGTTAGATAGGTCATCATAATCACATTTCTTGCCCCGCCGGAAGGTGCTCCAGGCCCACCTATATTGCAGGCCATGGCAATAGTGATCATGAGCAGTTTAGCCAGTTCTTTATCCTCTGGTACTTCCTCGGTGAGGCTGTTCTGGTATAACAGCATTCCAATGGGAAGGAACATGGCAGCCAGGGCATGGTCGGATATAAATGCCGCCAGGGGTGCTATGATCAAAAAGAAAACCAGGGTGATCCATTTGGTATTAGGAACAGCCAGTTTTTTGAACATTGCCATGCAGACCCGTTTATCAACGCCTGTCTTAACAAAGGCTGCAGCAAACATCAGGCTGCCCATGATAAACCAGCAGGCATCACTCCAATAAAGCATGGCCACTTCTTGTCTTGAAACCACCCCGGTAAAAACAAGAATTAGGCCGACGCAAAAGGCAACCGCGGGAAGGGGGATACACTCTGTTAAAAAACAGAGCACAACAAATAACCCCATGCCAATGGCAACTTTTATATGCCAGGCACCCTTGTCAGCGGCTTTTTTATCCTTTCCTGTCAAATCTTCATATTTCAACCCTTCTTTTCTAGCCTTTAGTGCTTTTCCCATGAGAATCCGAAAATCAGCTTCCTCAACATTCATTTTGATATAGTCGTGGGCTTTATCAAAGTTTTTTTGGCTGGCCTCTATCTTATTTTTTTTGCACCACTTGATATCCCGTTTTAAAAAACGGGATTTGTTCAAGGCACCCATTCGTATGTTTTTTTCCATAATCTTGGCAGTGAGCAATTGCCATTGTTCAGCATCTGAGCTGTTTATATCAAACAGCTCTTTGGTAATATGGTTCACGACAACCTTGGGCCCGACCTTATATTCGGCACCGACATCCTTCATCCCATACGGGGTTGGCATCAGTAGGGCTGCGAACAAAAGAACAACCGGAATTATGAACATTTTCCAGTCTATATATTTATCATATCCAGTAGCTTTCTTCTCTTTTTTCATTTATAAACCTTCCTGTATCAAAATTTTATTCATCATCACCTTTGAGAATTTCGCGAGGGGATCTCATATATTTTTTACTTTGTGCCAGCCTGATTTTTTCTTCAAGCCTTTGTCGTTTTTCAAATGCCTCTGTTGCTTTTTCAATAATTTCATCAATATCAGCTGGTTTCATCAGGTAATCGTTGGCCCCTGATTTCAGGCCGTCAATGGCTGAGTCTACAGTGGCATGCCCGGTCAGCATAATGACTTCCACCAGGGGATAAAGTGCCTTGACTGCCTTTAGTGTCTCATTTCCGTCCATCCCGGGCATCTTTACATCGAGGATAACCACATGAACATTTTGAGATTTTAGTTTTTCAAGGGCTTCCTCCCCGTCTTGAGCTGTTAAAACCTCATACCCTTTTTTTTCAATCAGTTTTTTGGTTGTTTTGAGAAAACGTTCTTCATCATCAACCAGCATGATTTTCATTTTTTCCACAATAAACCTCCCTAATTTTCATTAATGTATAGCCGGCAAACTGATAACAAAGGTCGTGCCGACATTTTGTTCACTATTGACGTTCATGGTGCCGCCAAAACTTTCTATAATCCCGTAACAAACGGAAAGCCCAAGCCCGGTCCCTTTCCCCACAGGTTTTGTGGTGAAAAAAGGAGAAAATACTTTTTCAATATTTTCCGGACTGATGCCGGTTCCATTGTCGGTGATTTTTATTTCAACCCTGTTTTCATTTTTCCTGCAGACCGCAATACTCAGTCTTCCCCCGGATGAACCGTGCCGTTCTTCAATTGCATCCATGGCATTATTGAAAAGATTGAGTATCACCTGCTGAAACTGGGATGGATCTCCCATGAACCCGGGAGCTTGTTCTGAAATAGTTTTAATAATTTCAATACCACCGACCACGGCTTTTTTTTCTATCATACTGATAATTTCAGGAATAACGATAAATGGGCGTAATAATTGCTCTTTTGTTTCACTTTCTCGTCCGAACTTTAAAATAGCATGGGTGATTTCAGAACAGCGATTCACCTGAAGCTTTATCTGGTCCAATGAGTCCTCAATGTCCATTATATCCTCATTTTTTTCCATTCCGTCTTTGCTGAAGGTTTCATCCATGAGGGTTTCTATCAGGGTATATTCACTTTTAATAATTTGCAGAGGATTGTTTATTTCATGGGCAAACCCGGCTGCCATTTCCCCGATTTCAGCCAGTTGGGTAGCCCGGATCAACTGATTCCCAAGGCTTTCTTTTTCTATCCCCAGCTGCTCGATCATTTTAAGGATACGTTCAGTGGTATATATCGCGATCACGACAATGAATGCCCCACCAATGACCATGATTATTAAACTGATGTATAAAGCTGAATAAAGCGATTTATAAGCATCCTTTTTTTCCTGCCTGACCACCATGAGCCATTCCCTGTTTTTAAGCCAGATGGTTGCATACAAATACTTATTCTTTTCGGGATCAGATTTAATAAACGTATGGATACTGTTTTCCGATTTTGGAAAATTGGAATATTCGTGATCTTTTTCCAGAAGACGAATGCCCCCCGACCGCCTTACGGTTTGAGCGATTCCATCTTTGTTTAAAATATAGGCTTCCCCTGTCCTTCCGATTCTCACTTTTGATACCAGGGTATCAAAAAACAATGTATCAATGGTTGCCCGAAGCACCCAGGTTTTATCCCCACTGCTCTGACGTACCGCAATGACAAAATGAGGGATGTTTCTATAGCCTAAAAAAATATCGCTGATATAGTATCCGGTCTGCATGACTTTTTTGAACCATACCTCATCCTTATACTCTTTTCCTTTCAGCTGATACTTGCCGGAGTATCTTATGTGGATACCCTGGGAGTCAAAGAGTCCCAGGTCAACGAATGCACCTGATCGATTTTTTAAATTCTCAAATATGATATTAATGGCTTTAGTAGAATTGATTTCTTCAAAACTATAGATGTTTGTGATGAACTCAAGATCTGATTGACGTTCTACCAGGAAGGACTCGATCATATCACAATGATCTTCCACTATCCGTTTTAAACTGTTGACGGTATTATTTTCAAGTGCTGTGATAAAAAAATAGAAACTGACCCCGATGGCCAATAAAAAGGGAATAAATGGGACGATTATCATATTGGTTAAAATAGATCGTTTGAGCTGCTTTTCTTTATCTTTACGTTCGCGATTGTGTTTTTCCATTATGCTCTCTTAAATTTTATGGTAAAAATGACTTTTTACATTCATCCAGAATGCACTGAATAATCTAAGAGCAACTATGATGCCGTTTTGATTCCAAGCGCGATAAAAATTATAACCCACTGAAATATAAAAGATAATTTTGCTTTAGACTTTGAATTGATGAAAAGATAATTTCAAATACGTGTCAGGTTTTTTTCCAAATTGTAAATTAATTTATATGAAAATTATGAGACATAGGTTTTGACTAGTGAGAAACACAATAAAGCTTTTATTGTCAATACTATAAAAACATCTTGTATTTCCTTAAAAAAAGATTTATTGCGCTTTTAAGATTTTCATTCATATGAGAAGATATGAAAAATGAACTTTGAAAGACTCAGGATTTATGAAAAATAAAACAATAATAAAAGGAGTCCAACCATGCTGATAGGAATACCAAAAGAAATTATGTACAAGGAAAACAGGGTTGCAGCACTCCCGGAAACCATTGAAAAATTTAAAAAACTGGGATTTGATGTAATTGTTGAAACAAAGGCGGGTGCCGGGGCCTTTACCGATGATGAAGCATACCGGAAGGCAGGGGCGCAAATTGCAGCTGATGCAGCCGAGGTTTTCGACAGATCAGATATTATTTTAAAAGTCAAGGAACCCTTGTTTAATGAGCAGTTCAACAAGCATGAGATCGACATGCTAAAAGAAAACCAGAGGCTTATTACTTTTATCCATCCGGCAGCTCCTTCAAATCATGGCGATGTGAAAAGACTACAGGAAAGAAACATCACGGCATTTACAATGGACGGCATTCCCAGGATTTCAAGGGCCCAGCGCATGGATCCGTTGACATCCATGAGTGCCATAACCGGCTATAAATCCATCATTATCGCTGCTGCTAATTTTCCTAAATTCATTCCCATGATCGGTACGTCCATTGGCATGATAAAACCAGCCAATATTCTGGTCATCGGCACCGGCGTTGTCGGGCTTCAGGCCATTGCAACAGGGAAAAGGCTGGGGGGTATTGTCAAAGCGGTTGATATCCGGCCGGCTGCAAAAGAAGAGGCGGCAAGTGTCGGGGCCAAAGTGGTGGATTTTGATCCCCCGTCCGAACTGGTCCTTGGAGAAGGCGGATATGCCAAAGCACTTCCTGAAGAATGGCTTGAAAAAGAAAGACAAGCACTGGCTCCCATAGTTGCAGAATCTGATATCATTATTCTCAGTGCTCTTGTCCCGGGGGAAGTTGCCCAGCATATAATCACAAAAAAAATGGTTGAAACCATGAAACCCGGCTCTGTTATTATTGATGTATCCATTGACCAGGGAGGAAATTGCGAGATGACAGACCCTGGAAAAGAATTAATGCATAATGGTGTCTACATCTGCGGGATTAAAAACATCCCCGGATCAGTGCCGGTTCATTCTTCCTGGCTCTATGCCAATAATCTGTATTATTTTGTTGAGAACCTTTATAAAGACGGGACTGATGAATTTGACATGGATGATGAAATCATCAAAGGCGCTCTTGTTACGCATAAAGGCAAACTTTATCACGAAGGAACTCTCAAGGCCATGGGGTTGAATGAACATTAAAAATTTTTGGGGACTAAACCAATGACAAATCTTTTATTGATGGGAGGGGTTTTTCTGTTTTCCTTTGTAGTTGGGTATTTTCTGATTTCAAGAATACCCACATTGCTTCATACACCCTTGATGTCCATGACAAATGCCATCTCTGCCGTCACCATATTAGGGGTGTTGATTCTTTTCTCAGTTGCATCAACCCGGACCGAACAGATAATAGGATCGGTGGCTTTTGTCATGGCCGCTTTCAACCTTGTGGGCGGGTTTGCGATTACAGACAGGATGTTAAGGCTGTTTAAGAAAAAAGAAGCGGGGGGAGAAAATAATGGTTGAAGCATACTCTGCCATGAACCTGTTCCTGGATTTTTCTGTAATCGGCATCCTCATCCTGGGCATCTGGCTGTTTCACTGGCCCCACAGAGCAAAGTTCGGCAACCTTACCGCAGCTTTTGCTTTAGCCTGTGCTGCTGCCCTGGTTCTTTATCGTAGCGGCACCCTGTATCCTGGTATTGTGCTGATATCCCTTGTTGTCGGTTCTGCTGCCGGATATTGGGTAGCAAAAAAAATTACCATGATTCAGATTCCAGCCATGGTTGCCTTTCAGCATGGTGCCGGAGGTATTGCCGCTTTTTGTCTTTCCCTTGCCGAACTGATGCGGGGATCTCAACACCTTGGGATGGTGAATGAAATTTCCGGGCTCCTGGGGCTTGCCATTGGATCCTTGACATTCAGCGGATCAATGATCGCCGGCGGAAAACTGTCAAATAAGCTTGGGCAGACCCCACGCATACTTCCGAAACACACATGGCTTGTAATGATAAACCTTGCTGCCATTATCGCACTGATTATTGCATCAGTGTATGCGCCTATGGGTAGCCGGATATTCCTTTATATTTCAATCATTTTATTGTCAATTCTCTTTGGAATTATTTTTTCCATTCGTATTGGCGGAGCTGACATGCCGGTTTTGATTTCATTTTTAAATGCAACCGCAGGTGTGGCTGCTGCCTTTTGCGGCATGATTATCGAAAACAAGCTGTTAATTTCCTGCGGGGCTACTGTGGCGGCTTCAGGATCAATACTGACCCACGTGATGTGCCGGGCAATGAATCGCAGTCTTTTCAGGGTTTTTGTTCCTGTTGAGGGTTCCTTGAACAAACCTGCGGTTAAAAATGAGCAAACCCAAATTGAAGATCCAGTTGAAAAAAAAATCCTTCATCAACCCGTTGAAAAAAATAAGTTTCAAACGGCTGTTGAAATTGCCCGCAAAGCAAGTAAAATCATTATTGTACCAGGCTATGGCATGGCCGTGGCCCAGGCACAGTTTGAAGTGATTGATTTTTCAAACAAAATGCTTTCCATGGGCAAGGATGTAAAATTTGCCATCCACCCGGTTGCCGGAAGAATGCCCGGACACATGAATGTACTGCTGGCTGAAGCCGGGGTTGACTATGATATGCTGGAAGAAATGGATGATATAAATCCTGAATTCAAAGATACAGACTTGACCCTTGTTATCGGGGCGTGCGATGTGGTGAATCCCGCAGCCATTGAAACTGACGGCTCCCCCATATCCGGCATGCCGATTTTACTTGCCCATGAATCAAAGCATGTGGTGTGCTGTAATCTGGATGAAAAACCCGGATACTCAGGCGTTGAAAATCCTCTCTATCAAAACAATAATACCGTTCTGCTGCTCGGAAACGCCAAAGAAACACTCCGGCAATTACTTGAAAATCTTTCAGAGACAAACCCTGCTATTGAAGAATCCTCAATACAAGATAACCCAAAGGGCCATTTGGATTCAGCCATAACCGCATTGTCATCAGCCAAAAAAATTATTATTATTCCCGGATACGGCATGGCTCTGGCACAGGCACAGTTCAAAGTGGTAGAGCTGGCATCAATTCTTGAATCAATGGGCGCACAAGTTAAATTTGCTATTCATCCGGTTGCCGGAAGAATGCCCGGACACATGAATGTACTTCTTGCTGAAGCAGAAATCGATTATGATAAGCTTTACGAGATGGATGAAATCAATCCTGAATTTTCACAAACAGACGCTGTCCTTATTTTTGGTGCCTGTGACGTTGTAAACCCGGCAGCAATTGATACAGAAGGCACTCCCATTTCCGGGATGCCCATACTTTTGGCCCATGATGCAAAAAAAGTGATCGTCTGCAATTTTGATGCAAATCCGGGCTATTCCGGGGTTGAGAATACCTTATACGAGAATCCGAAAACGATAATGCTGTTAAACGATGCAGCAGCAACTGCAACGGATTTGATTGATGCATTAAAAAAAATAAAATTGACATTACCGGGCCAGGAATAGCTTAATGGCGAACAAGACAGAACCATAATCCTATCTTGTTCGCCAAAAAAGAATAACAGTCAGTGGAGGTGCCCATATAAATATGAACTCTGATGTTATATAGCAGTTTAATATCGAGTATAATAGTTCATGTCAATTAGGGGAAACCCTGATTTTTGCAATAAAATTCAATTTTTTTTCAATTTGGTCTGATTAAAAGCAACATAATTACCTTTTATTGTATTAACCTCCTATAAAAAAATAGTTCCGCTATGTAGAAAGGTAATTTCAAAATCGCTGCACCGCGCTCCCGCATGGGGAGCGACATGACGATTACGAGGCCACGGTAGAGGTGGACAGTTTCAATCCACGCTCCCGCATGGGGAGCGACACGCGCTGGACATTCCACAAGATCCTGATCAATCTGTTTCAATCCACGCTCCCGCATGGGGAGCGACAATAATGACTTATTGCACCCTGTCCGATATAAAAGTTTCAATCCACGCTCCCGCATGGGGAGCGACAACAATCCGGCATGGCCGGGAAGGAGCACAACATGTTTCAATCCACGCTCCCGCATGGGGAGCGACAAGATCTATCTCAGAGTCAAAAACAAGGTAATCTGTTTCAATCCACGCTCCCGCATGGGGAGCGACACTAAATACAGCCATAGTCTACCCCCGGAACATCTGTTTCAATCCA
>NZ_JAUWQB010000158.1 GCF_030611305.1 Desulfobacula sp. | reverse complement strand
CTTCTTAGCAGTGGCCTTCTTAGCAGTGGCCTTCTTTATTTTTTCCTTTTCCTTATCTACAAGCTTGATCCCAAGCTTTTTAAATTGCATAACTATATCTTCAATCTGATCCAATGATTTTAAATCATCGGACATTGCATCGTTAATTTCGGCAAAAGAGAGAGAACCATTTTTTTCACCTTTTTTAACAAGTTTTTGTAATTCTTTCTTACTAATCATTACATCCTCTCCAGACTTATTTGTCTTACCTGCCATAAAATGCCTCCCAAAGGCTCAAAATTATAACCGATCATGTAATTGCTGAATTTCTGCCTGCTTTTGTTTCAATAGGTCCATCAAATCAGAATCACAGCCCTTTTCCGCACTTATAATTTTACTATTTAAAGTGTTTTCCTGTTTTGTTCTTACTCTTATAATTCTATTCATTAGTGACAGAGCTGTCTTGCGAATATCTTCCAAAAAAAAATCATCTATAACATAAGAAGCGATAAGTTCTTGGTCCTCGTTCTTTTCCATTCTTGCCATAACATCTGTGATGAAGGCTTTTTTACCAGGATCCACACTTATAATTTTCTTTGCTATGCGCTTTAATTTTTCAGAATAAAAATGATCTAAAACATCTCTGTTTTTTATTTCACCTATGATTTCAGGATAATTGAGCATCAGTGAAATCATCTGTTCTTCTCTTCGATCAGATTCCAGTTTATCTTCATTCTTTTTTGTATCCATCAAAGATGACCTTTTCGCAGTACGTTTTAAATATAGTTCTCTGACCTTCTCCAAGACTGCTTTTTCATCTATATTCAATGTTTCGGCAAGTTCTTTTACATATAAAGATCTTAATGCACTATCCTGAATTAAAATTAACTGCTGTTTCATATCATCTAAAATTCTGATCCGGCCCTCAACAGACAGCCCATGTGCATCAATGGAGACCTGTAAAAGAAATTGCATGATAGTTTTGGCATTTGATGCGAGTTTATTAAATGCTTCATGCCCATGTTTTACCACATAGGAATCCGGATCATGCCCTTCCGGAAGCACAAGCACTCTTGTATCAACTCCCTCTTTCAAGAAAATTTTAATACTTCTTTTTGCTGCATTGATTCCAGCAGCATCAGAATCAAAAACAAGCACCATCCTGGACGCATATCCTTTAAGTATCCTCACGTGATCTGGTGTTAATGCAGTGCCAAGACTTGCTACGGTGTTTTTGATACCGTGTTGATAGAGGGATAAAAAATCAAAATAACCCTCAACAATATAAACAAACCCTGCCTGTCTGCAAAATTGTTTTGCTGCATGAAGGCCATAAAGAATACGACTTTTGTTATAGACAGGTGTTTCCGGAGAATTCATATATTTGGGCATGGCATCATCCATCACTCTGCCGCCGAAACCAGCCACCTGCATGTTCACATCAAAAATTGGAAACATGATCCGGTTTCTGAACCTGTCATAATACCCGGTCTTTTGTTTTTTTTCCAAAATCAAGCCGCATTGAGCGGCTGTATTTTTAGAAATTTTTTGATCTCTTAAGACCTTAACAACGGATTCCCAACTGTCAGGAGAATACCCCAGTCTAAACTGTTGAATAATATCTTCAGAAATATCTCTTTGTTTCAAGTATTTTCTTGCCGTATCTGCCCCGCTTGATTTTCCCAGGGTATCAAAATACATTCCCATAACAGTCTTATTTAACCGGAATAAACTCTCTTTAAGATGGAGCTCTCTTCTTTTTGCAGGATCAATTTCTTTAGTTTCAATTGTTATATTATACCTGCGAGCCAGCATTTTTGCAGCCTCAGGAAAAGTAATCCCGTGATATTTCATGATAAAAGACAATACATTTCCACCCGCAGTGCAACCGAAACAATGAAAAATCTGTTTGCTTGCATTTACAGAAAAAGAGGGCGTCTTTTCAGAATGGAATGGACATAAACCAAAAAAGTTTCTTCCGGATTTTTTTAAAATAACGGTCTCTGAAATTATATCAACAATATCTGAAGTATTTAGAATCTCTGAAATTTTTTCTTCAGGAATGTACATCTTGATGGCGCTGACTCCAAAATTTAACGGTTATGCAAGTAAAATAAGCTAAGTATTTAAAATCACATGTCAATAATTATCTTTAGGGATAATTGTTATTTTGAAATCCCAATAGCCTCTTTTAAATCAAGGCTTCCCTCATAAAGGGCTCTACCGGTAATAACACCGGTCACACCTTTATTTTCTATTTCAAGAAGGTTTTTAATATCCTGAATTGTACTGACCCCGCCGGATGCTACAATGGGAATTGAAACTGCGTCTGCCAGGGCTGCTGTTTCTTCAATATTCGGACCTGTCTGCATGCCGTCCCTGTGAATATCAGTAAAATTTATTGCCGCAACACCGCAGGACTCAAACTCCTTTGCAAGATCAATTGCTTTTGTTTCAGAGGTCCGGCTCCATCCTTCAACTGCAACCATACCATCCCTTGCATCAATTCCAACGACAATTTTACCTTGAAATTGTTGACAGGCATCTTTGACAAGGCCTGGATTATAGAGAGCTTCGCTTCCAATAATGACTTTTGAAACGCCTGTATTAACGTACATTTCAATGGTTTTCAAGTCTCTGATGCCACCCCCTACTTGTATGGGGACATTAATCCCTGCTAAAATATCCCGGATGGTTTGAAGGTTTTTTACTTGTTTTGCAAAGGCACCGTCAAGATCTATAACATGAATAAGAGAGGCTCCTTGAGATTCCCATCTTTGGGCCATTTTTACAGGATCATCCGAATAATAAGTGGTCTCTTCCATCCGGCCCTGTAACAGTCGGACACATTTGCCTTGTTTAATATCAACAGCAGGTATAATTATCATTGACTTCCACTATATTTTTTATAAATTCATTAACCATTTGGTATGTGTAAACCAACTACAATAGAGTTCCCTTGCTGGACAGGGCACCGGAAATGTTTTTATCAATTCTGGTGGACATATGCAAGGATCTTCCAAAGGCCTTGAAAATTGATTCAAGAACATGATGCTCATTTACACCATAATACGAATTAATATGAAGATTAAATGCACCTTGAACACAAAAGGATTGAAAAAATTCTTTGGCAAGATAGGTGTCGAATTCCCCTTTTACTCTAAGATCATCTGGAAAATTATAGACAAAATACGGCCTGTTTGACAGATCTATTGTAACCCTGGACAAGGCATCATCCATAGGCACACTGCTGTCACCAAACCGGACAATTCGTTTTTTGTTTTCTAGTGTTTTTGAAAGCGCCTGCCCAAGGACCAGCCCGACATCTTCTACTGTATGATGGTAATCAACCTCAAGATCTCCTTTGGCATTAATATCAAGATCAAAAAAACCGTGAACGGAAAAAGCGGTAAGCATATGATCAAAAAAAGGTATCCCGGTTGAAATATCAACCTTGCCTGAACCGTCTAAATTAAAATGGACATTTATTTCAGTCTCTTTTGTTTTTCGGGAAACGCTCGTCTTTCGATTCATAAGAAAATCCTTGAATTGCGGTTAAACCAGTATTAATCAACTCATACATGAATAAAATTCAATAAAAACGAATCTTTAATAATACACAAATCAAGATTTCTTGTCAAATATTTTATTTTGCTCTGGATATTTGCCATAAGGTGAGAGCAAATCATAACAACCCTGTGGATGACATGAGTTATTGCAGCGTCGTTTAAATAAAAGTGGTGAGATATGAGTTGTGAGTTGGAGATATAAAATAAGGAGGCTGCTATTTTCAGAA
>NZ_JAUWQB010000010.1 GCF_030611305.1 Desulfobacula sp. | reverse complement strand
CATCGAAAGTCTCCTATTTTGTGATCTTTGAGCGGTTCACGTTATTGGAGACTTTCGTATATTCCCGGAATTGTCAAACTCTGGGAGTCTCCCCGGCAAAGCCGGGGGTTTACCCTTTTAATTATTTAATAATTAGCGCACTTAATCTTCTTTACAGGCATGGCAGGAGAAATTGAATGGATCTTAGGAATGTTTGCCCTGACAAACTGCTTACAACGCAGGAGAGCGTCAAAAAAATAAAAAACGGCTCAAGGGTCTTTATCGGCACCGGATGTGGGGAACCCCAGAAATTAATAAAGGCCATGGTAGAAGATTTATCCATTCAGGATATTGTTATCTATCAAATGCTTTCAGCTACCCTTTCCAAATATGTTAATGATGAAAATTTTCTTTCAAGATTCTCTATAAAATTATTTTTCATTTCTCTTTTAATGCGGCAAGCTGCTTTTGAAGGAAAAATCGATTATATTCCTGTTTATCTGTCACAGATCCCTAAAATTTTTGAAAACCATGAAATCGGACTTGATGTTGCCCTGATACAGATCAGTCCGCCGGATAACCACGGTTATTGCAGTTTGGGTATCTCGGTTGATATTACCCTTTCCGGGATGAAAAATGCAGAGATTGTCATTGCTCAGGTCAACCCTGAAATGCCCAGAACATGGGGAGACGGTATTATCCATATTGATGAAATTGATTATCTTGTAGAGCATAAAGAACCCATACTTGAATCTCTTCCGGAAATGAAAAACCAGAAAATTGTTGAAAGAATCGGCCATTATGTCAACAGGCTTGTGGATGACGGTGCGACGCTGCAAATTGGCTTTGGACATCTGCCCGATGCCGTTGTTCCCTATCTTTCCGGCAAAAAAAACTTAGGTATCCACACACAGGTTGTCACAGACGGCCTTTTACCTTTATTTAAAAAAAAAGTCATCACCAACAAAAAAAAATCATACCTCCCGGACAGGGTTGTTGCATCCCTGTGTATGGGTTCTAAAGAATTATATGATTATGTTGACAACAATCCCATTTTTTATTTTAAATCTTCTGAATTTGTAAATGATCCCAATATAATTGCTAAAAATGATAATTTCATCTCCATCAGTTCTGCCCTTGAGGTGGATTTGACAGGCCAGGTCTGTTCAGATTCAAAAGGGTATCTTTTTTATAGCGGCATGGGTGACCAGGTTGACTTTATCAGGGGTTCAGCCATGTCAGAGGGTGGTTTTTCCATTATTATCATTCCGTCAACCGCTCAAAATGGTGAAATTTCAAGAATCGTCACCCATTTAAGTGAAGGTGCCGGCGTGGCAACAACCAGGGGAGATATTGATATTATTGTGACCGAGTATGGCATTGCAGAGATGCGAAGGAAGAGCATCTATCAACGGGTAATGGAACTTGCCCGGATTGCTCACCCGAAATTCAGAAAAAATCTGATAGAAGAAGCTAAAAAAAGGCATTATATATTCCCGGATCAGCTCCCGCCGACAACCCAGGATCTTTTATTTCTGGATCAATACCTCTATTCAAAAAAACTGACCAATGGAAAAACCATTGATTTCAGACCCCTTTTACCGTCTGATGAATTTGAATCCAGGCATTTTTACTATTCTTTGCAGGAAGACTCTATTTATTACAGATTTTTTAACAAACGAAAAATCTTTTCAAGGGATATGCTTCAAAAACAATGGGCCCTGGTGGATTATCGGAGAAACATGACCATCATCGGACTGATGCAGTTGGGCAAACGAAAACAGATTGTGGCTATTGGATCTTATGCTGAAGCTGATGCTGATTCCGCTGAAGTGGCATTTCTTGTTAAGGAAAAACTCCATGGAATGGGGATTGGATCATATCTTCTTAAAATCCTTGAAACCATTGCAAAGGAGAATAATTACAAACAATTTATAGCAACGGTTCTGGCTGAAAACCGCAAAATGATCAATGTGTTCCAAAAAAAATATCCGTCAGCAAAATTCTTACGAAGCGGCAGTGGCGAAGTGGATGTTAAAATGTCTTTTATGTAAATTTCTTTTTTGAATTCAGTTCTGAAAAATCCCAGTAAAAATATTCCTTAATTTCTTCATCAACCGCATTCCCTTGTTTGGCAATTTCAATTTGTCTTAATTCAATTCGCCTGATTTTGCCACTGATGGTCTTTGGGATTTCAGGAACAAACTCTATGATTCTTGGGATTTTAAATTTGGGTAAAATGGTGATGGTATGTTTAAAAAGTTTCAGCGCCAGTTCCCTCGAAGCCTGATAACTTGGATTTAAAATCACATAGGCTTTAACAAGCTGATATCGATTTGGATCAGGAGCACCGATGACTGCCACTTCTGCTACGGCAGGATATTCCACAAGGGCACTTTCAACTTCAAAGGGACCGATCCTGTAATCCGAGGATTTAATCACATCATCAGCTCTTCCCACAAACCACCAATACCCGTCTTCATCAAAAGATGCCCGGTCACCGGTATAATAATAATTACCCACGAAAACGGAACTCATTTTTTCAGGACTGCCAATATATTCTGAAAAGAGCCCAATGGCCCGCCATTTATCGAGTTTGACCACAATGTGGCCCACCTGGTCCGCTTCAGTGATCTCATTGCCTTCATTATCGGCCAACGCCACATCATACATAAATGAAGGATGCCCAAAAGATCCTGACCGCATTTTACCCTTCATCCAGGGAGGGTTTCCAATCATGGCTGTGGATTCAGTCTGACCGTAAAAGTCCCTTATCTCTGTGTTGGTATGGTTTTTCCATTTTTCAATCACATCGGGATTCAAGGGTTCTCCGGCGCTGACAGATTGCTTTAAACACGACAGATTAAAAGAGTCAAGATTCATGTTCGCAAACATTCTCCAGGCGGTCGGAGGCGCACAAAACGTTGTCACTCCATGCCTTGAAACAGCATCAAGATATTGTTCTCCATCCAGAAATGAAAATTTAAACCCGGTTGTTGTGGCACCGACATTAAAGGGGGCAAAAAAACTGGACCATGCCCATTTTGCCCATCCGGGTGCACTCAGGTTATGATGGACATCATCAGGCTTTATACCAATCATCACTGTGGTTGACAAGTGTCCCACCGGGTACGATATTGCTGTGTGTCCGACCCTTTTAGGAAGACCGGTTGTCCCCGAAGTGAAAAAGCAGAAAAGAATATCGTCGTATCTTGTCTTTGCAGTCTCAGCTTCAAGGGATTCATTTTCAATCGCATCAAATGATATCCAGCCCTCTTTTTGTCCTAAAACCAGTTTAAGTTTCGGTTCAATATCTATTTCTTCAAGAGCTTTATCAATCAGGCATGCAGAATCTTCATCTGCCACGATAGCCTTGGGAGGATAGGTTTCAAACCTGAATTCCAACTCTCTTTGACTCATTGTAGTTGCTGTTGGAACATTGACCATTCCCGCCTTAATGCAGGCAAGTCCCGCAAACCAGCTTTCAGGTAAGACGGGACTCATCATATAGAGATTATCCCCTTTTTCGACCCCTGATTTTAAAAAGAAATTTATCAGTTGATTTGCCTTTTGCGATAAGGTTCTGTAAGAATAAGTTTTGGTCTCCAAAGTATCGATATCTGTCCAGATCAAGGCTTTTTTTTCAGGATTTCCCTTGACATGAAGATCTTCAAATATGTCAGCGGCCCAATTAAAATATTCAGGCGGTTCCATGGCATTTAACCGGGCAAACAGTTTTCTGGCGCAATCTTCCTTGTCCAGGGTTTCTTCCATCATATTTATCCGGATAACCTCTTTGAAAAACTCTTTCATACCTTTGAAACACTCCTTGCATTCTTATTTAATGTTCGTTATAAGATTTGACTAAAACACTTGATTGTATAAGTTATCACCACAATGTTTGTCAAAGTTTATTTCTGATTTCTTGTGAATTTAAACTATTAATCAAAATTAGCCGCCATATATGAAAAAAACCGATACAACCATAATACTTGCTCCGCTCCAGGGTTTTACCGACGTCACCTATCGAAATGTATTCTCAGATCATTTTTCAGGTGTTGATGAGGCGGTGGCTCCATTCATTTCAACCATGGGCCAGATGCGATTAAAACCCTCCAGAATAAAAGATGTCGATCCTGAAAATAACAAGAAACTTTTTGTAGTTCCTCAAATTCTTGGAAATGTTGCCAAAGACTTCATATTTCTTGCTGATCACCTTTATGAAATGGGTCATCAAAAAATAAATTGGAACCTGGGCTGTCCCCATTCAAAAATTGCAAAAAAAAAGAGGGGGTCAGGGCTTTTAATGTATCCTGAGGAAATTGATACCTTTCTGGATACCGTGTTATCCAAAATTTCAAATACACTTTCTATAAAAGTCCGGTTAGGCAGAAGATCAAAAGATGAAATTTTCAAGGTCTTACCTGTTTTGGATAAATATCCCTTAGATGAAATCATTCTTCACCCCAGAACCGGGCTACAAATGTATGAGGGGACACCAGATCATGATGCATTTGAGAAAACACTTCTTTGCAGCCGGCACCCGCTCACTTATAACGGTGATATAACGGATTTAAATTCATTTTATGCCGTTCAAAAAAAATTCCCCCATATCAGACGGTTCATGATTGGCCGGGGAATTCTTTCCAACCCATTCCTTGCAGAAAATATAAAACAAATTATCGTAAAGAAAGATCAAATTGAACGATTAAAAGATTTTCATGACGATCTTTTTGACAGTTATAAAAAAATATTCTCTGGACCGGCTCATTTAACCGGACGAATGAAAGGATTCTGGAGCTATCTTGCATCCTTTAAGCAAAGCAGAAAACCGCTTAAAAACATACTGAAAACCAACTCTATCGCTAAATACCAGGACATGGTGAAACGCTTTTTCAACGCTGAACTTGAATTTAATAAATAGATAGGAGCTTTTACCTATTGTGTTATCATTAATTTTTTTATTATACATATAGAATAATTTTTAGTGTATATTAATAATATGGAGATAATAAGTGAATAAGCTTAAATTGATTGAAACACTGAAAAACAGATGTTCTCTGAGTCAAAATGAAGCAACTGACGTCGTGAATTTATTTTTTTTAGAGATGACAAATGCCCTGACAGATGGGAATCGAGTCGAACTGAGGGGGCTATGGTCCTTTTATCTGAAAGAATATAAATCCTATACCGGCAGAAATCCGAAAACCGGAGAAACTGTCCGGATTGATTCTAAAAAGCTTCCCTTCTTTAAATGTGGCAAAGAGTTAAAAAAGAGAGCTGATTACACGCCCAATTAATTAATATATGTGATAAAACGCTAAAATAACCATTCCTTAAATAAAAATACGGGAGTACTGAAAATGATTCAACCAACAAAAAACATCCTTTTTGCATCTGATCTTTCTGCCAGTATGAAGCAGGTTTTTGAGCATGCTGCTACTTTGGCCATCCGCAATAATGCAAATATCGTCGTTCTTCATGTGATGGAAGAAACTCAGCATTCTGAAAAACGAATCCAAATGGCGTTTGGCGAACAATTATATGAAAACTTAAAATCAAAGCATCGAAATGGGGCAAGAGACATCCTGATAGGAAAAAATATTGATGCCCTGAAAATCCGTCAGGCCATTGCCGGCTTTTTTGAAGGTGCCGAACAGAACAAAGACGCATCTGAAAATCATTCCCTGATTTCGAAAATTCTGGTGGCTGAAGGTCGTTCCATTGCCGATGAAATCACATCAACGGCTAAAGAGGAAGAATGCGACTTGATCGTCATGGGGTGCAAACAACAAGGCCTCCTGGCAGAAGCCATGGGAGACCATGTGGTAAGAAAGGTATTGAAACGGTCCGGCGTTCCGATCTTTATCGTTCCCTTTATGGAAAAATAAACAACGCTAAAGACAGATCTTTTTAATATGTTCCAGGTATTGGCCCATTCCTCTCATAAAAATATCATTATGATTTGCCCCCTTGATCTCCAAAAGTGTTTTATCGCTTGAAGCACATGCATCAAAGAGCGCCTGGCCATCTGAAAATGGAATAATGTGATCAAATTGAGCATGAATCAAAAGAAAGGGTTTTGAAAATGTTTTAATTTTATCGATATTTTCAAAACCCAGTTCTTCCTTAAAGCCGATGATCTGAGGATTAATACCAAGCTTCTGCAGCAATGGTGCCGCCCAGGCAAATCCACTTTCAATCATCAGACATTTAAAATCATTTGCTCTTGTAGCACAAAGTTCAATTGCTGATGCACTGCCCAAAGATCTTCCCATAACACAGAGAGGGCCGGTCAATTTCATAGTTGACATATACGCCAGGACAAAATCAAAAATCCTGAGGCAATCCTTCATCATTGATGTGACAGATGGGCTGCCTGTTGATCTTCCATATCCCCGGTAATCTACGACTAAAAAATTAATACCTATATCATTATACAGACATCCGAAATCGTCATAATCGGAAACAATTTCCCCGTTGCCATGGAAAAAAAGTATCACAGGTGCATCATTCTTTACAAAATGAAATGACGCACCCACCTGAATCCCTTCGTCAACCGGGATCATTATGTCAGCCCGGTTGTTTCTTGTCTGCCTTAAGCTGTCTTCAAATCGCGGATGGAAAAGATACCTCAAAACTTGAGGTTGATCCAAAACTGATAAATTTTTCGTGTTCGATTGTGCCATACACCCCTCCTCCTGGCGGAATCATTCTTTATTCAGCGTTCTTTGCCCCTGGCAAAGGTTACAACTATTCCAAAAACTGAAAGGACAGCACCCATAGCCATTGTTCGCTTAAAACTGATCATAAAAAAAGGTTCCATTGCTGCCAGATAATTTTCAAGGGTTGAGCCATTTGTAAGCGTTGAAAAAGAACTTGTAAAAATCAATCCGGCCAGCGCAACTCCGATCACCATCCCGATATTCCTGGCCGTAGCAACAGCCCCGGAGGCTATTCCGCGTCTTGACAATGGCACACAACTCATAATGGCCGTATTATTGGGAGACACATAAAGCGCTGTTCCGATTCCGGCAAGGGCAATCCGCCACATAATTGATAAAACACCCATGGACGGATGAATATGCATTAATGAAATCAGAGACAATGTCAAAACACTCATGCCAATCATGCATAAACGCCTTGAACCAAACGTATCATACAGCATTCCTGACACGGGACTTACAAATAAAAGGAACAAAAAAAGAACGATCATGATCAACCCTGTTTTTGATGCGGAAAAACCACAGGGATATGTCAGGTAAAACGGCAGCATAAAGACAATAACAAAAAGAGCCGCAAATAAAATAGCCGAAGAAATCACAGGAAATAAAAATAATTTTATTTTCAAAAGTTCCATATCAAACAATGGATAGTCCGATCTTGCCTCATTTGCCACAAAACAGATACTTGCCAGGATGCAAAGGCCTGCAAATGAGAGGGACAGAATTGAAGCTATCCCCCACTTGGACAATTGTGTCAAAAAAATAATCAGGCTTGATATTATAATGATCAATAAAACACTTCCTGTTTTATCCATGGGCTCATAGCTTCCCTGGGCCGTATGAACGCTTTTTAAAATAAATATTCCGCCTATGGCGGCAGCGATCCCAATGGGAATATTGATATAAAAAATGAACCGCCAAGAGAGATATTCAAGAATAAGCCCGCCAACGACCGGTCCGGTCGTAAGCCCGGCAGCGACCACGGCCCCGATCATTCCAAGTGCTTTTCCCCGCTCCTGAACAGGGAAAACATCTACAATCAGGGCTGGTGAACAGGCCATCAGCATAGAAGCCCCACACCCTTGTACAGCCCTGGAAATAATTAAAAATTGAGGCGTTCGGGCCATACCACATAATAGAGAACCAGCCACAAATATAGCAAACCCCAGGACATACACAGATCTCCTGCCTTTAATATCAGAAAGCCTGCCAAAGGTTAAAAGCAGAGAAGAAATGGTCATAAGATAAATTAAGACAACCCACTGAATGGTTTGCATATCTGTTTGCAAATCCTGCATCATATAAGGGAGTGCGACATTGACAATACTGGAATCCAGGGTTGACATAAAAATTGAGGTTGCAACAAGGAAAAAAATTTTCCATTTTTTTTCATCAACAGGGGTCATCTTTTCATTCCATTCTTTGTAGTAATGAAAAGATTATGTTATATGAAGCCAATTGACAAGAAAAATAAAAACGGATGGGAGGGCTATGACCGCTGTTAATGAACTTGTCTTAATATATCTTGAAGATATGCCCATATCTTTTGCAAGGGTGGAGAGTATCCTGCCGGATGCAAAAAAAGACTGGTATCATATCAAACTGCTAATGCTCCAAATCCCTTTGCAGTTTGTCACATGGACTTTAAAAGATGACTATATTAATGGCCAGGAGTTTCATATGAATGGTAAAAAAATGAAAATAGAAAAGGTTGAAAGCCCTATTGAAGATCTACCATTATCAAAGCCAGACAATCCTTCCGATCAGAAAACCAAAAAAAATATTGGCTCCGGAAAAAAGGAACAAGCCAAGATCATCTCTTTTCCCGGCTTGAAAAAGAATCATGAACCGGAATCCGGATAAGATCTTATCTGCCTCAAGAAGAACGGATATTCCCGCCTTCTACCTGGACTGGTTCATGGACCATATCAAACTCGGATTTTTCAACATAAAAAATCCATACAACAAAACCATTAAAAAAGTCGAGGTGTCCGGGGGTTCAATTCATTCAATTGTATTCTGGTCAAAAAACTATGATGCATTTATCAAAGTTAAAGCGGGGGAAAAACTGACGCGACTTGGATTCAATCTCTATTTCAATTTTACAATAAATTCGGAAATCTCTTTACTTGAGCCTAATCTGCCACCCTTAAAAAAAAGGCTTGAACAATTAAGCGAACTTGCCTCCCTCTTTGGACCTGAAAAAATATCCTGGCGGTTTGACCCCATTTGTTTTTATGAAACAGACGACAGCGGCCCGGCAAAAAACAATCTTTCAGACTTTACCATGATAGCAGCAAAGGCATCAAAATTCGGCATCAAAAAATGTGTCACAAGTTTTTTTGACAACTACGCCAAGATCCAGAGAAGACTTAAATTTTTATGCCAAAAAAATCATCAGACTGTTTTTTTTGCTGATCCGTCCATGGATAAAAAAAAAGCAGTGATTCATCGAATGGAAAAACATTTGGCAACAACTGGCATAACGCTTTATCTGTGTTGTGAAAAAGAATTATTCTCAAATCTTGATGCCGATACAAGGATTCAACAAAATTCATGTGTAGACGGCAATTTGTTAAAAACACTCTTTAGGGGTCACCCTGAAATTAAAAGAGACTACGGCCAACGCTCAAAACAGGGGTGTAACTGCACTAAATCCATTGATATTGGATCGTATGAAGAACATCCATGTTTCCATAATTGTCTTTTTTGCTATGCAAACCCTCAAATTGATACCTTCATTAAAAAAACTAAAATTCAATGAAAATTAAAGACCTGTCTATAAACGGAAAAACCTTTTTAGCTCCCCTTGCAGGAATTACCAACCTGCCGTTCCGACTTCTTGTAAAAGAATGCGGTTGTGCTGTTGTCTGTTCTGAAATGGTCAGCGCCAAAGGTATTTTTTATAACTCTGAAAAAACCCTGGATCTTTTATCTTCTAAAAAAGAAGAACAGCCCCTGTCTGTTCAATTGTTCGGCTCTGATCCCGACTCCATGGCAAAAGGTGCAAAAGTTGTACAGGACCTGAAAGTTGCCAATATTATCGATATTAACTTTGGATGCAGTGTGAAAAAGGTCGTAAAACAGGGGGCCGGGGTTGCATTGATGAAAGACCCCGAACTAAGTAAAACAATCTTAACGGCCGTCCGAAAGGCAATTGATCTGCCGCTGACAATAAAATTACGGTCTGGATGGGACCCTTCAGGTCAACAGGCATTCAACCTTGCACAAATCGCTCAGGATACAGGAGTTGATGCCATTGTCATGCATCCCAGAACCGCAAGCCAGGGATTTAAAGGCAAGGCAAACTGGGACTTAATTAAAGAATTAAAGCAGCAATTGTCTATTCCTGTTATTGGCAATGGCGACATTAACACTGTTGAAGATGCTCAAAAAATGGTCACACAGACCGGATGTGATGCTGTCATGGTTGGGCGAGCTGCCATGAAAAATCCATTTATCCTGTCCCAGATTGATGATTTTCTTGCTACCGGATCTTATAAAATCCCTTCAAATTACGACATGTTCAGGACAATGGAGCGGTTGACCGAGATGTATGTGACTTATTTTGGAGAAAAGCCTGCCTGCAAAATGCTTCGAGGCAGGCTTTCATGGTTTGTAAAAGGAATGCCCGGGAGTTCTAATTTTAGAAAAAATATATCCCGCATCAATTCAAAGAATCATGTACTGACGCTCATCAAAGAATTTGAAACCGGTATGGCGTAGACTTTTATTCTTTTTCATAAACGGCTGTTGCTATGGAACTGACTCCTCCTCTGGGTGTAAATTCACCTGTGACTTCCATTCTTAAGGGCTTTAAAACCTGAACCAGATCATCAAGGATCTTGTTGACCACATGTTCATAAAACATGCCGACGTTTCTAAATTGCAACAAATAGTATTTTAATGACTTCAGTTCAACAATGGTCTCATCAGGTTGGTACTTTATCGTGATGCAGCCATTATCCGGCAGGCCTGTCATTGGACATACCGACGTATATTCTGGCTGCTTAATGATGATATCAATACTTCGTTTTGATTTATAGGCGTATGGTAAGGATTCTAAAAGATCAGTCTTTACAATACTTGGATCTTCAATTTTATAATTGGTCTTATAGGTTTTATTTTCAATCATACTAATTTCCCCCTCACTATTCATAAAAATTATCAAATAATAAATTTTATCATAAAGAAAATCATGTTTCAAACGATTAAAAACTACGATTAAAAACTACGAAAAGGCGCACCCTTGTCGCCATTTGAAAAATCGTAAAAAAAGCTTGACAAAAGTTTGGAAAAACAGGATAAATACCTGACTCTAGTATTACGCTGACATTAAAGAAATTTTGAATTTTCCTTTAAAAATCAATGGGTTGAAAAATTTAAACGATTTTAATCAAATTTGGTATCACCATTTTTGACATTTTTATATAGTCCGAGGAGGATATGAACTAAATGAATGATTTTTTACAAAGCCTTCGTAATGGCCAGGCTGGAAAACAACAAACACCCAAAACGCGTAAAAACTATGATAATTCCTATCATTACACCAGTCCCCCCAGGTTTCCTTCTTCTGGCGGATACCAGAACACCAGAAACCAGTACATGAAAAAATCCCCTGCTCCACAGCAAGCTGGAAATCAGCCCCCAATGGATGATACTTCAACAATAATCATGTTAGCAGAAGCCATTGAAAGCTTAGGCAGCCATTTTGAAATCCTGGCAAAAAATCAGGATTACATGATAAATGCCCAGGAAAGAACTATAGATATGCTGGAACGCCAGGCCATTGCCATTGAAAAAATTGTAGATCATCTGAATATCGATCCCGGAAAGGTACCAGTGCCTATAAAAAATAGTGCCTATAAAAAAACTTTTGAACACCATTATGTAACCTCCCAAAAACCGAAATCTGACATCACTGAATCTGACATCACTGAACCTGACATCACTGAATCTGTTAAAAAGCCTGTTAAAAAGCCTGTTAAAACGCCTGTTGAAAATATCGAACCTAAAAAAACGATCATTCGAAAAAGAAAAAAAATCGTGGCAAAAAAGAATGAAAAAAATGCTTCAGCCGACCCAAAACTTCTCAGCCGTAAAACTGTCATGGATATCATCCACAGCATGAGAGCCGAAGGTGCCACATTTGACATGGTTGCAAGCCGTTTGGTTGAGTTAGGTCAACCCACATTCTCCGGCCGTGGAGAATGGCATGCACAAACCATTCACAGGCTTTGCAATAAAAAATAAGCTTATCTTAAATTTCAAAATAAACAGCGGGCAGGAAAACTCTATCCCGCTGTTTATTTTTTCAGGAAAGTCATATACTCTTCCCATTCCGAAGGAAGGAGCTGCTTTTTTTTCGTATTACAGTCTTTGCAGCATGGCACAAGATTAAACTTTTCCGACCTCCCGCCACGGGCTAAAGGAATGACATGATCCATGGTGAGTTCTTTTGGCAAAAAAATATTTTTACAATAATGACAAATTCCCAAAGCGCGTTTCCGCTTCCACCATTGACTTGATCGTAGTTTTCTTGCCTTATCCCGTTCTTTTTTTAAAAAGACTTCATCTGTGAAAGTAAAAAACTGATCCATGGGTTTAGTAACCAAACTCGTCCAAAATCCTTCTATTGTCGACCCAGTTCTTTGTCACTTTTACAAACAATTTTAGCAGTACCTTTTGCCCGGTCATTTGTTCAATATCTTTTCTTGCCTTAGTCCCAATTTTTGACAGCATGGAACCTCTTTTCCCAATAATGATACCCTTTTGAGAATCCCTGATGACATGGATACTGGCATGGATGACAATCAGCTTTTTTTCCACTTCAAAAGAATCCACAGTAACCGCGCTTGAATAAGGGATCTCCATCCCTGTTAACCGAAATACTTTTTCCCTTATTATCTCTTTGACCATAAATTTTTCAGACACATCCGTAAATGTCTCTTCAGGGAACAGCCTGGGACCTTTTGCTAATGATCCTTCGACTTCTTCAAGTATGTTTTTTATCTGGATATTATTTTTAGCTGAAATCGGAATAATGGCTTTAAAGTCATGCAATTGTTGAAATTCCTCAACAAGGCTATAGATCTGTGCCTTTTTAACCAGATCAATTTTATTCAACGCAAGGACAATAATTTTAGGTGTTTTTTTCAATTGCGATATGATCAGTTTCTCTGCTGAATAATTTCTGGATGAAGCGTCTACCATAAACAGGATCACATCCACATCTTCTAAAGCCAGCATGGCCTGACCAACAATTCTCTTGTTCAACAGGGTTGTACTCTTATGTATCCCCGGTGTATCAACGAAAATAATCTGGGATAACGGCCTGTTAACAATACCAAGAATTCTATCCCGGGTTGTCTGAGGTTTTTTGGATGTGATGGAAATTTTCTGACCCAGCACCTGGTTGAGCAAAGTGGATTTTCCTGCATTGGGAGCGCCGATGATTCCCACAAATCCTGATCGGATATTATTTTCTTCTTTCTTATTCATTATACCCACCCATTAAATTCTCAATTTCCTCTAAAATGGTATCTCTTCCTTTTTTTGTCCTTGTTGAAAAAAGAATAACATTGTTCTTTTCCCGGTTCATTTGGGAGCAAATAGAAAAGAGCCTTTTCTGCTGCTTTGTTTTTGACAATTTATCAGATTTTGTTAAAACCACCAGATATGGTATTTCATGGGCTTCCAGCCATTCCATCATATCAAATTCTTCTTTGGCCGGATCTCTTCTAATATCTATCAATAGAATCAACCCAAAAAGACTTTTGCGCTGGGAAAGATACAGGTTAACCATTGGCTGCCATTGAGACCTGATTTTTTTTGATACTTTAGCATAGCCATACCCTGGAAGATCCACAAAAGAAAGCGTTTCATTAACCAGAAAAAAATTGATGAGCTGAGTACATCCCGGTTTTGAGCTCGTTTTCACCATACTCTTTCTCTGGATCAGTGTATTGATCAAAGAGGACTTGCCTACATTGGATCGGCCCGCAAAAGCAATTTCCGGAAAATCATACTCCGGGTACTGGGATGGCTTAACAGCACTCTTAACGAACTCGACAGTTTTAATCATCATGACAAGTTTTTTAAATAACCTTCCATACGATCTAAGCCAATTTTCAGATTCTCCATGGAATTTGCATAGGAAAATCGTAAGTACCCTTCCCCGTTTGCCCCAAAATCAATCCCCGGGGTGACCCCGACATGGGCTTTTTCCAGAATATCAAAGGCAAGGGCATATGAATCGGTTGAGATGTGTTTTGCATTGGCAAACACATAGAATGCACCTGTGGGTTCAATGGTAATCCCAAGCCCCATTTTCTTTAATCTCTCAATGACATAGATGCGGCGCTTGTTGTACGTCTCTTTCATGACCCGGGTCTCTTTATGGGCACCTTTTAAAGCTGCTGCACCTGCAAGCTGAGCCACGGAATTTGCACAAATGAAAAAATTCTGCTGAAGAATCTGTAACGCCCGGACAAATTCAGGTGGCGCTATCAGATATCCAAGACGCAGGCCGGTCATGGCAAAAAGTTTTGAAAAGCCGTTCAACACAAAAGCGTTATCTGTAAACTCAAAAATTGAATGTTCTTTTCCTTCATAGACAAGCCCGTGATAAATTTCATCTGAAATCACATAAAGGTTGTTGGCTTCTGCAATATCCACAATCTGCTGCATTCTGTCTTTTGGAATAACATTTCCCGTTGGATTGGAGGGGGAATTGATGAATATAGCACGGGTTTTAGACGTGATTTTCTCTTTTATTGCTTCAGGAGTATAAATAAACCCTTCTTCTTCCAGGACCTGAACCGTCACCGGAACCCCTTGAACATAATTGATGAAATTTGCATAGCAGGCATAGTGTGGATCAGAAATAATAATCTCATCCCCGGGATTTACAAGGACGGAAAACAAAAGCAGCATAGCCGGAGAAGTGCCTGAGGTCACCAGAATCTGCCCGGTATCAATGGTCGTGTTATAGGTTATTTTATGATATTCGCTGATGGCCTCCCTCAGCCGGATATCACCCAGGCTGTGGGTATAGTGTGTCTCATTTTTGGAAAAAGCTTCAATGGCGACCTTATTAACACAGGCGGGCACATTAAAATCAGGCTCTCCGATCTCCATATGGATGACATCAATACCGGATGCTTCCATTTTATGGATCTTTTCAAGGATCTCCATAACAATAAAAGGCGTTATCTTTTCACATCTGTCAGCGGGTTTCATTTAGAGTACCTTGTTTAACGGATATTCAATAATTCCTTCTGCGCCAGCTTTTAATAATTGTGGAATCAAATCTCTGACCAGTCCCGTATCAATAATGGTTTCAACAGCAAACCAGTCGGATTGATATAAAGACGCTATGGTGGGAGCATTCAGACTCGGCAGAAGCGAAACAACCTTTGCAATTTTATTTTCAGGCACATTCATTTTTATTCCCACCAGCTTTTCAGCAACGAGTGCCCCTTGCAGCAACATGGCGATCTGTTCTATCTTCTCTCTTTTCGCAGGACTTTTCCAGGCTGTCTTATTTGCAATCAATTGGGTGTTTGTTACCATGACTTCATGGATCACCCTTAAATTATGAGCCCTTATCGTACTCTCGGTTTCCGTGATCTCCACAATGGCATCTGCAAGGCCTGAAACAATTTTAGCCTCTGTGGCACCCCAGGAAAATTTTATGTTTACATCAATATTCCGGTCTTTAAAAAACCGTTTTGTAAATTTTACAAGCTCAGTGGAAATGGTTTTACCTGCAAGGTCCTCAAGGGTTTTTACGGGGGAATCATTTGCAACGGCAATCACCCATCTTGCAGGTCGGGCACTGACTTTTGAATAGATAAGATCGGTCACCACATGGACATCGGATTCATGCTCTGCAATCCAGTCAAGGCCTGTCAATCCGGCATCGATGACGCCACTTTCAACATTGATGGACATCTCCTGGGCACGGCACATGGCGCATTCAATGGCGTCATCGTTTATATCGGGGAAGTAACTTCTCCCTTCGAGACTGATTTTCCACCCGGACCGGTTAAAAAGATTTATGGTTGCATTCTGAAGGCTTCCCTTGGGAATTCCTAATTTCAATATTTTTTCCATTATTTATATACCTCTTTTGGATCAAAAATTTTCGATTCTACTATTTTTAAATCATTATCTTCCACTTTTGAAAAAAAACAGCTCTTATACCCTTTATGGCAAGCGGCACCACCCACCTGGTCCACCTTTAAAAGGATGGTATCATTATCACAATCCACCCGGATTTCCTTTACATTCTGCACATGGCCGGATATTTCCCCTTTTTTCCACAATACATTCCTTGATCGGCTATAGTATGTGGCTTTTCCACTCTTCATAGTTTCATTAAAGGCTTGTTCATTCATATAGGCAAGCATCAGGACTTCCCCTGTTTTGTAATCCTGTGCAATAGCAGGAATCAATCCATTGCCTTTTTTAAAATCAAGTTTAAAATCAAATTTTACCATGATATGTAACAACTCCGTTAGAGTGTAATAATCAAAACTTAATTAAATAACCAGTATTGTTCAAAAAGTCAAATTTTAAAAATTGCACCTGCCGGACAGAAGGAAAGTGTTCGGTTCCAAGAGTTGTTTTTGTTTGTCTTGTACCAAACAATACGTTAATAATGTTATGAAAGGAACATAAAATTTGACAGACTTTTTAAAACTTGGTTCCAAAAAGATTGAGATACAATGGCATCAGAAAAGACAAACAGATCGCCTAACCCTGATCTTTTTGCATGAAGGCATAGGGTGTACCGAAATGTGGAAAGATTTCCCCCGGATGGTATCCCAGAACACGGGTTGCCCATCCCTGGTTTTTTCAAGGTTTGGATACGGCAATTCAGATCCGTGCCCTACCCCATGGAAAATCAATTTCATGCACAAAGAAGCGTTAACCATACTGCCTGAAATTATAAAAGAAACTCGAATAGAAAACTATATTCTGATCGGCCATTCCGACGGTGGATCAATTGGAACTATCTTTGCCGGCAGTCCATATGCAAAAGGCCTGAAAGGTCTGATCACGGAGGCGGCCCACGTTTTCTGCGAACAGATCACCGTGGATTGCATCCAACAGGCAAAAATAAATTATGAACAGCATAACTTAAGGCAAAGTCTTGAGAAATATCATGGTAAAAATACGGATAACGCGTTCAGGGGCTGGAACGACGTCTGGCTACACCCTGATTTTATCAAATGGAACATTGAAAAATACTTATGCAGAATCAAAGTTCCCATGCTTGCCATCCAGGGAAAAGACGATCAGTATGGAACTGAAAAACAGATTAACTCCATTAAAAGCCATGTTAAACATGCCGAAACTTATCTGATTGATGATTGCAGGCACTCTCCACACCTTGAACAGCCTGAAAAAGTATTAAAGATTATGACTCAATTTATTCATCAGATTAAAGAATGAACAATAGAACATGAGGAAAAGCGTGTGATCCCCTGGGAAAAAATTGACCGGGCAAAAATTCCCGGACATGAAGGCTACGTTACCCTGCGGAAACGCGGTACGGAATTCTCGATCCGAACCGCAGGAACAGAGCTGATGAACAGCCGCGTCCACGGTTCTGAAGATGCGCTGGCTGATCTCACATACAGCCGTATCAAACAAAAATCGGACTTAAGAATTCTCATTGGCGGCCTCGGCATGGGCTTCACCCTGGCAGCAGCACTTGAACAATCGAAACCGGACACACGTATCATTGTATCCGAACTGATTCCGGCTGTGGTCAGATGGAACCGGGAATACCTGGGGCACCTTGCAGAAATGCCGCTGGATGATTCCCGGGTATCTGTCGCAGAAGAAGATGTGGTAAAAACCATCGGAAGAAAAAAATCCGTTTGGGATGCCATACTGCTCGATGTGGACAATGGCCCTGAAGGGCTTACCCGGAAAACCAATAACCGCCTATACAGCAGATCCGGTCTGGAAACATCCTTTTTTGCTCTTTGCCCCGAGGGGATTCTTGCTGTCTGGTCTTCCGGAGCAAACGAGACATTCACCCGCCGCCTGACGCAATGTGGATTCCAGACTGAAACAATAACCGTGCGAGCCCACACATCCAAAAAAGGAAGCCGGCACACAATCTGGCTTGCAAAAAAACCCTGACCCCTTGGGATACGGTTGCTTAAGCCGCCTTCCGGATCATAGCTTCCCGAATTTTTGCAACTTCCGTGCTTTCAATATACTCGTCAAAGGTCATGAGCCGATCAATGACACCGCCCGGGGTGATTTCGATAATTCTATTTACCAAGGTGTTCACAAACTCATGGTCATGGGAGGTGAAAAGAATCACCTCCTGGAATTTGACCAGGCTGTCATTTAAGGCGGTGATGGATTCCAGATCCAGGTGGTTGGTGGGTTCATCCATGATCAGGACATTGGATTCGGAAAGCATCATCCTTGAGAGCATGCAGCGAACCTTTTCCCCACCCGAAAGCATGCTGATTTTTTTAGTGGCATCATCTCCGGAAAAAAGCATACGTCCCAGGAATGTCCGGGCAAAATTCTCGTTCTCCTTTGGGGGAGCGAACTGTAGAAGCCAGTCGATAAGGCTTTGATCACCTTTGAAATAAGCGTTGTGTTCCTTGGGAAAATAGGATTGGGTAATGGTGACACCCCACCTGAAAGTACCGCTGTCAGGTTCCATTTCCCCGGCCAGAATTTGAAAAAGGGTGGTCTTCGCCATGCTGTTTTTGCTCATAAAAACGATCTTATCTCCACCGTTCACAATAAAACTCACATTATCCAATACCTTTTCCCCATCAATGGTCTTGGTGAGTCCGTCCACTTCCAGGATCACATTACCACAGGGTCGTTCCGGCTTAAAGCAGATAAACGGGTATTTTCTTGACGACACCGGCATGTCCTCAATGGTGAGTTTCTCTAAAAGTTTCTTCCGGGAAGTGGCCTGCTTGGATTTGGAGGCGTTGGAACTGAACCGCTGGATAAACGCCTTCAGTTCATTGGCCCGGTCAGTGACCTTCTTGTTTTCCGCCTGTTTCTGTTTCAGGTTCAGCTGACTGGCCTGGTACCAGAAATCGTAATTCCCCATGTACACAGAGATCTTACCGAAATCAATATCTGCAATGTGAGTGCACACCTGGTTCATGAAATGGCGGTCATGTGATACCACGATTACCGTGTTCTTGAACCGGTAGAGAAACCCCTCAAGCCAGGCAATGGATTTGATGTCCAGGTTGTTGGTGGGCTCGTCCAGGAGCAGGACGGCCGGGTTTCCGAACAAGGCCTGGGCAAGAAGCACCCGAACCTTTTCCCCGCCCTCGAGCTCCTTCATCTTTTTCTCATGCAGCTCTTCGATAATTCCCAGACTGTTTAAAAGAACCGCCGCTTCAGACTCTGCCTCATAGCCGTTCATCTCTGCAAATTCGAGCTCAAGCTCACCTGACCTGATGCCGTCTTCTTCGGAAAAATCAGACTTGGCATAAAGTGCATCTCTTAGCATCATAATTCTGTACAACTTTTCATGGCCCATGATCACAGTGTTTAAAACCGTATCCTCATCAAAGGCAAAGTGATCCTGTCTTAAAACCGCGATTCGCTCTCTGGGCCCTACTGAGATGGTTCCTGTGTCCGATTCGATATCCCCGGCAAGAATCTTTAAGAATGTGGACTTCCCTGCGCCGTTGGCGCCGATGAGTCCGTAGCTGTTTCCCGGTGTAAACTTTATATTGACGTCTTTGAACAAAACCCTCTTGCCATAGGCGAGGGTAACGTTGGTTGCGCAAATCATTGTTGTTTTATTTCCTTTTCATTAAATAAAAAAACCACCGGAACAGATCCCGCGGTTCAAAATTCGGCTGCAATATATCATCTTTTAAAGTGAAAAGAAATCTTTTTTTCAAGGATTATCCCTGCTGCGAACTGACATGATTTTATGACACCTTTAATATTTTTAAGATATCATATTGAAAACATGATAACAGTAATTGTATTGTTGAATTTAAAATACATGCAAGGGTTAAAATGAATTTCAAAAAAGAACGAAGAAAGATCTTAGCCTGTTTTTTGAATTGGGTTGCTGCTTTTGGTATTGCCTCATCCTGGCCTTTGAGACAGGCAATTTCAAAAAACAACGAGCCATATCAAGGGGATGTCATGAAACTGCCACCAGCTAAAACAGAAGGAACGATCGCAGTAGAGACGGCGATCAAACAACGAAGGACCGTCCGGTCGTATAAACCGCAGATTTTAAGTTTAGATCAATTCGCCCAGCTGTTATGGTCTGCCCAGGGTATTACTGAAAACAACGGATTCAAGCGGAGTAGCCCTTCAGCAGGGGCACTGTATCCCATGGATGTCTATGCTGTTGTAGGACAAGACAGTGTAGAACAGATTGAAGCCGGCGTTTATCACTATGAAGTCAGAAGGCACATGGTGTCATGGGTGACAAAACAAGACTTGAGAGATAGTGTCGCCAGGGCCGCTTTTTCCCAGATGTGGATGGCCAAAGCACCGCTTAATCTTGTTATTACTGCAGAGTATAGCCGAGTGACCGTTAAATATAGGGAACGAGGTGTTCGATATGCGATGATTGAAGCAGGCCATATAGGTCAAAATCTTTTTCTCCAGGCAGAAGCTCTGGGACTCAAGGCCGGAATCGTCGGAGCATTTCATGATAATAAGCTCATTAAGGCTATGAAGATACCCCGCTTACACGAACCCCTGCTGATCATGCCTGTTGGATATGCAGGATAAATATTTCATCTTTGGTAGGAACCGTTTAATATTTACATGTGCTGACCCTGCTTAAAGATGGTTGTTACATTGCATTAAATTCATTCATGTGTTAAATTTTATCTATATTCAATGCAGACTACTAAAGAGCAACTTCAATTAAGAATAAGCACGATCTCAAATCTCAATTGATCTCTACTCAGCAGATTATATCTTTTTTTGATCAAAAAATTACATGGTGTGAGTTGATGCAAGATAAAATCAACTCTGATTCAAAAAACAGACTTAAGAAGGGGGTATCATGCTTGTAAAAGTCATTATTAAAAGGAACGTTCGTGAAGGCAAGGAAAAACATTTTTTTTCACTGCTGAAAAATCTCCGTTTCAATGCCATGCATCAAAAAGGCTATATTTCAGGAGAAACTCTGATTTGTGCTGAAAATACAAACAGAGTGGTTGTGATCAGCAAATGGGAATCCCTGGAAGACTGGAGCAATTGGAAAATAGATATAAAAAGAAGGGAAATAGATGCCAGGCTGGGTGAACTCCAGGATAACCCGACCATTTATGAACCTTATGTTTTCAGCAAGTATAAGGCTGCAGCTGAACAGGGTTTCCCACCTCCTCTACAGAAACAGCGCTTGTAAAATTTAATACATTCGGCAACAATTTATAGATGAATAATTTCAATTTGAGTGTCCGTAATCTGTGCAAGGCCAATATCATCGGCCAAATTAAATACCTTGTCCAGCTTTGAATTCACCACCCTTGGATCGTTGCCGATGATTGAAAACCCGATTTGAGCCCACGAATGACTGTCATTATAGTCTGTTTCGGCAATGGAGATATTGAACTTGTTTTTAATTCGGTTGATAATGGATTTAACGATACTGCGTTTTTCCTTCAAGGAACTGACACCGTACAGTTTAAATTTGATTTTGCCAGTTCCGACCACCATGAATATTTCCTTGAATAGGGTTAAAAATTCAGACAACCAAGATCTATATGTTTTTTAATGATAAATGGAAGGTTGGTTTTTTTCAATCTATTTTAAACAGATCATTTTAAACGAACTAAATAGATTATAGATTTTAACAAAAATAATGTTGATGTAACTACCTTAATGGGGGTTTGTCATTTTTGTTACGTCAAGTCTCCAATAAAAAACATTCCGGTATATCCTTTCTGAATCAATTATATTTCCACCAAAGTTGATCAATCGAAATGCCTTTACAGGCTTCAGAAATATTGATACGATATTTTGATTCAGATTTCTTTTAGTTTACATAGTCAGATATGCCCCATATTTTAAAGATATGCGGTTAATTATCAATATTTAGAGTGATATACGGACAACCGCTTAATTACTTGTTAGCAGCGAAGGGAATCACATGGACTTGAGCAAGTTTGAGAACCAAGTATTCTTTACGACTTTGAGGATCACAATTCCAAGTTCAGACGGGAAGTCCAGTTCAATTGGCACGGGCTTCTTATTTAACATGCCATTACGACAAGAAGGAATGGTAGGACATTTCTTGGTATCGAATAAGCATGTATTCGGCGACCCACACCGGACCATTATTTTGAATTTTCATAAGCTCAAGAACGGGGTAGATGAGCCAGATCTCGGACAAGTTCTCCCCATCGTAATTCAGAATTTTTCAGAGCACTACTATAGTCATCCTGACGATAAAATCGACTTAGCCTGCATCAACGTGAGTGCTTTTGCCGGGCCAAGCCATGGCGTCTATTCCAAACATCTTCACTGCGAGTTCACAGAGGAAATCGATCTCACCAAACTGTTGCCTGGGACAGAAGTTTCTTTCGTTGGCTATCCAGATAACCGCTTTGACACGGCGCACAACCTCCCCATCTTGAGGAAAGGCTATCTCGCCACATTGCCATCCGTCGATTTCAATGGCTTGAAGCAGGTTCTGATTGACGCTCAAGTATTCCCAGGTTCTAGCGGCAGTCCAGTCTTTGTTGTTGTAGCCGGAAAGTATCGACTGCTCGGGGTGGTGACCCAAACAATGATCAAGAACGCTGAGCTAACAACGATGCCTGTTGAATATTCACTGGGCGTAAAGCAGACAATCGGCCTCGGTATCGTCCTTAAAACTGAATTGGTAATGCAGTTGCTCCAGGTAGCTAAAGATGGGCTTTCCAACCGAGTCGATAGTTCAACCGCAACACAGCCCTAACCCGGCATTCAATCGGCCAGGAGGGCCAATAAAGGTCGAGTTGAAATATGTAAAGGACATCAATATAATCAATAACATTTGAATAGAGAGGGACGTCGTACCTCCGCCCCTCATTCAAGGCGTTCAACTTTATTTTCTGACAATCGTAATCAAATCTATTTGCGATCACCCTGTTTTGCAGCTCCATAAGTATTGCCATAACACAAGTAATCTGATAATAACCATCTAAAAAAACATTAAATATTTAAATATTTTTCAGGATGTTATGGCAAAAAGAAAAAGCAAATCCGAGATACTGAAACAGAGAAGCAAAAAAAAGCAAAAAAGTATTGTTCTTTCCCTTTTCAAGTGGTTTTTTATTTTATTTATTATCTCAGGACTTCTGGGTTGTGCAGGCCTTGCCGGACTTTACTATTATCTCAGCCGTGATCTGCCGAAAATAAACACCTTGAAAGATTACAGCCCTGCCACTGTGACCAGTGTGTTTTCAGATGATGGAAGGAAAATCGGAGAATTTTATGAGGAAAGAAGGGTTGTCATCCCTTTATCTGAAATGCCGGAAAATCTGATCAACGCTTTTGTGGCAGCAGAGGATTCAAGGTTCAGGGAACACCCCGGCATTGATATTCTTTCCATATTCAGAGCATTTTTAAAAAACTTTAAAGCTGGCACCATTGTCCAGGGCGGCTCCACGATCACCCAGCAGGTCACTAAATCTTTTTTGTTGACCCCGGAACGGACCTATGAAAGAAAATTTAAAGAAGCTATGCTTGCTTACAGGATTGAAAAAAAATTCACAAAAGATGAAATCCTTTTTCTTTATCTAAACCAGATATATCTGGGTCACGGGGCGTACGGCGTGGAAGCGGCATCTGAAAACTATTTTGGAAAACATACAAAAGATCTTAATATAGCAGAATGTTCAATGCTGGCAGGCCTGCCCCAGGCACCCAGCAGATATTCTCCTTTCAGATTTCCCGACCGGGCTAAACAGCGACAGATTTATGTACTGAACCGGATGAAGGAAGATGGTCTTATCACAAATCTTGATGTCACAGAAGCCATTGATCTCAAACTGGATATCAAACCCAGAAAAAACTGGTTTATTGAAAGAGTCCCCTGTTATACCGAGCATGTCAGACGATATGTTGAAAAACATTACGGCAAAGATGCTCTATACAAACAGGGCCTTCAGATACACACAGCCGTCAATATTGAACTCCAGAAAATCGGAAGGGATGCCGTAAACAAAGGTCTGATTGAACTCGACAGGCGAACGGGGTATCGAGGTCCGTTGAAAAGCATCCCTGCCCTTCAAATAGAGGATTTCTGCGCAAACATTTCAGAAAAACTCGACAATCAGCTGCTGAAAAAAGGAAATACCTATCAGGGGGTTGTACTAAGTATTGATGATAAAAAAGGTGTCACCAGGGTCAGAGTAGGAAATTTTCACGGTATAATTAAGCTTGAAACCATGACATGGGCCAGAGAACCAGACCTTGAAGTCGCTTATTATGAAGCCAAAGTTAAAAAACCTTCCCAGGTTTTTAAGCCCGGGGATATCATTATGGTTAAAGCGGTCAATGACATCGTTGAAAACAATGAGTTTGAGTTCACTCTGGAGCAGGAACCCGTCGCCCAGTCTGCGTTGCTGAGCATTGAGGCGGAAACCGGTCATGTAAAAGCCATGATTGGTGGACGCGATTACAGAAATAGTCAGTTTAACCGGGCTTATCAATCCAGGCGCCAGCCGGGAAGCGCATTCAAACCCATTATTTATGCTGCGGCCCTTGATAAGGGATATACGGCTGCAAGTGTCATCATAGATTCCCCTGTTGTCTATGAAGACACGGAACGTGATTTTATATGGAAACCCCGCAATTACAAAGAAAAATTTTTTGGCCCGACCCTGTTCCGTAACGCCCTTGTAAAATCAAGAAATGTTGTCACCATTAAAATTCTTCAGGATATCGGAATAGATTATATAACCGATTATGCCCGAAACCTTGGAATTGCATCAGATATCAGTCAGGATTTATCCACTGCACTTGGATCATCTGGGCTTTCGTTGCTTGAACTTGTCAATGCTTATTCTGTTTTCCCAAACCTGGGCTATCTGGTTGAGCCTGTATTTATCACAAAAATTTATGACCGAGACGGGAACTTACTTGAAACCTCCAAACTGATTCGAAAAAAAGTCATTGATATGAGTACGGCCTATATCATGACCAATATCATGGAAAGTGTTATAAAATCAGGGACAGGCTGGAGAATTAAAGCCCTTAAACGCCCTGTTGCAGGAAAAACAGGAACAACAAACAATCTGTTTGATGCCTGGTTCATGGGCTATACACCGAGATACACTACAGGTGTCTGGGTCGGACTTGACCAGGAAGCCTCTCTTGGAAAAGGAGAGACCGGATCAAGAGCAGCCAGTCCCATCTGGCTTGAATTTATGAAAAATGCGTTGGAAGGAAAACCTGCCAGTACCTTTAATGTTCCAGAGGGCATCGTTTTTGCAAAAATTGATGCCAAAACAGGACTGCTTCCCATTGAAGAATCTGAAGAGACAATCTTTGAATGCTTTAAGGAAGGCACCGTGCCGACCGAATATACACCAAAACCGGATACGGCTTCTGATTCCGAAGATCTTTTTAAAGAAGGAATTTAGGATTCGCCTGGCTGATACCTACCTGGTCAGCTGACATTGCTGCATCCAGGCGAATTAAAAACTTTAAAGATGGATATCGCTCGCCAAGCCTTTTTAAATTAATATTTTTGTCTCCTCTCAGCCGCGACTCTGATTTTGGATGAACGGTTAAGGCAAGCCTTTCTGATCTCAGCAGGTCAGGTGACCTGTCTATCTTCCTACAGACTCTATCATAAAAAAGCTCAGATAAAACAAGATGCCCAAATGCAGGGTGCCATGGCCCGGCAAGCACCATTGATTCATCTTCCATCATGCCGGAAGCCTGCAGTCCCATGCGAATAACATCGACCTTAGCCGCTTTAAATATTTGAACCATTTTTTTAACAAGCCTGATACTCTCTTCAAGGCTGAGCGGCTGATACCTGCCCTTTTGATACCATTGCTCCATGAGACTGCCTTTCAAAACCATCAATGGATAAATTCTGGCAAAATCAGGAGTAAGTTGTGCCACTTTTTTTGTACTTTCAAACAATGAATCCTCATAATCACCCGGCAACCCCACCATTACCTGGACACCGATCTTGAATGAATATTCTTTCAACAAGTGTATGGCGCTTATCGTATCCTTGCCGGTGTGGCCCCTGTTTGAATTCAACAAAATCTCATCGTTCATGGACTGGACACCCAGTTCAATGGCAGATATATTGTATGGGTTGACCAGATCAAGTGCCTGTCGGGTGATGGTATCCGGTCGGGTGGAAAACCGTATACCGCCAATTTTTTTTGTATGGATATAGGGCTGGATCAGATCAAGTAATTGAATGATGGTTTCATGCGCCAGCCCCAAAAAATTTCCTCCGAAAAAAGCAAGCTCCACCTGTTCACGCTTGCCTTTATACTGTAAATACTGTGTCACAGTTTGATGAATGGCTGTTTTATCCGGCAGTCTTTCTTTCTGGTTGGTAATAATGGATTGATTACAGAATGCACATTGATGAGGACATCCTGAATGAGGAATGAATACCGGTATAACAAGGGGTTTGATTGTCTGATCCATAAGGGAAACCTCCAATCAAGTCATCAGGGATTTATTTTTTTAAGAATCTTTAAGGCTTTTTTAGCAGAATCCTGCTCTGCTGCTTTTTTTGTTTTCCCAAGACCTTTGGACTCGATACCAAAAAGATTTAAACTGATCTCAAACGTTTTATCATGATCAGGGCCGGTCTCATTGAGGATAACATATTGGGGTATTATTGCACCATGCTCCTGGGCAAATTCCTGCAATATGCTCTTATAATCAACAATCTTTTCATTTGACAGAATTTTTTCAAGGCTTTCACTGAAAAGATCATGGGTCAACCGGTATGCTGTATCAAACCCCGCATCCAGATAAATAGCTGCAATAACAGCTTCAAAGGTATCGGACAGTATGGAATTTTTATCAAATCCCCTGGAAAATGCTTCCCCTTTTCCAAGCCGGATAAATCTGCCAAGGTCTATAAACCTTGCCATATCGGCAAGGGCAGGTTCACTGACGAGATTGGATCTTTGCTTTGAAAGCTCTCCTTCTTTTTCTAACGGGCTCTTTTCCATCAACACGTGCCCGATGCATAACCCTAAAACGGCATCCCCCAAAAACTCAAGCCGCTCATTATCAGAAGAGCATGAATCCTGATTTTCATTTAAATAAGACCTGTGGCACATTGCATTATTCAATAATGATTTGTCTTTAAATGAATATCCGATATTCTTTTCAAGGATGCTTAAATTTGTATATTTTTTTTTTGTTTCTTCCAAACGGTTATTTAATGCTTTAAATAAAGAGTATCCGATGTTGAGATTATCTTTACCCGAACCGATATGAACTCCTTCATTAAATATCCCATGGAAATCAGAGCCGCCTGTCATCATCATGCCCTTTTGGTTTGCAAGTTCTTGATAAAAAGATGTCAATGAGGCGTCATGGTCGGTATAATAAACCTCTATGCCTACAAGGCCATAGGAGATAAGGGTATCAATAAAATTTTCCAGTTGATGAGTTTTATTAAACCTCAGCAATCCTGGATGTGCCAGGACAGGAATCCCGCCTGCCTCAAGAATCGTTTGAATTGCCTGCTGACAGGACACTTTATATTTATCCACATAAGCGGGTCCGCTTTTGCCAAGATACTTATCAAACGCTTCCCTGAAGGTTTTTACATATCCCAGTTCCTTCATGAGTTCTGCAATGTGAGGACGACCGGTCTGGTTCGCACCAAAGCGCTTTTCCACCTGCTCAATGCTGATGTTGAATCCAAGGCTGTTTAATTTTTCAATAATTTTCGGATTTCTTTGGACTCTGGCCTTTTTCGCATCATCAAGAATAACATTGAGATTTTTATCATAAACGCTGAACCCATATCCCAACAGATGAACACTTCCCACATCCTTGAATCTGGATGGCGGCTCGCAACTGATTTCAACTCCGGTAATAAATTCCGGGCAAGTTGTTAAGGGACTTTTTAAGATTTCCTTGATACCATCTATTGTATCATGATCTGTTATAGAAATGGCTCTGAGTCCGGCCTTTTTTGCCAGAGTTATAATTTCTAGGGGAGAAAACGACCCATCCGAAGCTGTAGAATGTACATGAAGGTCAATCAATGAGCTATCTTGCATCTGCTAAACGCCAAGAGCCTTCTCCATATCCTCTTCACGTGTTTTACAGTCAATACACAGGGTAGTGACAGGTCGTGCCTTAAGCCGTTTAATGGAGATCTGTTCCTCACAAACCTCACATACTCCAAATGTTTGGTTTCCGATACGCACAAGTGCTTTTTTGATTTTCTTGATCAATTTGTGTTCACGATCTCTTATACGGAGTTCAAAATTTCTCTCAGCTTCATGGGCAGCCCTGTCCGTTGGATCGGGAAAATTCTCTTTTGGTTTGGTCATACCGGTTACAGTGCTGTCAGCATTGGAAAGGAGTTCATGAAGCCTGTCATCTAAAAGATTTTTAAAAAAATCTAAATCTTCTTTTTTCATTATGTTTGCCCTTTTTCTTAATATACAAGAATATCCGAAATTTGATACTATACTTGAATTTAATAAAATGTAAAGAATTAATATGGAAGGATTCCAATTGTTGGTAAAGCAAATAACAAAATCTTTGACTATTCTTCTTCGGGTATATCCAGGTTAAATAATTGTCGTGTAACATTGAGGTAAAGGGAATCATCTCTATGGTCACCGGTATTACGCAAAAAAAGGATGGGGTCATGAATGGTTCTGGTTGCAATGGCCCGGGTCATGCGTTTGATTGCCTCAATATCTTCTTGTGAAAAATGGTTCAGATTTGAAAGGGTTTTTTTACATTCAATTTCAACTATGGAAGACATTTTATCGTTCAGTGCCTTAATCGTCGGCACAACGGCAAGGCTTTCCAGCCATTTGCGAAATTTTAACACGGCTACTTCGATAAATCTTTCAGCTTTAACCGTCTCTTTCCCCCGTTGCTCAATATTTGACTCGACAATATTTTTCAAATCATCGATATCATAAACATAGGCGTTGGAAATCGTGTTAATTTTCGGGTCAATGTCCCTTGGAACGGCAATATCAATGAAAAAAAGCGTATGATGACGCCTTTTTTTCATGACCCGTTTGACTTGGTTTTGTGTCAACACATAATCTGTTGCACCGGTTGAGCTGATAATAATATCAACGTCTTTTAATGCGTCTTCCCTTTCTTCAAATTTAACAGCCTGACCATTGAATTTTTGGGCAAGATCCACTGCATTTTTAAAGGTTCGATTTGCCACCACAATATCTTTAACTTTATTGGATATCAGGTGTTCCACAGCCAGTTCCGCCATTTCACCGGCCCCCAGCAGCATGACACTCTTTTGGGATAAATCCGAAAAAATTTTATTGGCAAGTTCAATGGCAGCATAGCTGATGGAAACTGCATTATCACCAATCCCTGTTTCTTTTCTAACTTTTTTTGCAATACTGAAAGTCTTGTGCATCAGCCGATTCAGCAGCACGCCTGAGGCCTTGCTTTCTACAGCAACCCTGTAGGCCTGCTTGATCTGGCCTAAAATCTGGGGTTCGCCAACCACCATTGAATCCAGACTTGAGGCAACCCTGAACAAATGCCGGATCGCATCATCCTCTTTATGAATATATAAGGAATTTTTAAACTCGGATATGTCAACTTTCTTATGATGCGAAATAAATGCGATAATTTTATCAATCTGTTCACCGGTTTCAGGAACATATAGAACTTCTGTCCGGTTACAGGTGGAAAATATAAGGCTTTCTTTAATGTCTTCATCCTGTTTTAAAAATTCAAGGGCTTTTAAGGTCTCTTCATCGGAAAAAGAGAGTTTCTCCCTGAGTTCCACGGGCGCGGTTTTATGATTTATGCCGATTAAAATAATTTTTGACATTGTTCTTTCTTTATTTTGTAAAGGCCTGGTGATGACCGCCCAACAGCATATTGACCCCAAGAAACGTGAACATAATGATAAAAAAGCCGATTATGGTCATTATGGCTGATTTTCTGCCGCGCCATCCCGAATAAAGGCGAAGATGCAGCAAAGCCGCATAAACCAGCCAGGTGCCGGCAGAAAATACTTCTTTGGGATCCCAGCTCCAGAATGTGCCCCAGATGATTTTTGCATAGATAAACCCTGTCACAAGGCCGATTGTAAGCAGGGCAAATCCCGTGGTTAAACAAGTATACCCGACATTATCCAGAAAATCCAATGACGGCAGGCGCTTAAAAAAGAAGCCGGGACTTTTTGTCTTGATCCCTTTTTCCTGCAACAGGTATAATATCCCGGTTCCGCAGGCCAGCCCAAGGGCAGCCTCGCCTGTAAGCACCAGGATAATGTGGGAGTAAAACCAGAACCCTTTAAAAACAGCATTACTTTCAACCGGTGCATCGGGAATCATCAATACCGCCAGCATAATGGCAGATAACAATGCTGAAGCAAAAACCCCGAGAATTTTAAGATCAAATTTGTATTGGAAAAACAGAAACATGCAGCCCAGAGCAAGTGCTGCTGCGGATAAACTCTGGGATAAGTTCTGTATGGGCGCATGCCGGGTTGCTATCGTGTAGATCATCATGCTGATAAAATGAAACACAATGGCTGTTGTAATCAGGCGAAAGGCTGTTTTTTGATACATTGATTTTTGTTTAAACAAAAACAGCAGATATCCTGCCATGCTTATGAAATAGAGCACGGTTGTCAGCTGTAACACCATATCCGCAGTTTGAAGACTCATTCATCGCTCCTTGAAGAAACAAGATCTTGATATGAATATTGCTTTCCAAGAACATCACATAAGACCGCGTTTATGTTTATTGCATCATTTGCTTCGATCAGTTCAAGAATCCCTTTCTCAATGAGGGTATGGAATATCTCTTTATGTTCATTCGGGGCATGCCCTGATGATAAAAGTTTTTTGCGAATATTCCCCATCAAAAATAACAATTGAGCATACTCAGGACCAAACTGATGTTCAAGATCCTTCCTGATTCTCTTTGCCATTGCAGGACTTGATCCGGATGTTGAAATGGCCAGGATAAGATCTCCCCTGTCCACTATCGAAGGAAGCAGAAAGTCACTATTTTGGGGTGCATCGGCTATGTTACAGAGAATATTGAGCATTGAAGCATCGCTTTTTATCTGTTGGTTCAAATCAGCATCATTGGTCGCCGCAAAAACAAGAAACATCCCGTTCATATCTTTCTTTTCATATTCTTTTTTTTCAAGACAAATGGATGTTTTTTTCAAATCATCAAACTTAGGAGAAAAGCGATCACTGATCACTTTTACCTTTGCACCGCATTTTTCAAGGGTTACGGCCTTTCTTGCCCCGACATTGCCACCCCCCACGACAAGACAATCCCTGCCTTTCAACTCAAGAAATATGGGATAATATTTCATTGTTCTCCTTTATTCAACCCTTGTTTGCATAAAATAATTAATATATATTGCCCTATGATATTTTTCAATATCTAACCCTGTTATTTAGGATAATTTACATGATTATTGATACACACACCCATATTTTTCCAAAAAAAATCAAACAGGACCGTTCCGAATACTTTGATAATGAGCCTGAATTCAAGCTGCTTTATAATTCGCCTGAAGCTAAAATCAGTAATATTGATGATTTAATAGAATCAATGGACATATATCAAATTGATATCTCTGTTATTTGCGGATTCCCCTGGCGAAACCCTGACCATACAAAACTAAACAATAACATCATCATTGAGTCGGTACTAAAACACCCGGACCGAATTAAGGGTCTTGCCTGTTTCAATGCGTCCTGGGATGGTGCAGCTGACGAAACCCAAAGATGTATTGATGCCGGTCTTTGCGGTGCAGGAGAACTGGCATTCTACCTTTCCGGGATTAACAAAGAGGCTCTGGCATTCCTTGATCCTGTCATGGCCGTTTTAAGAGATAAAGGTGACCTGCCCTGCATGATCCACACCAATGAACCGGTAGGACACAAATATCCCGGTAAAACACCCATCACCCTGGAGCAGATATACACGCTTGCCAAAACCTTTCCTGACAATAAAATTATCCTGGCCCACTGGGGAGGGGGAATTTTGTTTTACAATATTATGAAAAAAGAGACAAAAGGCACCTTAAAAAATATCTGGTATGACACAGCTGCCTCCCCTTTTTTATATGATTCACAAATCTATGACATCGCGGTTGATGCGGGAGTAGTAGACAAGGTTCTTTTTGGGACGGATTTTCCGTTGCTGACACCTGACAGGTATTTCAAGGATATTGACAATTCAAACATCACTCCCCTTCAAAAGGAACAAATACTGGGTAAAAATGCTGCCTTATTGTTTGGATAATAGCTGCCAGCCACAGTAGATGAGTATCCATATGGGAAAATACAGACGTCATCATTAACCAATAAAGGATTTACTTATATGAAAAAGGATACACACAATTTTGTTCAGAAATATAAAGGTCTGGGGGCTTTTGGCCTTAATCGGGAAACAGATGAAGAAACCATTATGTTTTATCTTCAAAAATTCTCTGAAGATTCATTTTTAAAAACAATTCTCCCAAGGCTGCCTGATCAGGAACTCGAAGAAATATACCTGTTTATTAATGACAAATTGAAACAGCATCTTTCTGAAGATGAATATCATAGTCTTTTCTTAAAAGATCGATAATATTGTAATTATTGGTTTGTATCGGTAAGTATTTTTCTTTTTCTTAAAGATATTCAAATATATTGTTGACTCTTCCCTAATATTAACATATTCAAACCTCATTTCGACAAATAAATTTTAAAAAACTTTATTGGAGACTTGAAAATGAACAAAAAGAGAATTTTTACCTATACCTTAGCTGTTATCTTCACAATGTTCCTTGCCGTCAGCGCACAGGCCCAGAGCAAAAGCCTGATGATGGCAACCACCACAAGCACGGATAATACAGGCCTTCTGGATTATCTTATCCCCCACTTTGAAAAAGAAACCGGGATTTCCCTGAAATGGACTGCCACGGGAACGGGTAAGGCATTAAAGCTTGGCCAGAACTGTGATGTTGACGTTCTGCTGATTCACGCCCCGCCCGCAGAAAAAAAATATATGGCAAATGGATACGGAAAAGACAGGAGAGAAATCATGTATAATGATTTTGTTATCATAGGGCCTGAAAATGATCTGGCCGGCATAAAAGGCAAAAGCATATCCGATGCCCTCAAATCGATCGAAAGCAGACAGGCCATGTTCATGAGCCGAGGTGATGATTCCGGAACCAATAAAAAAGAAAAACTCCTGTGGGAAAACGCCGGTATCCAGCTGCCTGACAAAGAAAAATGGTATGTCCAGACAGGACAGGGCATGCTTGCCACCATCAATGTTGCCCGGGAAAGGGATGGATATACCATGACAGACAGAGGCACATACATTAAATACCAGTCCTGGAATGGCGGCAATGCCCCGTTAAAGATTCTGGTTGAAGGAGACAACATCCTTTTGAATCAATACAGCGTATTAACACTTGATCCGAAAAACTGTCCGAACGTCAAATATGATCTGGCGCTCAAATTCTCAGACTGGATGGCTTCACAAAATACCCAGGATTTGATAAAAAACTTCAGGCTTCTTGGCAAAAATCTGTTTATACCAAACGCAAAATAATTAAAGGAGTTTATGGATTTTATTGTTGCAGGCTTTATCAAAGCCATCGAGCTTCTGCTATACGGCGACAGCTCAACCTGGACTGCGGTCTGGGCAACAATAAAAGTATCCACGGGCTCCATGGTCTTGAGCATTGGAGCAGGTCTGCCCTGCGGCTTTCTTCTTGGATATTTTGACTTTAAAGGCAAAAAGCATTTAAGAACGATTCTTGATACCATGCTTGCCCTCCCAACTGTTTTCATCGGCCTTGCCGTTTATGCATTTATTTCGCGACAGGGCCCCTTGGGCGAACTGGGTCTGCTTTTCACCCTGACAGGAATTGCAATAGGCCAGACCATCCTTGCCTTCCCAATTGTAACCGCGATTACTGCTTCCACCATTGAAAACATTGACCATGACCTAAAACTGACCCTTGTCTCCCTTGGTGCAGGCAGACGTCATATCATTGCCACCTGTCTTTGGGAGGTCAGGTTCGGTATCCTGGCAGGGGCGGTCACAGCCTATGGCAGGGTGTTAACCGAAGTCGGCATATCAATGATGGTCGGCGGCAATATCAAGTACCACACCCGGACGATCACAACAGCCATTGCCCTTGAAACAAACAAGGGTCAGTTTGCCGATGGCATTGCCCTGGGGCTTGTTTTAATCACCATTGCCTTTATTGTGAACCTTTCCCTGTCTTTTTTAAGGAAGCAATGACAAAAAAAAAATTAGCATACCATTTACAAGATATCCATCACTATTATGGAAACACAAAAGTGCTCGATATTAATGACCTTAAAATTGAAAAAGGCTCGATCACAGGTCTTATCGGGCCAAATGGCAGCGGCAAAAGCACGCTTTTAAAACTTTTGGCTTTTGCCCGGAAACCAACCCGGGGACATATCTTTTATAAAGGAAATCTGGAACTTCCCTTTTCACCAACCGTCCGGTCAAAGGTGACGCTTCTGACCCAGAAACCCTATCTCTTAAAACGGACAGTTTTTGAAAATATTGCCTATGGTCTGAAAATCAGAAAAGACAAAACCCACCTCAAAGAGAGGGTAAAAAAAGCGCTTTTAAATGTCGGGCTTGATTATCAAAAATTTGCCCATAGAAAATGGCACGAATTGTCAGGTGGAGAAGCTCAAAGGGTTGCCATGGCTGCCAGGCTTATCCTAAAACCCGAAGTTCTGCTCCTTGATGAACCCATTGCAAGTGTTGACACTGAAAGTGCTGAACTGATCCGCAAAGCATCCTTGAAAGCCAGGGATAATTGGGGGGCCACCCTTGTCATTGCAAGCCATGATCTGCAATGGCTCTATTCCATCAGTGACAAACAGCTTTCCATCTTTAAAGGAAACATATTTTCCACAGGCATGGAAAACATTATTACCGGACCCTTTGTAAAATCGGATGAAAAAACAAATAAAAAAAACCTTGTAAAAAAGCTTGATGACGGACAGATCATCACCCTAAAAGCCCCTGCCCCAAAAACATGTACTGCCATTATCAGAAAAAAAAATATTTCCATTGCACTTGAAAAACAACCGGACAATGGCATTCTGAATCAACTGTCCGGCCATATCGTTTCAATGCTCCTGGAAAAGCAAACTGAACATATCATGGCCTTCATCTCTATTCACGATCTTTCCTTTGTTCTCAGATTGACCTCCGATCAAATCAGCAGCCTTGATCTCTATCCTGGGAAAAAGGTGGTTCTACAATTTTCCTCAAATGATGTTGAATGGCTTTAAATATTAACCTCGATCCGGATCAAGGACAAGAAAAAATAATTTCCCATATTTATTCATATGGCCCGCAGTAAATTCAGCATAATTATTGTTTCCGCAAAAAAGATCCGCCCTTGCAGGTCCTTTAATGGCTCCGCCCGTATCCTGGTTTAATACAAAAAAAGAAGCTTTTTCCCATTCATTTAAAGGATTAATATTTACGGTATCCGGCAATTGGGCCTGCATAAAGCACAAGGCTCCCTTGGGGAATAATCTTCTGTCCGTGGCAATGGATCGCAAGGCCGTAACTTCAACACCAAGACTGCCATAAGGACCGCCTTCTTCTTTTTGGAAAAACACAAAACTCTCATTATGGTGCAGGACTTCATCCATTCTTTGAGGATGCAGCTCAAGCCAGGCTCTGATAGCCTGCATGGACATGTTTTCTTTTAAAATCTCGTTTTTCCTGATCAGATATCGCCCGATGGATCGATATGCGTTCCCGTTGGTCCCGGCATAGTGAACCCTTAATATTTCCCCTTTGCCCAAATCAATTATTCCCGATCCCTGAATTTCCAAGAAAAAACGATCTACTCGGCTTTTGACCCATACGACGGGCACTGATCTTGTGTGGAAATCTTCTATAAAATTAATTTGTTTCCTTGAATAATATGGCACCACCCTATTTTTTGAATCGTTGACCCTTGCCATCAGGCGGTTGTGACCTTTAAACTGATCTGAAAATGCTGACAAATCAATTTCCAGTAAATCATCAGGTCTGGAATAAACCGGATATGGGTAAGCAGTACTCTTTTTAAGGCTCCCCTCATAGGTCGGCTCAAAATATCCGGTAAAAAGTACGTCGCCATCCTCGTTCCCTGCTGCTTCATAAACAACAAAACTGGATCTGATAAATGCATTCAAAACTTTGGTGGAAGGCTTTTTTTCCAAAAATGCCTTAAACGTTTCCAAAGATGCAATCATATGGGCAGCCGTATATATCTCTTTTCCATAGTGATATTTTCGTTCCAAGGGTACCTTTTTAAAATACTCAAGACTGTGATCAATGGAAGCTGCCAACCCTTTAAAATCCAAATTATCAATAAATAAAGGATGTTTCTTGGGGTTCAATTTTTTCAGGGAACTAAACTGTGTAATTTCTTCTCTGATTCCGGGAAAGCATCCGGTAAAAAAACATACCATGATTACAAGGAAGAAAACCCCTGTCTGTTTTATTGACATTTTATTCATCATCTTGATATCGCTTGCTAAATTCTTTGGTAAACATTTTTGAATAATCTATTTTATGTAGATCATCCATGGTTTGAGAAGAGACGTCAAGGCTTTCCAGTTTTTTAGCCGTAGACATAACCCTAGTTTCCATTGCTCCCACCGTCCTGTTATAGGTTGTCACACACTTTTCAATATCCTTTCCAAGGCGGTTGATATTGTCGGTCATACTGCAAAGCCTGGAAAAAAGCTCAATCCCGAGATTTCTGATCTCTTCTGCATTTTCATAGCTTTTTTTCTGTTTCCAGGAATAAGAAACCGCTTTTAAAAGGGCTATCAACGTAGTAGGCGTGGCAAGGATCACCCCTTTTTCTATCCCCTTTTCAATCAGATCCGGACACACTGTCAAAGCAGCGCTGAAAAAATTTTCTCCCGGGATGAACAGCACGACAAATTCAGGGGTTGGCGAAATCTCTTTAAAATAATTCTTGGACGATAAGTTTAAAATATGCTTCATTACCTGACGCCCATGATCTTTCATCCGGTCTTTCCTTTCCTCTTCCCCGGATGCTTCAAGCGCATCAAGATAGGCCATCAAAGGAACCTTGGAATCAATAATAATTTTACGGTTTCCCGGCAGAGTGACCACCATATCAGGTCTGACAGAACCCTTGCCGCTCCCGGATGAAAGTTGTTCTTCAAAATCACAATACTCGGCCATCCCGGCCAGTTCAGCCACTCTCTTTAAGGTGATTTCCCCCCATCGCCCCCTGACATGGGGAACCCTTAATGCCTTAACAAGATTTCCGGTTTCAACATGAAGAAGGTTCTGGTTCCTTCCCATTTCCAGGAGCTTTTCAGTGATGGAACCATAGGCCTTTTCTCTATCTTTTTCCATAACATTTAAATGGGCCTCATATTTATCAAGGGTCTGTCGGACAGGATCAACCGTTCTTAAAATCTCATTTCCCTTGATATCAAAATCTCTTCTGGCCTCTTTCACATAGGAAGAAAAATATTTATCCGCAAGCTCAATAAATTTAGCGGAATTATCAAACAATGCCTCATTAGACAAATTTTTCAACTTTTTTGAAAAAACCAGAACCCCTGATTTTGCAAGGATGGCACAGACAAGTACCCCCACACAAAAACCACTCCCCAGATATGCCAGATTTTCAAGAGTAATCACACTATTTTGCAGAATATGTTCCGCTTTTACCTCCTGATTTGGATTTCAGATAGATATCGGATATTCTCATGGCCTTGTCATAGGATTTACACATGTCATATATGGTTAAGGCCGCGACGGAAACAGCCGTCAATGCTTCCATTTCAACGCCGGTTTTTCCTGTCAGCGACACTTCGGCTTCAATATCAATGGCATGGTTTTCCTTATCAAAGGAAAAATCGATCCTGGCATGAGTGATATTTAACGGGTGACACATGGGAATCAAATCCGATGTTTTCTTTGCTGCCATGACACCGGCAATCCTCGCTGCTTCAAGAACATTTCCCTTTTTCACTTTTTCATCCATGATCCTGTCAAGGGTATCGGGTTCCATTGAGATCTTCCCGCCAACAACGGCGACCCGCTTGGTTTCGGCCTTATCTCCCACATCCACCATTCTGACCCTGCCGTCTTTATCAAGGTGTGTAAAATCCGTCATTTTTTTACCTATTTAAAATATTGTTTTTTGCTTGTTGCCTCAGTCTTCACTAAATTCAATGTATCCGTCAATGCTTCAAGTACATTCTCCCGGATATCCCCTGCAACCACCAGAAACATCACGTCATCGCCAACAGCAAGTTCTTTCCCCTCGTTGATATGAATCAGGATATCAATAATACCCGGCCTTTTTTTCTGTTCATCAAGGATCTGATCCAGCCTGTCATGGTCCACAACAACTTCAAGTCCGGTCACTTCATCGCCCTCCCGGGACGTGGCTCTGACCACACCGTTATGGCATAAAATCATCCCAGCCTTATGGTAATCAGGATGTTGTTTTATCTGCTCTACCATTGTTGCTATATTCATATCTCTCCCCTTATTTACTGCCCTGTTTTATTTGCGATTATTTTGGCTTTCTCAAGATCTTTTGGTGTATTCACATTAAAGATAAACCTCATTTTGGGGTCCAGCATTTTTAATTGTTCCACTGGAATCTCCTTGACCTTTTTTTTTCTGAAAAATTTTTTAATCATAAAAATATTTTTTTTGAGATTCTCCTCTATCAAAGGAATACAATCCTTTGAATACACGGCAGACAATGCTTCAAGCCCGTCATCCGTGCGGGGAATAATCACTTCATACCCCGGCTGAATCTGGCCCACGATATATTCAACAACCGACTGCTCGATAAAAGGGGTATCACAGGCCGCTACATACGCATATGGATAAGATGCATAAAAAAGACCTGCATGAAGACCTGCGAGCGCGCACTTTGAAGGAATGATATCCGTCACAATTGTCATGTCCCATCCGGCAAACTCTTCTGGTTCGTTTACCACGATAATGACTTCCTTAAACAGATTCGAGAGCAATCCATAAATACTTTCAATAATCATGAAATCCCCGATCTTTCTAAAGGCCTTCTTCTTTCCCGGTAGCCTGCTGTTTTTCCCGCCGGCCAGTATCACACCTGTACAGTCAAATTTCATTCACACTATTCCTGCTCAAAGATAAAATTTTATCTTACACTGAAATTATAGCAACTCAAAGTTAAAATCAAGGTGTTGCCCACCATAAAAAAAGATGATACACATTCTAAAATACATATAAATCAAGGGAAGCCCGTTATATGAAAAAAAAAAAGACCATCCTTAACGATCAGGATTTTATCAGGATCATCACAAGAATGTCCCATGAGATAATAGAAAAACACAAAGGGACCCAAAACCTTGCCCTTGTCGGGATACAGACCCGGGGGGATTTTCTTGCAAAAAGGCTGGCTGATCAGATCCGAAAAATAGAGAATGTGGCACTGCCTGTTGGCAGCATGGATATCAACATGTACAGGGATGACTGGACAAAAATCAGCCACCAGCCGATCGTACGACCATCTAATATTCCTTTTTGTGTGGATGACATGGATATTATCCTTGTGGATGATGTGCTGTTTACAGGGCGAACCATCAGGGCTGCCATGGATGCCTTAATGGATTTTGGCAGGCCTTCCCGTATTGAACTTGCCATCCTGGTGGACAGGGGGCACAGGGAACTTCCCATCCAGGCGGATTACAAAGGAATCTCAATCAACACCGAACATCAGGATATGATCAATGTCCTGGTTGTCGAACATGACAAGCAGGATATAGTTTATATTGAACAGGATTAAGACATGAGCACATTTTTACACAAAAAAAACGTACCGGATGACATTAAAATTGCCGTTATTTCAGTCTCAACAACAAGAGATCTCACTGAAGACAAGTCCGGTGCATGGATAAAAAAACAGGCAAAAAAAGAAGGATTTGAAGTGGTGATTCATCAAACCATAACCGATGATATTGTCGCCATCAGGGAATTAACCGAACATGTAACAGATCAGATCTGCCCTGATGCCATTATCATGTCAGGCGGTACCGGCATCAGCCCCAAAGATGTTACTATTGAAGCGGTCAAGCCCTTGTTTGAAAAAGAGCTTTCCGCCTTTGGCCCTCTTTTTGCCCAGCTAAGCTTTGAAGAGATTGATTCGGCAGCCATCCTCTCCCGCGCAACCGCCGGAATCATAAAGCAGACCATTATCTTTTGCATGCCGGGCAGCATCAAAGCCTGCAAGCTGGCCTGCAATGCCCTGATATTTCCTGAACTTGGACATCTCTTGAAACACATTAAGGAATAGAAAATGAAAGAACTTGAAAACTTTATTGATAACTGGAATGAAACCGACTCAAAAACAAAACAGGCGTTTATCCAAATTTATGAACACTTAAAAACACTTGAGGATACCACCCTGGAATTCCATGCAAGGCCAAAAGTGAGCTATTCTTTACGCCCAAGGCACAAAAGCCAGAAAAACCGCTCTTTGTTTGCCATGGTGGATATCATAGATGATGATCCCGATGACAGATGGCTGTCTGTCTGCTTCTATGGTGAGATGATAACCGATCCTGAAGAAACCGGCGACCTCATCCCCGAAGGCCTCCTTGGTGAAGACGGATACTGCTTTGACCTGTATGAATATGACAAGGATGAAATTGAATATCTGAAACAGAGGCTTTCCCAGGCATACGAAAACGCCAAAGAATAACTTTTTGATAATACTTTGTTATTCATAAAAATAAGGATTTAAATTAATGGAACTTACGATTATCGGTACAGGATATGTAGGGCTTGTGACAGGGGCATGTTTTTCAGAAATGGGAAGCCGTGTAACCTGTGTGGATGTTGATACTAAAAAAATTGAAAATCTGAAAAAAGGAATTTTACCGATTTATGAGCCAGGTCTTGAATCCCTGGTGCTTCAGAATTATAAAGAAGGGCTTTTAAATTTTTCCACCCGCCTGTCCGAGGTGGCAAAAACGTCCACTGTCTTTTTGATTGCCGTTGGAACACCTCAGGGCGAGGACGGGTCTGCAGATCTTCAATATGTTCTCCATGCGGCAAAAGAAATTGGACAAAATATAAATGAGTATGCCGTTATTGTAAACAAATCTACTGTACCTGTCGGCACAGCTGATAAGGTAAGGGCAATCATTCAAACTGAACTGGAAAAAAGGGGGAAAGATATAAAATTTGATGTGGTCAGCAACCCTGAGTTTCTAAAGGAAGGGGCTGCGGTTAAAGATTTTCTAAAGCCGGACAGGATTGTGATGGGAACGGATTCTCCAAGGGCAGCCAAGATCATGAGGCGTTTATATGCGCCCTTTTCCAGAAATCGGGACAAACTGATTCTCATGAATGTCCGGGATGCGGAGATGACCAAATATGCAGCCAATTCCATGCTGGCCACCAAAATATCCTTTATGAATGAAATCGCCAATATCTGCGAGCGGCTGGAAGTGGATGTTGAAAATGTCAGAAAAGGTATCGGAGCTGATACCCGGATCGGATATTCCTTTATTTATCCGGGGTGCGGATATGGGGGGTCTTGTTTTCCCAAGGATGTAAAGGCCTTGATACGATCCAGCCGGGAAGTGGGGTTTGAGCCAGGACTTCTGGATGCGGTTGAAAAGCGAAATATGGAGCAGAAGCGTGTTCTGGTGAAAAAAATCAATGCCCGGTTCTCCGGTGAATTGACAGATAAAATGTTTGGTGTCTGGGGAATGTCGTTCAAGCCTGGCACCGATGATATGAGAGAGTCCTCTTCCATTGTTCTGATTGAAGAGCTGATAAAAGCCGGTGCCCGTGTCAGGGCCTATGACCCTGTGGCTCTGGATCAGGCAAAAAAAGAGTTCCCTGAAAAATGGTTTGAGGATGGCCGGCTTATGTTTGCGGACAATCAGTACCATGCTGTTGAAGAAGCCGATGCTATGGTGTTGGCAACGGAATGGAAGGCCTTCCGGCAGCCTGACTTCAAGGCTTTGTCAGATCTTTTGAAACATAAAATCATTTTTGACGGCAGAAACCAGTATGACCCTGAAGAAATGATGGAAAGGGGGTTTGAGTATCATGGTATCGGACGGGAGATTGTGGTAAACAACATCACTCTACACGAATAAAAAAGCAATGACATACTGGTAAAAAGTATCCTCAATTTGTTTCATCGCAAAAAATGGGAAATTTCCGGAATTTATAGGAAAAGTTCTTGACAATAGGAAAAGTTCTTGACAAATTGATGTTATTCAAATATTTCGTTGGCTGGTGTATGTGTTATCGGTTCATTTTTGTGAGACATAGGCCAAGGACGGCGTGGACTGTAAAATGGGAAAAAAAATGGGAAATGGGAAAAACGGATTTATACCAATTGGGCTGAATAAGCTTAAGGAAATTGGGCTGAACAGGCTTAAGGAAATCCGGGTCGGTCAGGGACTCACCATAACGGCTCTTTCTAAATACGCTAATGTGAGCACAAAGGTGATAAGCCAGACGGAAAGGATGTTGATAGATCCAACCCTTGTAACAAAAAATAAGATTGTAAAAGGGCTGAATGCTGTAAGATCAACGCGCGAAAAATTATTGAATTATAAAGAAGTTTTTCCTGACTAAAACAAAAAAGCTGGTTCTCCTCTCAAGGACAAATTTGGAATAAACCCGGTGATACGTCCTGTCGGCACATAGTAACATTATCTGATAGTCCGGTCAGACGGAAAACCTGATATTTAAAATATCCCCATCTTCGACAAGATAGTCCTTGCCTTCCACATAAATTTTGCCGCCCTTTTTAAGTTCTGCTTCACTGCCTGCTTCCATGAGTTCATCATATTTAAATACTTCACCCCGGATAAAACCTCGTTCAAGGTCGGAATGAATTACTCCCGCAGCCTGGGGCGTTTTCGCACCCTTTCTGACCAGCCACTGCCGGACCTCATCCTTTCCAACCGTAAAAAAGGAAATCAGGTTCAAAGACTTCAAACAAAGCTTTGTCAGACTCTCAAGGGCTGTTTGCGTTATACCAAGGTCTTCTAAAAATTCATCTTTTTCTTCCTGGGTATCCAGCATGGCAATTTCTGCCTCAACCTTTGCAGACACCAGCATGACTTCCATTTCTTGGGTTTCACAGCTTTGTTTGAATGATGACAAAAGAACCTCATTTCCGAGATCGTCTTCAGACACGTTGACGGCAATGACCAATTTTTTCCTTGTAATAAAGGGATAACTTCTAATCATCTTTTCTTCATCATCCATTAATTCAATCAATCTTAGTGGTTTTTCCACTTCAAGGGTATCTTTTAACTTGTTCATCAGCGCAAGTTCTTTTTGCTGATCTTCATCCTTTATCTTTTTAACCATGGCCTCAAGCCGTTCGATACGTTTTTCAGCAAATATCTGATCGTGCATGATCAATTCAGAATTAACCATCTCAAAATCCCTTATGGCGTCCACAGACCCTTGGGCATGGTAAATGGCATCATCTTCAAAAGCACGAACCACATGACAAATGGCGTCCATATCTGCAATATCTCTGAAAATCTCACCTTTGGAAATGGTTTCAGCTTCCATTTTTGGAAGTAGAACAAGATCAATTCTTGCCCTCACATTTTTTTTGGGTTCATACATTTCAACAAGTTTATTGAATCTTGAATCAAGAATGTCTGCGGCACCGGGCAAGGGTTTAAACGCTTTGGACGGTTCTTTAATCTCATTTCCTGTCAAAATTTGAAACAATGTTTTTTTGCCTGTCTGAGGCAGACCGATAATTCCAACCTTCATGGGTTAGCTGTATCCTTATTTTAATTAAAATTTTACATCATAGAAAAAATAATGTATCAAATTTATAAACAATTAAACAGTACAAATAAGGAACATGTCTGTGCCTGAAAATATTTATATCCCTCCCTTTCTTTTTGGAAACGGTCACATTCAGACTATCTTTCCTGTGGTTTTCAGAAAAGTTGATTCTGTTTGCTACAAAAGAGAAAGGATTACAACCTTTGATAATGATTTTCTTGATATCGACTGGTCAACAAATAACAATAACAGGCTTGCCATTGTATCCCATGGACTTGAAGGCAATACCAGCAGAGCTTATGTCAAGGGTATGGTAAAAGCCATCAACAATGGTGGCTGGGATGCTCTGGCATGGAATTACAGATCCTGTAGCGGTGAACCCAACCGCCTGCTTCGATCCTATCACAATGGAGTGACTGATGATTTGTCCTGGGTGATCCATCATGCCAAACACAGATATCCGTATAAAGAGATTGCTCTTGTCGGCTTCAGCCTCGGCGGGAACCTGACCCTCTTGTATCTGGGGAGGGAAACGCCTGATCCCATTGTCAAAAAAGCGGTTGTGTTCTCTGTCCCTTGTGATTTAAAAGCCAGCTCAAAAATTTTAGCAAAGCCTACAAACAAAATTTATATGAAGCGATTTCTGATAATGCTGCATCAGAAAATCAAGGCAAAAATGGAAATCCTGCCGGGACTGATTGATGATAAAGGGTATGATAAGATCAAAGACTTTAAGGCATTTGACGACAGGTATACAGCCCCCGTTCATGGGTTTAAAAATGCCTATGACTATTGGAAAAAATGTTCCAGCAAACCATTTATTCCCGATATCACTGTTCCAACACTCATCATCAATGCGGTTAATGATCCGTTTTTATCCGAAGCATGCTTCCCCGTCAAAGAGGCCGGATCCAACAAACATATAACACTCAGCATGCCGGAATCAGGAGGGCATGTGGGATTCGTCTCCTTTAACAAGGAAAACTTATACTGGTCGGAAAAACAGGCTATAAAATTCTTAAACAGCAATGATCTCTAAGAACATGAGGGTTAAGGCAATCTGATCTGTTGTTTTTCCACATCTTTATGCTGACGATACAAAATAATTACGTGCCCTATCATGCCGGCAATATGGGAGCGGGTTGCTTTCGCAATCTCTTTTGTTAAAAATTTTTTCTGATCTTTTTCTTTATAATCATTAAATTTTACCTTGACCAGCTCTGCTGCTTCAAGGGCCTGATCAATCTCTCCAATAAGCATGCCGGTAATTCCTTTCTGACCGACAAAAGCAGAAGGGTTCAGATTATGGGCAAGCCCCCGTAAATACTTTTTTTGTGATCCTTTTAATTCTTTCAAGTCATACATCCTTTTTCAAATATTACCGCCGGTAACGTATTGCCGACATGTTGACGAAAATTTTTTGATCATTATTATACACTTATATGGTATGATTCAACTGAAATCGGTTTTAACTTTTTAAAAGGATGGTTAAACATGGCTTCACAAAAAGTAACTTTGAATGTAGAAGGTATGAGCTGCGGCCATTGCTCGGGAATGGTCCAAAAGACTCTTGAAGAAATAGACGGCATTTCCAATGTATCTGTTGATCTTAATGCAAAAAAGGCATCTTTTAATGCTGATAATTCAGAACTTGTTGACAAAGCGATTAAAAAAATAAATGAGGCCGGATACAGGGCATGAAAAGATCAACCTCCGGCGTTAATATCCTGTCCTCCATGGATGAGGCCTCTTTAAGCAGCTCGACTGAACTTTCCAACCCCATGGCAGATTATGAGAAACCAGGGTTTAAACTGTGCTCCTATGTGAACAGATTTATTAAAACCGATGCAGGGCTTATTCCCATCATCAAATCAAAGCTTGGGAAAAAAGACCTTTTTTCAACCTTTTACGTAAGGTGCGGCATCAATCGGCATACCTATACAGTGGCTCCCGGACTTTACGCCATCGGAAAACCGGATAAAAATTCCGAGGTTCTTGTTACTGCAAATTTTAAATTAACGTTTGATCATTTACGAAAGGAACTTAATGACATCGATGCATGGATTCTGGTACTGGATACAAAAGGGATCAATGTATGGTGCGCGGCAGGGAAGGGAACCTTTTCAACCCGGGAACTTGTGAAAAAGATTAAAGACTGCTCCCTTGAAAAGATCGTGGATCATAAACGGGTCATTGTTCCTCAACTGGGAGCGACAGGCGTAGCGGCAAGAGATGTCAAAAAGCAGTCCGGATTCAGGGTGGTGTATGGTCCGATACGGGCTAAAGATATCCCGATTTTTCTAAAAAATAACAGAAAAGCGGATAAAAAGATGAGACAGGTCACATTTAAGCTGTATGAACGGTTCATCCTGGCACCTGTAGAGATTCAAATCGTGCTGAAACCAGCCTTGCTCACAGCACTTATTCTGTTCATCATTTCCGGTTTTGGACCGGATATTTTTTCTTTTTCCGGGGCTTGGGAAAGAGGGATAATTTCTATTTTTGCCCTTTCGGCAGGAATATTTTCAGGTGCATTTGTTACCCCGGTCCTGCTTCCTTTTATCCCATCCAGGGAATTTGCTCTCAAGGGAATCATTACCGGAAGTATTTTTGCCATACCCCTGATGACTATAATATCATTTGCCATTAGTAGCTTTGCAGGATTGCTGGCACTTTTTTTATTCAGCGTGACCATCAGTTCTTATCTGGCTATGAATTTTACCGGGGCAACACCGTTTACGTCACCCTCAGGGGTTGAAAAAGAAATGAAACGGTACCTCCCTGTGCAATTGGTTTGCCTGGTAATTTCATCCGGGCTCTGGATATATTCTGCATTTTGACCTAAACCCTGAAGGATTTAAATATGGAAAATTTAAAATATTTAGATGACGTATCAACCCTGGTACTCAATGAAGAAAAATGTATCGGCTGTAGCTTGTGCACCGAAGTCTGTCCTCAAGCAGTTTTTGAAATGAAGCAGGACAAAGCCCATATTGTTGATTTTAATGCCTGCATGGAATGTGGTGCCTGTGTTAACAATTGTCCTTCCCAGGCCATATTCGTCAATCCGGGTGTCGGCTGAGCCGCCTATATTATCCAGGTTTGGATAAAAGGAAAAGAAAACGCCTCCTGTGGCAGTGGCGAGTGCTGCTGAGCACTGGAATGAAACAATAGCTCTTTTTCTCTTTAATCTGATTTTGGTCTCTTTCCAAGTGTCAACTCAATCCTTGCCGGGGTGATATGTACAATGTGAACTCTGTCATTGGGTAGTGTTAAATTTCCCGTGGTAATATTGTAAAAGGATGTCCCGGACTTTGCTGAAAACAAGTCAATAGAAGTGATGATATTATTTTCATCCAACAGGCTGACATCTTTCCTAAGTCCGCGACAGATAATAGAAATTTTTGGATCAACCGGCTGAGATACCATGAGCCCTGCCGGGGTATTTCTGAAGTTAAGCGGCAGATTGATTTTCTTTTCAAAATTTTGTTGCCCTGCAAAAAGCAGCCACATAATAAAAACCAGAGCAAAAACTATTATTTTAATTTTATATCGCCTGGTAAACCAAAATTTTATCTTTTCTTTAACATCCGTATCTGTCTCTTTAAAGTCAAAGACCGCGTCCTCAAGAAGAGCAACCAACTCTTTTTCATCGTTCACTTTTCGAATATCATTATCAACAGCAAAGGAGACTTCCCCTCTTTCCTCTGAAATAATCATCACCCAGGCATCGCATTGTTCAGTCAGCCCTAGAGCGGCCCTGTGTCTTGTTCCCCATTCCTGGGGCAAATCTTCTCTTGCAGATAAGGGCAGATAGCAGGATGTTTTTAAAATTTTCCCTTTGGAAATAAGGATAGCCCCGTCATGCAGAGGAGATTCTTTATAAAAAATGGAGCCCAATATTTCAGGTTGAGGGTCGCATTCCATGGAAATCCCTTTTGTGATCAAATCAAATACAAGGTCTGTTCTTTCAAAAACAATGATCGCGCCGATTCTTTTTTTTGCCACATCAAACGCCCAGCCTGCAAACGCCGGAACCCAGCCATCGGCTGCTGATTTATGTTTAAATCCTATAGTTTTCAGGGGGTTAAACCGCTCAAGCATTTGCCTGATTTCTCTTTGAAACAAGATAATCAAGAGGATCACAAAGACCTGCCACAAAATCTGAAACACCCAGGTGGTTAGAAAAAGTCCCCAGGATTTGGCCACAATGAAGACCCCGCTTAAAAGAACAATGCCAATCAGGGCTTTGAAAGCCTTGGTGCCCCAAAACCAGATATAAAACTGATAGGAGACAATCGAAATAAACAAAATATCAAGAATATCCGGCAATCCGATATTTGACAATATAGCAAACAAATTCATGAGGTACCTTTCTCCAGTCTGATTTACCGGATACTATGACATATTGCGCCTTGGTTTGTATAGTGTAAAACTTTGAAGTGCTTTGTATCATTTCTGATCATCGTATGATATTGATAAAAAAATAACCGCTGCGGCCAACAGAGGGCGATATGGGGAATTCGCCCCAAAGATCATGGACCGGCAAAATAAAGAGGATTCGAACTTATATGCACGGATGGGCCGGAAACATACTGGTAATTGATCTGACAAAAAAAAGCATTGAAATTGAGAAACCCGGTCTCGACATATTTAACCGGTATGTCGGTGGCAAAGGATTAGGCGGCAGATATTTAAGACAATGTGCAACACTGCCCTGGGATCATCCCGACATGGTAATCTGTATATTTACCGGGCCTCTCACAGGAACCATATCCCCTACATCAGGACGTGCCCATATCCTCTCAAAATCACCGCTTACAGGACTTGTGGGAGATTCCTCCGTTGGCGGAAAGCTTGCCACCCGGCTTAAACGGGCAGGGTGGGACGGCATTGTCATCAAAGGCAAAAGCAAAACGCCTGTCGGCATTACGATAAAGGATAACCGGGTAGAGTTTAAAGAAGCCAGCGGATTATGGGGGCTTGATACAAATGCTGTCCATAAACAAATCAGGCCGGGAAATGCATCTTTAGCATCTATAGGGCCGGCGGCTGAAAATGGTGTGCGGTTTGCTTCCATAATAGTAGACCGCCATTTCGCTGCCGGCAGAAGCGGGCTTGGACTTTGCCTTGCCCAAAAAAAAATCAAATATCTCCTGGTGGACGGCACAGGTCATAGTAAGGTCAAAAATCCCAAAAAACTGAAAGAAGCAAGAGAAGACATCTTAAGACTTACAGCCGCCTCTCCTGCACTTATGGGCCAGTTCGGCTTCACCTGCCTTGGTACAGGGGCGGTATATGATCTCATGGACAACCGCAGAATGATGCCTACTGATAATTTTCAGCGCACCCGTTTTGAGCACGCATCCAGACTCAATGCAGCCGCCTACGCCAAAACCTATGGGCCCAAAAAACACGGGTGCCTTGGCTGCCATATTCTTTGCAAAAAAATCGGGACAAGAAACAGACAATCCATGGCTATGCCAGAGTTTGAGACCATGTCTCATTTTACAGCCTTGATCGGGTGCGCAAATACCGACCTGGTCATAAAAGCCAATGAACGATGCAATTGTTTTGGCATGGATACCATATCTGTGGCGTCAACTCTGGCCTGCAGGCGTGAAATAACCGGCCTTGATTACACACCGGACAAGGTCTTATCTCTTTTAGATGATATTGCTTTTGGAAAAGGTGAAGGAAAAGATCTTGCCCTGGGAGCAAAAAAGTATGCAAAAAAAATGGGAGCCCCTCAAGCCGCTATGGCTGTCAAAGGGATGGAACTTCCGGCCTATGATCCCCGGGGAGCTTACGGCATGGCACTGGGATATGCCCTGTCCACCCGGGGCGGATGTCATTTGCGTGCCTATCCCATAAGTCATGAAATTTTCAGGAAACCTGTGGCCACGGATCGATTCAGTTTCAGCGGCAAGGCCAGGATCATAAAGATTGCTGAAGATCTGAATGCCGTTGTGGACTCACTTATCGCCTGCAAGTTTACTTTTTTTGCTGCCAGCCTGGAAGAATATGCAACTGCCTATGAAGCTGTCACAGGAATTGAAACCAGTGCCCAGGATCTCTTGAAAAAAGGGGAATGCATTTATTATAATGAACGAATCATGAACGCGCTGAACGGCTTTGACGCAAACGATGACGACCTGCCGGATCGATTTTTCACGGAAGCCGGATCAAGCACAAATAATATTTGTATTCCCCCCATCAACAGAGATGTATTTCTGGATGCCCGAAAAAAGTATTATGATATCCGGGGGCTTACCATCAATGGTATGCCTCTGAAAGATAAAGCACAAACACTTGGACTTTTATGGAACAACTTGTAAATAAATATGCGAACAAACTGATTCAGGCAAGACTGGGGCTGAACTCTGGCCCTTCTCAGCCATTGATTGGCGGGCTGGATGATACCCTTGTCTGGAACCGCAAGGCAGATGAGACCCGTCTTCTGGAAAATGTTTTTAAAGAACTGGATATAAACTCTCTGGTTTTTTTAAAGCCCCGGGAACCCTATGGCAGCCTCATAAACTTTCTGGCAGAAGGCGCCCTTAAATCCAATGGTTTGATCCAGCCAAAAGATTGTGAGACAAGAACCTTTCTCCATGATCTGCCCGTGATCAAAAAATTTTGTGCAGGCCAAATCATCCAGGTGTTAAAAAAAAGGAAAAGCGTAATCATTGCACCTGGAAAAACAGATGACAATTTCAAAGGCCCTGCAATTGTTGCCCATGGTATGGTAAGTCCGGAACAGGGATTTGTAACCATAAGCTCTGTCTGTTTTGCAAGTTTTATTAAATTTTTTACAGATTATCTGGAAGCACTTCAAACAGGACTTGCCACGGCAGATGCCCACGATCTGTTTGACTCCATCATCCCGTATGTGAAACCGATACAAAAAAAAATGCCCGAATTTATCCCGTCACCTTTCCCAACTGAAGAAACCGTTTATTCAGCCATTATTGAGGCCGGTCAAAAAACGGTTGAATATGAACTTGTGGACTCCTATTTCGGCAATGTCTCCTATTTCTGGAACGAAACCCTTTACATCAGTCAAACCGGAAGCTCTCTGGATGAGCTTGGCGGATGCATTGATCCGGTTCCCCTGGACGGTTCCACCAGTGCCGGTCTTACCGCCTCAAGTGAACTGACAGCCCACCTTGCAACCATTTCCCACACCCGTTGCAAGGCCGTCCTCCATGGCCATCCCAAATTCTCGGTTATTTTATCCATGGATTGCGACCCTGTTGAGAAAGCTGCCTGTAATTTTAAAGAACAATGCCACATCAAATGTCCTCAAAAAAGGCTTGTGGGGTGCACCCCCATTGTGCCGGGCGAAGTCGGCACAGGCCCTTTCGGACTTTGTAATACGCTGCCTTTGGCGCTTGAACAGGCAAACAGTGCCATTGTTTATGGTCATGGTCTGTTTACGATTGGAAAAAATAATTTTTCCGATGCCTTTCGTACTATGCTGGAAGTTGAAGATCTCTGCCGCAACACCTATTTTGAAAAAGTACGCCTTTTAAGAAAAACCTAATACATGGCTTCTATCAAATCCTTAAACGCATCGTTGACGAATTTTCGCTTAATTTTCATGGTGGGGGTCACTTCACCGTCTTCTTCGTAAAGCCGCTTGGGCAGAAGGGTGAATTTTCTGATATTTTCAACCCTGGCAAGAGTTTCATTTACCTTTTTAACTTCGCGATCACAGAGCGCAATCACCTGTTCGTCACAGGTTAAATCTTTATAGGTTGAAAACTGAATTTTGTTATCCTGGGCAAATTTCACAACATTGTCTTCATCAATCATAATCAGGCAGGATAAAAATTTTCGCCTGTCTCCGATCACAACAGCATCATTGATATAAATACTTGCCTTGAGTTTATTCTCAATATACTGAGGGGTGATATTTTTACCGCCCGCTGTTACGATAATATCTTTTTTGCGGTCTGTTATTTTTAAAAACCCATCCCCATCAATTTCGCCCACATCTCCTGAGTAAAGCCAGCCATCAATAATAGTTTCAGCCGTTGCTTTTTCGCTTTTATAGTATCCTTTAAACACCCCTGGAGACCTGACAAGGATTTCACCATCTTCCGCAATTTTAATCTCTATGTCTTTAAGTGGTCTTCCCACGGTTCCAAATTTTGTTTTATCCTCCGGAGAAACTGTGGTAGCACCTGTGCCTTCAGTCTGTCCATACACTTCGATCAGGTTCATTCCAATGGATTGATAAAAGCGCAGCACCTCTTTTGAAATGGGAGCTGCCGCTGAAATCGCCACCCGGATATTTTCAAAGCCAAGTCGTTCTTTCAGCTTTCTGAAAATCGTAAACCAGGCAATGAAATAAAAACCTTTGAGAAAAAGACCAGGTGTCTTAAAATTCATTACACAATCCGCCCGTTTTTCACCTATTTTCAGGGCAACATTGAAGACAAACCGCTTGAACCACGTGGCATCCGCCATTTTGATCATGATATTGGAATAGTATTTTTCCCAGATCCTTGGGACACCATATCCAAAGGTCGGAGAGACTTCCATCATATTCTGCATAACCGTATCCGGCTTTTCCACAAAATTGACAATATAAGCAAACTTTAAAGGAATAAAAACGCTGAACAGCCTTTCAAAAATATGGCATAATGGCAAAAAGGACAAAACATTATCACTTTTAGATATTTTTAAAGTGCTGTCAATAGCCCCAGGCATCCATGTCACATTTTTATGGGTGAGCATGGCACCTTTGGGTGGACCTGTGGTGCCCGAGGTATAAATGATCACTGAAAGGTCATCCGGCCTGACCTGGGCCTGCCTGTCTTCAAAAAGAGATGGATGCGCTTCATTTGCTTTGCTGCCTTTTTCAAGGAGTTGATCAAAGGTCATCACCATGGGATCTGTAAATGCCAGAAGTCCCTTTGTGTCCCATACAATAACCTTTTTTAAAAGCGGCGCATTCTGTCTGAACATCAACCATTTGTCCAATTGTTCTTCATTCTCCACAAATAAAAACCTGGCATCACAATGATTGACCACATACTCCACCTGCTGCCAGGCATTGGTGGCATAGACCCCGACCGACACTCCACCCACGCACTGAATCCCAAGATCAGCCATCACCCACTCAATGCTGTTATCGCCGATAATACAGGCACTATCTCCTTTTGCAAACCCCATGGATACCAGGGCACATCCCACTTTTTTTGCTTTGTCATGGTATTCATCCCAGGTGATATCATGCCAGATACCCAACTCTTTTGTTCGCAAAGCAACCCTTGAACCGTTTTGGCTAACCGTCTGATTAAACACCTGGGGAATCGTCTCAAATATGGGTTCTGTCTTTTTCATCGCCATGCTTTCTTTCTTTTCCATCGCTGGTAGCCTTTAGCAGAAGTTTCGGATTTTATGCCAAGATAAAACTCTTTGACATCCTTGTCTTCCAAAAGATCTTTTGCTTTTCCTTTCATTACAAACCGACCGTTTTCAAGGATCAGGCCGGTGGAAGAAATGGAAAGGGCCATATTGGCATTCTGCTCCACCAGAAGGATGGTGGTTCCTTTGGAATTTATCTCCGTGATAATAGAAAAAATTTCTTTGACCAGAATGGGGGAAAGCCCTAAAGACGGTTCATCAAGGATCAGCAGTCTGGGTCTGAGCATCAAAGCTCTCCCTATGGCAAGCATTTGCTGTTCTCCACCCGAGAGTGTGCCTGCCCATTGGTTGGTTCTTTCCTTTAAAACAGGAAAATACTCAAACACCTGTTTAATATCCTGTTTTATCCCTGACGAGTCTTTCCGAAGATAGGCACCCATCAATAGATGTTCATGAACTGTGAGTTCCTTAAATACTTCCCGACCTTCCGGCACATAGGCAATACCTTTACGGACAATTTTATCAGTATCCCATTTTTGAATGGGAATACCGTCAAATTCAATGATGCCCTTGTCTGGCTGGTCTTCTATCTGGCCCATGATGGTCTTTAAGATGGTTGATTTTCCTGCTCCATTATTGCCCAGAATGGTTGTGATGCTTCCCTCTTCCACGGCAAAAGAAGCGCCTCGGATAGCATAAACCAGATCATAATAGGTCTCGATATTTTTTACTTCTAGCAGATCCGGCATATTTAGTTTTCCTCCCCAATGTAGGCTTTGAGGACTTCTTTATTCTGCTGGACCTCTTCAGGGATTCCAAGGGTGACCTGCTTTCCGAAATTAATGGCCAGAACACGGCTTGAAATATCCATGACCATTTTCATATCATGCTCAATGAGCAAAATGGAAATCCCCAACTCATCCTGAATATCCTTGATCCAGAAAATCATATCCTGTTTTTCTTCCGAATTCATGCCGGCACAGGGCTCATCCAGCAGGAGCAGGGAGGGTTCCAGGGCAAGAGCTCTTCCAAGTTCAATAAGCTTCTGGGTCCCATAGGGTAAAGCTCCCACAAACTTGTCCCGGACATTCTCAAGCTCCAGAAATTCGATAATTTCTTCCACTTTTTCTCTGTGTTGAATCTCTTCTCTGGCTGCAAAAGAAGATTTTCCCCACATGAACATACCTCTGAAAAGTCCTGTTTCCATGCGGATATGACGGCCCAGCATAATATTTTCCATGGTATTCATATGGGAAAATAGCTCAATATTCTGAAATGCCCGGGCAATGCCCATCCTGGCGATAGTGTCTGGCTTTTTGTCTTCAAGACAATTGCCTTTAAACCGGATGCTTCCCTGATTCGGTTTGTACAGCCCGGATATGCAGTTGAAAAGGGTGGTCTTTCCTGCACCGTTGGGACCGATCACAGAAAAGATCTCACCCTTATTCATGGTAAAGCTGATATCCTGGAGGGCTTTTATCCCGCCAAAGGAAATAGACAGGTGGTCAACCAGAAAAAAAGAGGATTCCATATTATTTTATACTCATCCAGTCCGTCAGCTTCTTATACTTTCCACCGGCAAGACACTGAACCAAAAATGTCTGGGAGGCCCCTTGCCGTGAATACATGTCATTCTTGTTATAAGGTTTATAATTAACTTCAGGGCCGATCCCTTTAAATCCTTTTATCCCTTCCATAGCCGTAATAAAATTTTCCCTTGTCAGATCACGTCCTGCAGCTTTCAATCCTTCAATCATAGGCTCGGTAAAAATGATGCCGGCATAATAAAAAACGCCCCATCTTTCTTCCTTGGCTGCATATTTATCAAACACTTCTTTTTTATATTTATTAAGCAAAGGGTGATCAGAATCAGGAAGCTCACCCAGCGTAGCGGTAATCACACCTTCCCAAAGACCTTTTGTGATACTCATCATCAAAGGAAAGTCAGAGGTGGTACTGGTACTCATGAACTGGGGTTCAAACTTCATAGCCTTGGCTGTTCCGACAATTCTTGCAGAATGTCCCACTCCTGTCCACAGTAATACCAGGTCTGCCTTGGATTGTCTTAGCTTCATCACATGGGGTTTAAAATCGGTATCTTTATTTTCCATGGACACCTGAGCAACTGCTTTCATGCCATGAGCTTTTAGTTCTGCAAGAGCCCCTCGCAGCCCGTTCTTCCCATATTCATCATTCAAATAAGCAATGGCAATCCGTTTTTTCCCCATTTTTTCAATGGCGTATTTAATAAGTGCTTTTGCCTCACCATGATACAGCGGATAGACGGCAAACAGATTTTTCTGGGGAGGATTTACCCAGTGCAAGGAACCTGCAGCAGGCCCTACCCAGGGAATATTTTTTTTAGCCAGATAATCTTTTACCGCAAGCCCGGGAGATGTTCCCACGCCACAGGCCCAGGCAAACATCCCTGTGCCTTCCTGGAGTTCTTTAACCCCGGCCTTTGTTTTGGCTGGATTATATCCGTCGTCAAACATGTGGTAAACAATTTTTCTGCCATGAATACCGCCATTGTCATTGATCCATTTAAAATAATCGCCTGTACCCCTTGCAACATTACCCCAAGCCGCTGCAGGGCCGGTCTGAGGGCCCCACTGCCCAAGATGGATTTCCGTGTCTGTCACACCCTCTTCAGCACATAGGTTTGGAGCAAAGCTCAACAAAAAAGCCAACGAAACAAATAAAACAAGCATTAATCTTTTTTTCATCATTCCCTCCTTTTTAAACAATCATTGGTTCTATATTACGTTCACGTATTCCCTGATTAAAACCCGAGTTAAACCTGAATTAAACCTTTTTTACATAATGCCTGGCAAAAAGACCGCTTGGCTTAACACACAACACAAGCACAATAATGACAAAAGCAACCACTGATTTAAACTCAATGGATATATATCCGCCAAACAGATTTTCAATAATCCCCAGCATATAGGCAGCAATAACAACGCCTGGCAAAGAGGTCATTCCCCCCATGACAGCTGCAGCAAATCCCTTGAGCATGGGATCCCACATCATAAAAGGCTGCATGATGATCGGACAAAGCAGCAGGCCTGCCACAGCTCCCACAAGAGAAGAAATCCCCCAGGTCATCATCATAATCCGATTGGTTCTCACCCCGACAATCTGTGCGGCTACACTGTTTTGCTAGGTGGCTTTCATGGCAAGTCCCAGTTTTGAATATTTAAAAAATAAATAAAGTACACTCATTAATAATAAGGCTACCACCAATGTCAAAACTTCAAGTTTGGTGATAAAAATATCCCCGATAATAAAGCTGTCATAGGGGCTTATTGGAAACGGCATGGATTTTTGGTCTGCACCAAATTTCCATGACACAAATCCTAGAAGAACCATCTCAATACCAATGGTGATGACGATCATCCCCAGGACATTGGGTTCCTTTGCCCGCCTAAGAATTGCAAATTCTAAAAAGCATCCCAAAAGAGCTGCGAATACGAATGCCCAAAAGAAAGCAAGATATACAGACATATTGAAAGAGGTTAAGAGCATCATGGCAAAAAAAGATGAAATAAGGGCCATTTCACCCTGGGCAAAATTGGGTACTTCAGATGTTTTATAAATGATGACCATGGCAAGACCCATTAAGGCGTAGGAGCTTCCCACTGCAATACCGTTGACAACCATCTGGATCAAATCAATCATTTAGGTCTCCATATTAAAAAGGCCAGGTTCGCCAATATTTTTTCGTTCGAATCCATATGCCATAGAGCCCAAGGGGTTCAAACAGCATGATCGCAATCAAAATAGAACCAAATACAATATATTGAATATTGGATACACCGGTAATGGAAAACCAGCTTTTAGAAAGATGCTCCAGCCATTCACCGACATAGGGGATATCAAGAATATTCCTCAATTTCAAATCCAGCCAGCAAAGAAGCGTAGCACCTGCAATGGCGCCCATCATGGAACCAAGACCTCCCACAACTACCATGGCCAGAAACATGATGGACATCATCAGGGTAAATATTTCCGGCTCAATAAACTTTAAAACAAAGGCATATAAACCACCTGCAATGCCGGCATAAAATGCACTCACTGCAAAGGCAAGCGTTTTGTAGTAAAGGATATTCACCCCCATGGTCTGGGCCGCAATATCAGCATCCCGGATGGCAATAAATGCCCGGCCTACCCTGGTCCTGATCATATTCCGCATAAAAAGCAGCAGGAAAATTGTCAGGGTGATCAACAGGTAATAAAACTCCTTATCCGTATCCAGAATCCAGGGGCCAATGGTGATGTCTGGTGCATGGATACCTTCCCTGCCACCAAAAAGTTCAATCCGCCCGATAATCTGGGTAATGGTCAATCCAAATCCCAGTGTGGCTATGGCAAGATAGGGCCCGTCAAGCCGAAGCGCAGGCAGGCCCAGCAGGAACCCGAAACAACCTGCAATAAAAGCGGCACATGGCAGGGCCAGAAGAAATGGGAATCCTGCCTTAACCATCAGAATAATCGTTCCATAGGCACCAATGGCAAAAAATCCGGCATGACCAAGGGAAATCTGCCCTGTATATCCCACCAGAAGATTTAAGCCTGCAGCAACAATGATATTAATGGCAATATAATTGGCCACATAGATATAATAATTATTTACAACCAAGGGAAATAAATAGAGAGATCCGATTAAAACTAAAAACCAGAAAATAACAGACGGAGATGTTAAAAGTTGTACATCCTCATAATAATCTCTTTTCATATCCATGTAAAACAATCCTTTTAGCTCAACTATCTGATGAAACAATTTATATTACTACTTATTTTCTAAGCTTGTAGGTTGTCAAGCAAAAAAGGAAATCCTGTTGCACGGCAGCTTGAACATTTCCATTTAATATAGTATCTTTACAGCAAGCCAATGTAGCTCAGGCGGCAGAGCAGCTCACTCGTAATGAGCAGGTCTACGGTTCGAATCCGTACATTGGCTCCACTCAAAATTCTCGTTAAACCGGCACAAATTGAAAAAAATGCGCCCTGTTTTGCGCCCTACCCTTTTTTGATGGTTTAATCCCCGTCGATGTGCTGCATAATTTCCTGCTTGCTTTACCGCTTGCTGTCTTCTCCTTGACAACCCCCTGTCATTAACAATAAATACAACAAAGAAAACAAATAACTTAATATCAAAAGGAGCATCCCCAAAATTGGCCTGTACAAAAACAACAGTTATTGAAAAAATCGCAGATAAAAATAAATAATAACAACAATTCTGGCAAAACTAAAAATTATTATTATACATGGCAATATTATTTAAAATTTTATTAATACTAAGTTCAATAGCTATATTTTTTAGCTGCTCACCAAAACAGCATAAATTTAAAATTATCGATGATAACGAACAAACTATTTCAAAACCTAAAGAATCTGACAAAAATTCTATTAAAAATGTAATCCTGAAAGAATTTGAAAAATGGAAAGGAACTCCTCATAAGATGGGAGGAAACAGCAAAAGAGGGATAGATTGTTCAGGTTTTGCACACTACATATATACAAAATTATTTAACATAACTGTTCCAAGGACAACGAAACAGTTTTTTACTGCGGGAATAAAAATAAATAAATCACAATTGAAACCAGGGGATTTAGTTGCTTTCATGCCTCACTCCTATCCAAGGCATGTTGGGATTTATATTGGAAAGAACAAATTCATTCATGCGTCTACATCAAAAGGTGTCATAATGTCTGATCTCGGTAATCCTTACTGGAAAAAACATTATGTTATGTCTCGACGAATTATAAAAAACAAACTTTTAATTGACTCACCTGCTTATTCCATAAAGTTAGATCAATAGATTTCTTTTAAGATTTCACTTTATAACATAATCGAAAGCAAAAATTATTTTCCTTAAAAAGGGAGTTTTAAGTTGTATAGCACTTTCTGGACATATTTCCTGGCAGCAATAGCATCTGATACAATTATCGTAGTTGTATATCTGGATATTTGCCATAAGAATCAAATTTTTATACATCTGCCATAAACCCGTTACGATCCAGGTTATCTTATCCGTCCAGTGCCTGAATAATTTTTTAAAGTTCTCAAAGGTCTTCC
>NZ_JAUWQB010000151.1 GCF_030611305.1 Desulfobacula sp. | reverse complement strand
TATGTGTTTGTAGCAGGTTTAAAGACTACATTTTTTGAATTTAAGTCAGGAGATTCTTTTTGTTAACGCTATATTAAAGGAAAATGGCTTTTTCCCTAAAAAATTTTATTGCCTATTGACTAGAGGGTGGCTCATATGTGTGTTATACTTTTTAATCATCTTCTTGTTTTGCCAACTGTGGTACGGTGGCTCTCACAGTCGCTTTTAGATCTTCCCCGGCTTGTTGTGGATTTTTACTATCCCAAACAATTGTAAGATGGTGGTTGGTATCAAAATGAGTTTTTTCTTCTTCAAACTTCTTTTTCTCGCACGTGTAAATAACTGGTTTTCCAAGTCCCTCGGCATAACCAGCTTCCCAATATGCACCTAGATTATCATGCGTCAAATCGGCAATAATGAAATCCGATGCTTGTATTTCAACCCGCAACCTATCATCAATAAGGCCTGCTTTTGGTACGTCACTAAGAAGTTGCAAGTCAAATCCGGTTTGTAGAGCAGCTGGTTTAAATACTTCTTCCAACATTTTATTTAATTCTTCGACTCCAAATTTCATGGCCATAAAAGCCTTTCGGTATGTTCCCTCGCCATGTTGTAACTGTTCATAATAATCCCATCCCTCAAAGGATAGAGTCACATGTGCTCTGCCAGGTGCCCTCATAGCCTCATCAAGATGACCCGTTACTAAACCAACATCAAAAAGATGACGAAGAATGAGAGCAAACCCTTCGGGTGTTTTTGCGCCCATAATGGTTCTGTGGGTACTGGGCTCAACCCACACAGTTTCACCAGGACCTTCTATATTCTCTGCCAACCAACGTATGAACAAATCTGCTTGTTCTCTGGGCTTGGGTAATGGACGTTTTAGAACTTCTTCAACGGTATTCGTATATAACTCAGGATATTTTTTGACTTTTTGCATCATCCTTATGGCATGACTTATCTTGGTGCTGGCATCTTTTTTCGTTTTCAAAGTGTGTGGTAAATCTTCCACCAAGGTCCGAGAAAAAATATATTCGCCGCATAATGGACATGAAAAATTAGTGACATCTCGCCCACCAGACCTGTCTTGCCTTTCTTTGAGTTCAGACCCGCATACCGGGCAATTATCAGCCATAGTTAAATAATTCCTTTCTGAGGTATAACGCTGCGCTTCAGCGGCGCGCGGCTTTTTGCGCGTCCGACTGAAAGCGCCTTGTTAGACGCTATGGTAAACCTTGAGCCAATGGTCGAGATCTTCACACAATTCATTAAATGAAACGCTTGATATTGCATTTGAATCAATCATTGTTCTATCCATGCGCCATTTCAAACGATCTTTTTCTTGAGGAGATAGGTTCATATCTTTTCCTATGACTATCAACCCTTGAAAGGTTGCTCTTCGACTGCCAAACGTATTTACAAAATCAGAAGTGCTTCTTTTGTCTTCAAGTTTCCAAAACCAATCAATCAATTGAGAATAGGCACCCTCAAATCGAGGTGCCCAATCAGGTGTAGCTTTTTTACCTTTTTTCTTGAATACGCTATCCATGCAACCATTCTCAAATTCTACGAGTAAATAATGGTGCATCGCTGAATCTCCTACGATAAGGTCTGCAACAAAGCTACCATCAATTGGGTATTCATGGGCAAATCTGTCAGGTGTTTTTATTTTTGGAAAATAACTGCATATCAGGATAGATAAATCTTGCCGAGTTTTAAAGAAAGGTAACACATCTTTTCTTTCAGAAAGAGACGGATTTGAAACTAACAAACTGTGAAAATTATTCCATTCATTACGGCATTGTGCCGGATTGAGTATATGGGGTTGCAGGTTTCTCATTCCTGTCCACTTTGCGCTATAAGCCGACTCAATCTATCATGATCAACAATATCTTCAACAGTACAGACATCCCCTTCAAATGACAAAATAAGCCTAAGTTTTTGTGAACCCTTATAAATATATAACTTTTTCCCAGAAAACCCTGTCGCAAGCTTACGAAACTTAGGGTCTTGACTGAAATTTACCCGATCTATAGCGGAAATGGCTGAAAGAGAGCGCAAAATTCTTTTTTGCTCAATTTTATCAAGTGAGCGGAGTGCTATTTCTGCTCGTCTCTGTATTGATATATTCATAAGTTGTCAGCCAATATACATTCAAATGTTCACGTCTAACAATTAATTATACAGACCTGTTTATCTTGTAATTTTGAATGATATCCGATCAAATAAATTAAAAATTCTTCTGGAATACCATATCAACGTCTCTAAAGCCTGTAAAGGCATTTCAAAAATTCAACTTTGGTGAAAATATAATTTATTCAGAAACGATTTGCAAAAATAACCCATATTGGAGAGTAAGCGGATCTTGGTCAAGACCCCGGAAATTATTATCCAAGAATCTGTCAAAATGTGATGTATATATTATATCGTTTAATATGGAAGAATGGCTTTTGACTTCGGTTTTAGTTCATATATTTGAATGCCAGGTGTCGGAATATTATTCTTTCCAACCACAGGATGTAGAATCAGATTTTAATTAAAAAATCAGAAGAATGCTCCTGTTATTCTGCAATTTTAGTAAGCATTAATGGTTGAGGAATATCGCCATTATTCTACAATTTTAATTTTCATCCAGCACTTCACGTATCTTCCGGGCAAGATCCTTCTTCACAATCGGCTTCATTAGGAAACCTTTAATGCCCAGAGATGCCGCCTTTTCTTCAGACATGGTTTCACTGAACCCTGTGCAAACCAATATAGGAATATCAGAGCGTATTTCGATCAACCCAGTTGCCAGTTTGTCCCCAGGCATATTCGGCATTGCCATATCGGTGATGACCAGGTCAAACTTGTCAGGGTCAGCCCAAAAAGTCTCAAGGGCTTCCACGCTGCCGGTACGTGAAGTAACTTGATACCCCAAACGTTCTAATATCTGTTTCTCCATTGCAATGATTTCCTCTTCATCATCAACCAGTAAAATTCGCTCAGTCCCGCCCTGAATTTCTATTTTTGAATGAGTTACCTGTTTTTCAGAAAGATTCTTTTCAACGGGCAGATATACATGAAATTGTGTACCTTTTCCAGGCTCGCTGTATACCTGGATAGCTCCATTCATGCTCATGACAATACCGTGAACAACAGACAATCCCATTCCAGTGCCCTTGCCTATTTCTTTGGTGGTGAAAAACGGGTCAAAGATTTTTTCTGTTAAATTTTTATTCATCCCTTTGCCTGTATCTGCTATAGTTAAACAGGCATAGGCTCCGGGTATCATATCAGGAGTTATTACGTCATACTCACCTAATTCGATTTCTTTGAGACTTACTTTTAGTTCCCCTCCGGTCTTCTCCATGGCATGATAGGCATTAGTTGCAAGATTCATTACAATCTGATGAATTTGTGTGGGATCAGCTTTGATCGCATTACAATCCGCCCTGATATAGTGCTTGATTTTAATTGTTGCGGGGATGGTTGACCTGATAAGTTTCAAGGCTTCCTTGATAATAGGCTGTGTCTTCATCAGCGTAAGTTCACTACCCTCTTGACGGGAGAATGTGAGTATCTGCTTTACCAGTTCACTGGCTCTCAAAGCACTGGTATAAATTCCGTTCAGACCCTTTAGGAACGGACTGTCTTCAGGAACATCCTCTATTAACATATCTGCATAGCCTAAAATCGGAAAAAGAATGTTATTGAAATCGTGAGCAATACCGCCAGCGAGGGTGCCGATGGCCTCCATCTTCTGGGCCTGTTGAAGTTGGGTTTCCATTTTTTTTAAATCAGTAGTATCTCTGAAAACAGTCAAGTTTGAAATAGACCCATCCTCATGAAAGATGGGCGAATAAGAAAAAATATAAGAGCGGTTGTCCTTTGGGCTGATAAATTCTTTTGTAAAATGTTCACCGTTTTGGATCTTATAGTATTGACACCATGGACATTTTTCATCCAAATCATGTAAGGCTTTGAAACAAGGCTCTCCTGTGGCATCCCGGCCTGTCCTTTTAATCATTGCAGGATTCATATATTCAATTCTATAATCAGGTGAGCAGATAGAGACCGGGTCCTCCATTGCTTCCATCATAGACCTATATTTTTCTTCGCTTTCCAATAATTCTAATTCTTTTGTCTTGAGATCAGTAATGTCCAGCGCGGTAAACGTAACCCCTTCTGATAAATTATTTAAATCAATTGGAGTGGAGCTTAATAGTACGTCAATTATTTTTCCATCTTTGCGTTTAAACTTTGTTTCAACTGTTCCAGTTCCTCTTTTTTTTATCTGTGCGTATTTTTCTTTGCCAACATATTCATATTCTTCATCTGTAGCTTACATTTCGCATATCTAAAAAATATTTTTGATGTATTGTTCAAAATTTATAGACATATCAGTTATGTTTCTTTAAATTGCCACCATTTATTCTGAAGATTTTTATAAACCCCGACAGGTACTTCTAATAGTGAGATGA
>NZ_JAUWQB010000016.1 GCF_030611305.1 Desulfobacula sp. | reverse complement strand
TTTGGATCGGCAACCCCCCCGGGCAACTGCCATCAGCCCCCAAAAAGTCATATCATTATCGCCCATTATCACAGAAACCATATATCTGTTAAATGCCCAGGATTTGCTGATTGCCAATACAAGCTATTGTAATTCACCCGAGGAAGCCCAATTTAAAGAAAAAATAGGATCGGTTATCCAGATGAATGTTGAAAAAATTATCAGCCTGCACCCTGATCTTGTTATTGCAAGCCCGCTTTCAAGGGAAAAACAAATACAAATCTTACAGAATCAGAAAATAAAAGTGACTAAAATCCAAAACCCACAAACCTTTCCTCAAATGTGTGAGATCACAATGACAATCGGCAAGGCTCTCGGGCAGACAGATATGGCAAAAAAAATAATAGAAGCTGCTGTAAGAGAGGTTGAAGCCATTAAAATGAAAACAGCAGGTCTTCCTAAAAAAAAGGTATTTATCCAGATCGGCATGAAACCCTTGCATTCTGCCAATAAAGACACCTTTATCAATGAATATATTAAATATGGCGGTGGAATCAATATTGCTGAAAATGAAAAATCAGGAATATACAGCAGGGAAAAAGTCCTTAAGGAAAATCCGGATGTTATTTTAATTGCAACCATGGGAACAGATAAAAAAGCCGGAGAGATTGAAAAACAAAGATGGATGAAATTTACTTCTTTAAATGCCACCATAAAAAACCAGATCTATGTTCTGGATCCTGAACTTATCTTAAGCCCGACTCCTGTTACCTTTGTAAAAGGCTTAAAACAGATTTTATCTTTAATTCATCCTAATATTGACTTAAAACCCACGATTGAAAATCCGGAGCTGATATAAAAAAATGAAACAAAACAAGATAAAATACTGGTCCATTATTTTAATCATCCTCATGGCCCTGATCATTCTCGTGAGTCTTCTGGCACTATGCACGGGCAGTGCAGGCATCCAATTAAAAGACATCCCCCATATCCTTTTTTATGGCAAAGGAACTAGTGATTACAGTATCCTTTTAGGCATACGATTGCCAAGAATCATATTAGGCCTTTCAATCGGCGGGGCCTTAAGCCTTGCCGGCGCCCTGCTCCAGGGAATTTTTAAAAACCCCCTGGTTGAACCTTATACCCTTGGCATTTCAGGAGGAGCGTCTCTTGGTGTATGCATCAATATAGTTTTTAGTTTTTACAGCAAAATAGGCATTATCGCATATCCCCTTTCAGGATTTTTAGGAGCAAGTCTTGTTATTTTTCTTGTTTATTATTTGAACAATAATACAAAAAACATCAAGTCCAACAGGATGCTTTTAACAGGTGTTATGATCTCCTACGTTGCCTCCTCCCTGGTCATGCTGCTCATGGCTGTCTCAAAAACCGATGATCTTCAAAATATTGTTCTCTGGATCATGGGCTCCCTTGATGAACCCAACACAATTTTAATAAAAATGGTGCTTTTCGGCTCCCTTGCCGGGCTTGTTGTCTCGTATTTTTTCTGCTTTGATTTAAATGCCCTGCTTCTGGGTGAAGACGAAGCAGCAAATCTGGGTGTCAATACAACAAGAACTAAAAAGTTTTTATTTATCATTGCATCCTTTTTAACGGGATTAAGCGTATCTGTTGCCGGCATCATCATGTTTGCAGGCCTTATTGTTCCTCATTTCATGCGTATGATAGCAGGGCCGGACCATAGAATACTTCTAATCAGTTCATTTCTGGCCGGTGCTGCATTTTTAGTTCTATGTGATGTGATTGCAAGGGTTGTCATATCCCCGCTTGAACTTCCTGTAGGTGTCATAACAGGCATCATCGGCGGAGTTATTTTCATCTGGGTGCTTTCAAGAAAGCAGGTGACCCTATGAACCAGATTCTCTTCATTGATAACCTCAGCTTCAAATACCACGAAAAAAATGTACTAAAAGATATAAGTTTTTCAACAGATCCGGGTGAATTCATTTCAATCATCGGCCCTAATGGCTGTGGGAAAACAACCCTGATAAAAATCATTTCAAAGATAAACAAGCCTGAAAAAGGAAATATTTATATAAAAGGTAAAAATATTCAAACCATGTCAAACAAGCAATTGGCCAGGCATATTGCAGTTGTCATGCAATCCTCTGAACCTGTTTCCATGAGTGTTGAAGAATATGTCCTTTTAGGAAGGCTTCCTTTTTTTAAAAAATATCAATTCTTTGAAACTGCCAAAGACATTGCTCTGGCCCATAAATATATGGAGCTGACCGGTATTTTAAAACTTGCGCACGCCCCCATCAATGAAATAAGCGGAGGGGAAAGACAACTCGCAGCCATTGCCAGGGCTTTAACCCAGGAACCCATGCTTCTGATCCTTGATGAACCGACATCTCATCTTGATATAACGCACCAGATTCAAATTCTTGAATTGATAAGCTCTCTTAAAACAACGCTCTCTATCTCTGTACTGATGGTGATTCACGATTTAAACCTGGCAGCAGAATATTCTGACAGGCTTGTTTTGCTCAATGGAAAAAATGGAACCATTTATCAAACCGGGACTTGTGAACAGGTCCTGTCGGAAGAATCAATCCAGGAAGTTTACCAAACAACAGTAAAAATTCAAAAAAACCCTGTGTCAAAAAGACCCTGTCTTTTTCTTGTTAGCCAAAATGCTTTAAATCAAAAGGAGAATCCTATCTTATGATTGAAATATTTAATAATGGTGGGCCCATCATGTATCCTTTGCTGTTGTGCTCCATTATTTCTCTGACCATTATCATTGAGCGGACATTTTTCTGGATTGAGATTGGTATGCAGAGAAATCAAAAACTTTTAGATGAAGTTTTAAAGCTTACAGGGAAAGGGGAGTGGGATCTTGTCCGCCAAAAGGCATCGGGCTCACACAATTATGTCATCAGAATGATTATAAGCGGGATCCTTCATCGTGAATATTCCCTGATCAAGGCCATGGAATCATCAGCCGCAGACGAAATCAATGGGATGCAAAGATTTATGGGAGTTTTGGATACCATGATAACCGTTGCCCCGCTTATGGGCATACTGGGTACTGTTATGGGCATCATCAATTCCTTTGACATGCTGGGAACATCAGGGATTGAAAACCCCCAGGCTGTAACGGCAGGTATTGCCCAGGCCCTGATAACAACTGCAACAGGCTTATCTATTTCCATCATAACCGTTTTTCCCTACAACTACTTTAACGCAAGAACCAAGCATGCAGCAGGAATTATGGAAAAATATGCCACCAGCTTTGAAATTGTTTATGAACAGATCCTGCTTGAAAAAAACAATCATCTTAGAAGCAAAAAATGAAAATACGCTTACCTGAAAATAATAAACCCAGGATCGAAATGCTGCCTTTGATTGATGTTGTTTTCCTTCTTCTGGTTGTGTTTATCTATACCATGCTGTCCATGGCCGTGCACAAAGGCATGCCCGTCACTCTGCCTGAATCCTCTGTTGGTAACTCTGAAAAAGATACAATTCTGTCAGTTACCATAAATAAAGACTACTTAATCTTTGTCAACAAAGAGCTGGTTGACCTGGAACATTTAACCCGGATTCTTGAACAGAAGGCAAAAAAAGAAGAAAAAACAAACGTTCTTCTTTTTGCAGATAAAAGTATTTCCTATCAACATCTTTTTAAAGTTTTAGACAGAATCAGACAGGCCGGATTGAATCAAATTTCTCTGCAGGCTGACCCTGAAGATCAAATTTCAAAATGAGCCGTATTATACTATCTGCCTTAATTGCCCTATGCTTCCATATTGCTCTTATGGTATTAGTTCCTTCGGTAATAAAAAAAAATAATGAAATTTTACCCCCCAAAATCAAACCGGTTTTGGTCACCCTCTCCCATAGACAGCCTATAATAGAAAAAACATCTCTTAAACCAGATAAACCTGTAAAAGAAACCCATTCAATAAACAAAATAGAAAAAATCATACCAAATCCCAAAAAAACCATATCTATTACCCCGAAAAAGAAAACCAATAATATTCTTAAGAAAAAAGATCTGGCTAAGCCTGAAAAAAAGGTAAAACAAAAAGAAGTGATAGAGAAAGAATCGAATCCTGTTAAAGTGGTTGAAGCAAAGCCGATCAAAGCGGTCAAAAAGCAAAATTTTCAAGTGCAGCCTGCAACCTTTAAAAAAACAATTCCTCGAAAAAAAGAAAATATCAAACAGCAAGAGGCCTATATTGAATTTGCAAAACCGCTTTACAAGAAAAACCCTTTGCCTGTTTATCCTGTTATCGCTAAAAAAAGAGGCTACGTGGGAACAGTCGAACTAATTGTGCTGGTTTCAGAAAAAGGTAAAGTTAACTCTTTAAAGATTTTTAAGTCCAGCGGGTATAAATCCCTTGATAACCAGGCTTTCAAAACTGTTAAAAACTGGCTCTTTGAACCAGGTAAAAAAAATGGCGTGCCTGAAGCAATGTGGGTTAAAATTCCTGTAAAATTTGAATTTAACTGACAAAGTATATTTGACACGATGAACCGATCTTACCTCAAAATCCTTGAAGAATCCAGAGCCAATGTGGTGGATCTCACCTGGCAGGCCTGCCATACTTACAATGAAGAAGAAAGAAAAACCAGAGCCCGGATTTAACTGATGAAAAAAGGATGTCGAATTAAAGTCCTGTTAAAAACAGAAATATCATAGCTGTATTGACTTCTTCTATGGAAGCCGGTTTTTATATATTAATTATCAATTGGACTTTCCAAACAACCTGTGGGAAAGATGCCCAAGCGAGTAGTGAGTTGAATTATACTAAATATTTTTAAAAGGATGAAATAATATGGTTAAGAATTTTTTTGCCGGCCGATGGGGTATTATTTGTGTTGGCGCGGTTATCGGTATTTTAGCAGGGGTTTTGCAAAAAATGGGGAACCCGGGAAACATGGGGATCTGTGTGGCATGCTTTGAAAGGGATATAGCAGGAGCCTTAGGACTTCACAGGGCAGGCGTGGTGCAATATATGCGTCCGGAGATTATTGGCTTTGTTTTAGGCTCTTTAATTGCTGCGTTAAGTTTTAAGGAATTTAAACCCCGTAGCGGATCTGCACCCATTGCCAGGTTTGTTCTGGGTGTTTTTGCCATGATCGGGGCCCTGGTTTTTTTAGGCTGTCCCTGGCGTGCCCTGCTTCGCCTTGCCGGTGGGGATGGCAATGCCATTATTGGCCTGCTGGGACTGGCAGGGGGGATCTGGATCGGTGTTCTTTTTTTAAAAAACGGGTACAACCTGGGCAGAAGCCAGGCAACCCATAAAAGTGTCGGCCTGATTTTCCCACTTATCATGCTGGGTTTTTTATGCCTGATGTTTCTTTACCCCCAGGTGGCAGGAGAAAATAAAAGCGGGGTTTTGTTATACAGCCTTAAAGGTCCCGGGGCCATGCATGCACCATTATTTATATCCCTTGTGATCGGACTTGTGGTAGGTTTTGCAGCCCAGAGAAGCCGATTCTGCACCATGGGCGCTTTTCGGGATCTGATTTTATTTCGCCATATTCATCTGTTAACAGGATTGATTTCTCTTGTACTATTTGCATTTGTTACAAATTTTGTTCTGGGTCAGTTTAATCCCGGGTTTGAAGGGCAGCCGGTTGCCCATACTATGCAGGTCTGGAATTTTGCAGGGATGGTGCTTGCAGGCCTTGCCTTTGCCCTGGCAGGAGGATGCCCCGGACGTCAGCTGTTTCTTTCGGGTGAAGGGGATGGTGATGCCGCCGTCTTTGTTCTGGGAATGATTATGGGGGCTGCCATTGCTCATAATTTCGGACTGGCCAGTTCTCCTAAAGGTGTTGGCCCCCATGGAATTGCTGCTGTAGCAGTCGGGCTTATCGTCTGCCTGTTTATCGGATTTACAATGAGAAAAAATATCAAAGGAGTATAGCCGTGAGTATAACGATTGATGCAAGAGGGTTTTCATGCCCTCAGCCAGTGTTAATGTTTATGGAAGCCATTAAATCAGGCAATGAAAAAGAGATAATTATGCTTGTGGATACGGATGCTTCAAAAGAGAATGTCTCAAGGGCTGCGGAAAGCAAAAAATACAATGTCACTGATATTCGGCAGCAAGGTGATGAATACCAAATTACAATTGTAAAAGATTAATGGCGTAAGGGCATTTTGTTTAAATTTAAACTATTCAAAGAAAAAAAACAGCATCATCTTTCCCGGGCAGAACTGGGTATCCTTGTGTTTGAAAATACAAGCGAAGTCATTGCTGCCCAAAAAGTTTTACTGGGAAATGACTGGGAAATCAGGGTAATGGGTCCGCCGCCGGAGATTCAAAGCGGGTGTGATCTCGTGATTGAGTTTCCTTTGATCCAGGAACTCAATATCCTGCGGCTCCTTGAAAAGGAAGGGATCCCGCCGATTGAGACGGTTCCTGTAACCGATCCATTGCTCCAGCCGGTAGACCTTTTTCAGATAAAAGATTTTGGAGAGTTTCTCATGATCAGGGCTGCCAATATGAAAATCACTGTTGAAAAAAGTACCCAATTGATCGTCAATGTTTCCGGAGGCGGTTGCCCGGATGTGCCGTATCTTGCTTTCATGCTTGTGGGCAAAACCATGGCACAGGCTCCCAATCCCCTGGACATCGGGCATACCCTCTGTGGCTATGCCCTTGGACTTGCTTTTAAGGAGATGCAGAAAAAATGCTCGCAGTGGTAGGCACAGTACCGGACCCGGATTTTCCCCTGACTATTGGCAAAGTGGATATGGTTGAAAACAGGCTCAGAATTGATGGCAGATATGTCCAGGTGAACCGGGGAACCCCGGCGCTTTTAGGCGCTATGGTCAATACTCTGAAGGTATTGGGTCCAAAGGATATAACCGGGTTTATTGCAGGGGATATCGGACTTGGCGACGGCAGCCGCGACCTGTATCAATACCTGGTTGAAAACAGGTCTCAAATTGATTTCCATACCATTGTATTCCATTACCTTCAGCCGGATGTAGACTGGCATAACCGGATTCTGTTCATGCTGAATGATTTGAAAAAAAAACCAGTATTGATAGCAGACGCCGGTTTTATGTATGCTGCCAAGATGAGCGGTCAGGCTCAATCTTATGACCTTTTTACACCGGATGTGGGAGAGCTTTCGTTTCTTGCTGATGAAACCGCACCACACCCATTTTACACCCGGGGGTTTATCTTACACGATGACAATAAGGTTCCTGATCTTATCAGCCGGGCGTACCTGCATGGAAATGCAGCAAAAAATTTGCTCGTAAAAGGGGCAACAGACTATATTGCAGATAAAAGTGGTGTCATTTTTTCTGTAGACAACCCAATAGTCGAAGCCATGGAAGCCATGGGAGGGACGGGGGATACAATTACCGGCATTGTCACTGCCCTTGCAGGGACAGGAATACCAATTTCAAAAGCAGCAAAAATTGCAGCAAAAGTTAACCGGGTTGCCGGATTTAATGCCAAACCGACCCCTGCCACTCAGGTTTGCGAAATTATCTCGCATATCCCTCGGGCTCTGGAAAAGGTATTAAAGGAGTATAATGTGCAATAAGAAAAATGGTGGCCGGCAACTCATCAATCCGGAAATGACAGTCCTTGATGTTGTGGCAGCATATAAGGAAACCCTGCCGGTATTTAAGAAATACGACCTGCTTGCAGGAGAGTGCATTTGCTGCAAGTCACTTTTTGAAACCATTCACAGTGTGTCGGCTATTTATGGTTTTGACCTGAAAAGGCTTCTGGACGATTTGGAAGCTGCTGTCATAACTCAAATTAAAAATTGATTTTCATGAGTAACGCAATTATACTTAAAAAATAGTTGATCCCATTATCACACTCTGAAACGCAAAAGTTTTTGTTTATTGAAATTTTTAATAAAAAGGAGACATACAATGGAAGTCAACCTCAACAAGCACAGTCACAAGCACGACCATGACCATGAGCATGATCATCTCCATCAGCACGATGGTAAGGAACATAACCATCCTCACCACCATATCCATGCACATGACCACGAACACAGCCATAGCCATGACGGAGAGAAAATCCATGATCATACAGATACACATGGGCCTCATGATCATGATCACAGGAATCATGAGGCCCATGATCATTCACACAATTAGGGTTGCGGGTTTGTATTTTGGAAGATCAGTATGGTCTGATCCTGCATCACCGGGTGATGGAAAAAGAAACTGATGACAAAATAGCGGTATCAATGGTTGAATCAGCTCAAAATAAATTTTTTAATTTGAAAGGTTGCAGCTTTGATAAAGGTTTCTACAGCCCTGGTAATAAAAAAGTGTTGCTCAAAAAATGCGCCAACTACCTTTAAACACGCGTGCTGTCTTTGATTATTTGAAAATGACTCGGAATAGCCAAGCCTCTCATGGAGTTGTTCACTATAACAAATTTACCGTGGTTAAAAAAATGCTTGGCTTTTATCTGGTACTCCTATCCTTTTACCATCCATAGATAAGACTCTTTTTTCAATTAAAATTCCTTTTGCAAGCTTTTCGGTCTGCGCAAGCACTTCATCAAATTTTGCATCAAGCCTTTGATTGTTTTGGAAAATGGTATCAAAGACTTTTAAGCCGAATTCATCGTCTTCCGGTACAGTAAACAATACTGAACCAGGCGTGTAATGAGGGTTTTTAAGAATTGTATCTCTGTCTCCGTCAATAATGCCTATAACAGGTATCTGACTCCTGTATAGGATATCTGCAACCACAGTGGTAGTATCATCTCCCACTGTAACAACCCCTTCCACATTGTGAGCAAGATCATATACATGCATTCCGGCATGGTCAATAAATGAAACCCCGCTGCCTTTTACCGGTTGTATCCGTGGTACGGTTTCAGTGCCGCGTATTGAAAATGTTGATGCAAGCTTGGCTTTTTTAATATCAAGATTGCCAAATCTATCCAGTTTCTCAATTCCATGTTGTTTAATTTTGCAGCCCTGAATATCTATTATGTGACCGTTTTTGCATACAAAAATAATTTTGGCCTTTTCTGCTCTGCCAACCATGATTCCATCTACAAGTATAAAGTCGTTGGGTTTGGCAGTTGTCATTTTTCTGAATATTTTTCCATCAGATTCCCATACAGATTCTTTTATTTCTATGCCTGGTTGTTGCTTTATTCCCATTATTTTCAACATATCTATGATTGCAGGGGAAATTCCTTCTACCCATTCAACATAAAAGGGATTACTGCATTCAACCTGTACAACTGGAGTTACCACATCTGCATGTTTAACAACCATGCCTCCGAAAGTCGTGGCAGATTCCTCTGATTTGCTTGAAGTTGCAAGAATAATATTGTCTGCCTCTGTTGCAAGTTTACCAAGAGATTCACCCGGCATTTTACCCCAGAATTCAAATTTTTTAAGTCCGCTGTCAATAACTGCAGTGCGCCCCATGGTGCCTGCAAGTACACAGCGCACATCATCAAGGGTTTCCATGGCATCTATGATTTTTTTTGCCCACCCTGAATCAATTACTTCAGCTCCGTGAAATAGTATTCCAATCATTTTTTTATTCCAATCATTTTTTTATAAAGTTCAATATGTTCTTTGCTCCATACTGCATCATGGAGATGATCTTCTTCTTCCCAGTGAACGATGTTCCTCTCCCACAGATCAATAGGCTTTGTATAATCTGCTGCATCTTTTCCTGACATGACTGTCATCTCTGCTGCATGCTCATAGGCATCTGCTGCCAGAAAATGTTCCCCCTGCATGTCACAAAATTCTGCAACCTGTTCATACACAGCAATACATTTATCCCATTCTTTTCTCTTTTCATGGAGCAATGCAATTTTATAACCCAGGATAACAACCAGATCTTTATATTTAACCCTGATAGCTGTTGAAAGAGCTTTTTCATAATAAGATACTGCTGTATCAATATCTTTGCCCGCTTCTGACAAAGCAGCTGCATTCATGTATCCGTTAATTCCCAGGGTATGGCTTCCTTTAAGAATTTTTAACTCTGCATATTCTTCCCATTTGTCCATGTCTGAATCATTTCTTGCATCGCTTTCAAGCTTTCTGCCTCGATAATAGGTATCATTTTTAACTGCATCCCAATCCATTGTTTTTTTCCTTTTATTTGAATTATCGTTTTATTTTAGAATCATAGAATACTTCCGAGTGTGCCTGATTATTAGGTGGTTTATTAATCAAGTTACTATTTTTGTTATTAACCGGCTTATCCGGGAATACATACAAAATACCATTATTATTTTTTATTGTTGCATTAACCCCATAAACTCTCTTTATATTTTCAATGGTTATAACTTCTTCAGGCCTGCCTGTGCAAAACACCTCTCCTCTGCTTAGCATTATTATTCTATCGGAAAATCTGGATGCAAGATTCAGATCATGCATTGCAAAAACAGCACCCACATTTTTTGTTTTGACCATATTGGAAATTACCTCCATAATTTCCATCTGATGTTTTAAATCAAGGTTGCTGGTGGGTTCATCCATGAGCAAATACTCAGTATCCTGTGCCACTGCTCTGGCTATTAAAACCTTTTGTTTTTCTCCTCCGCTTAGCTGATCAAAATTTTTTGAAGCAAATTCTTCAAGTTTAAGAAATTTGAGAACATTTACTACGATTTTTAAATCTTTTTCTGATGGTCTCCACATAATATAAGGGCTTCTTCCCATCAGAACAGCTTCAAATACAGTAATGGGAAATTTTGAGGGAGAACTCTGGGGAACATAGCTAATTTGTTTGGCAAGACTGTTTCTTTTAATATGCGACATATTTTTGCTGCCAATGGAAAAAGAGCCTTTTTGAGGTTTTATTATCCCGGCAATACATTTTAAAAGGGTTGTTTTACCAGTCCCGTTAGGTCCCAGAATACTTAAGATTTCCCCTTTATTGATCTGAATTTCTATTTTTTTAAGTATATCTCTGTCTTTGTATTTAAATTTTAACCCATGAACTTTCAACATTACCAGTACCCCCTTGTTCGCCTTATTAATAAATAAAAAAAGAAAGGAACTCCGATAAATGAAGTGACAATCCCTATGGGGATGACCTGGGGTGCCCATAATATTCTGCCAAAGGTATCTGCAACAAGAACAAGGATGGTACCGATCAAAGCAGACGTTGGAATTAGAAATCTATGATCTGAACCGACCAGCATTCTGCCTATATGAGGCGACACAAGTCCTACAAAGCCGATTACACCTGTAAAACATATACAGGCAGATGTTATTAAAGAGGCAAAAATCATTCCCTGCATTCTGAGCTTTGTAGTGTTAACGCCCAGAGCTTTTGCAGATTCATCCCCTGTAGCAAGAAGATTTAATTTCCATGATGATTTTATTAAAAAAGGTATGGGAACAAATATCATAACAGAGACAATACTAATTTCTTTCCAGCCTGTTTTTGAAAGTGATCCAAAGAACCAGAATACAATCTCCTGAACCTGTTCCATTGTTCCAATGTATTGGAAAAAAGAACTTAAAGAGGAAAAGAGAAACATGATTGCAATACCTGCGAGTATCATGGTCTCAGGGCTTGGGTCCTTTAATCTGGCAATTGAAAGAATAATTAAAGAAGAGAGCATGGCAAAGAAAAAGGCTGATCCTGCAATAAGATATTCACTGTACAAACTGCCTCCAAAAATAATTGCAAGCACAGCGCCAAATCCGGCACCAGACGCAATACCGAGAGTATAGGGGGATGCCAGGGGATTTTTAAGTATTGCCTGGAATACAGTTCCGGCAATGGAAAGCCCGCATCCTGTTAAAATTGCCATAATGATACGAGGCAGCCTGAGCTCCCATACAATTGCACTGGCAATGCCGGTTTCTTTAAAAAGCGCTGTAAATGAATTTTTAAATCCAATGGATGATGGTCCATGCAAAAGTGCTCCTAAAGCTATAATTCCTAAAATTATAGTAAAAATAAGTATATAAAATACTTTTTTCGCATTAAATTTTTTATACTCTGTATATATTTTTTCAGTATGCATACTTTCCCTGGAATTTAATATTATGGAAATTATTAATATATTCTTTATGGATCTCTTCAGGGTTAAAATGTTTCAACTTTTCCGGGAAAAACCACTTTGCCAAATAACTTGCTCCGATTACAGCTCTGGGACCTGCCCAGATTTCATTTGTTATTACATGAACTCTTTTCTGTTTTACAGCCTGAATATGATTCCAGGCAGGACGTACCATGATTTCTTCCTGTATTGTTTTTAAAGCAACCAGTCTGGTTTTGCTTTTTATATCTGTTTTGATGTTCTTGGCTTTGATGTTATAGGAACCGCGGGTGGCTACTTTAATAATCACCTCCGGGTTGTTTTTTAAAATCCATTCACAGGTTATTTCCGGATAAGGTATTGAAAGATTTTTTGCAATATTATTGCCGCCTGCAAGGGTACACATTTTGTCTCCGCCTGAACCGGGTCCTGCTGTATGATATCTGGAATCTCCTTCAATATAGATATCAGGAGGATTTTTAATCCCCTTTAATTTTTCTTGTAAAAACTGAAGCCTGTTTTGATGCCAGTTTATAAGCGCTTCTGCTTGCTCTGCTTTTCCTAAAATCAAACCAAGTGTTTTTATCTCCTGATCTAAAGTTTCCAGTTTAAAAAAATTAAGCCGTATTACCTTAATACCAAATGGGTTAAGTTTTTTTTCAAGATTTTTCCCTGGAGATCGTGCATAACATAATACAATATCAGGTTTTAACTCAGCCAAAAGTTCGTAATTAACTTCTCTCCAGTCTCCGACTTTTGGTTTTTGCTTTAATTTGGCTTCAAAAAGGGCTTCTCTTGAAATGCCGGTAAATACACCTGTTATAAGGTTGTCTGCTTTAAGAGCACATACAATCTCTAAAGCATCAGATGTTAAGACTACTATTCTTTGAACCGGCAATTGTACTTGTACAAAGTTCCCATTGGCATCCTGGATTTCAACAATTTTTGTCTGACCAACTGCTGTTGTGCCTGAAACACTCAGGCACAACAATATAAAAACACTTATCAAACTAAAACCTGTTTTTGTAATAAAACGTGTCATATTAGAAAGTTATTGTAACTCCTGCTTCAATATACCTGCCATCCACCGGATAATACAGGTGAGCAGGTGTACCATCAGCATTTCTTTTTCCTGTCTCGTTAAACATACTTTCAGATTCTTTATTAAAAAGGTTTGATCCGAGAATCCAAAATTTATAATTTTTCCGTGTAAAGGATAGCATTGTATCAAAAGTAAAATGATCATCTGTTTTATAACGATTCAATACATCAATATGGCGCGAGCCAATATAATTTACGTCATTACTGAGTTTGAAATAATCCCAAAAATAAAAATCAAGACCAAAGGATGCTGTATACTCAGGAATTTGGGGAACCTGTTTGCCTGATATGTCAACATTCTGTCTGGTATCGGAAGCAGGAGTTGCACCCCAAACATATGCTCTAAAATTTGCATCATCCCATTTTACATCCTGCCATGCTCCTGAGAAACGGTACCCCATGAGAGAATTGATTCGTCCTGACGCTTCTATTTCAATTCCTTTATGTTCTGCCTTTCCAACATTTTGATAGCCTTTCCAGTCAGACTCATCATAAAGCGATAAATATTTATCTTCTGTTTTCATATAATATCCTGCAAGAGCCAGGCTTAACTTTGAATTAAAATAATGTTTGTATCCAAGTTCAAAGGTAAGGTATTCTTCAGGTTTTAAATCTTCAGGTCTGTTTTCAGTGTCACCATATTGCATGGCATAGTTGTAATAAATAAGAACAGGATACCAGAACGATTTTGACACTGAGGTGTAAATTGTTGAATCCGGGCAAGGATGCCATGCCGGTGCTATCTTCCAGCTGTAGTCACTGTCTTCATTGCTGACATGTTTAGGCTGTGCGTTTTTAATATCGTATTTGACATTATCAAACCTTAAATCTAAGTTAAGCTCCCATTTTTCTCCAAAAAGGAATTCATTACTTGTAAAAACTCCCAGTCTCTTTTTTTGTGTATTCAGATCACCTTTGGCAATGGCAGTTAGTTGTGAAGCTGAATTGGGCACAGGTGACCATGGATATGATTTTTTCTGATCAAAATCTGTTTTTTCAAAATCAATACCAAAAGCAGGTGTGTAAGCAATTTTATCAAAATCAAAATGATATCCCCCAAAAAGTCGTGCTAAACTTCTTTTCTGGTCTCTGTCCTCTCTGTAATCATAGTAGGAGCTGGTCTTATTGTAAGCAGGATTCAGCCGGTACTTCAGATAATCATAAACATGATCAGTATCATCGTAACAGAGAAAGCCGGTTAAGAAAAAATTCTCTGCATTGTGCGAGAGTTTAAGGCTCTGCGAGAGACTTTCATCACTGTTTTCCCGATAATGAATCAATGTGTCATTAGTTGCTGATGTGGGGAATATGGAATCATTCCGAAAGTTATCAATTTGCCACTTTGTCCTGCCATAGATTGTATCATAATCTACTTCATGCCAGGCTATATTATAACTAATATCAGTTGATTCTGAAAAACTGTATCCTATATCCATGCGCACAGCCTCTCTTTTTTTATTATCATCTGCGTATCCGTCTGTGTCCAAAAAAGAGGCTCCAAAGGCATAATTCCACTTATTAATTCCGCCGCTTATACCGGCAGATACTTCCTTGGTATCCCATGAACCATAGGTGGCAGAAATCCGTGTTTTAGGAGATTTGCTTTCTCCTTTTTTTGTAATGATATTAATGACACCGCGTGCAGCATCAGGACCATAGATAATGCTTCCTGATGAACGTAAAACTTCAATGGTTTCAATATCAGATACAGGGATAGCATCATATTCAGTATAGCCGCTCACTCCTGAATTTGCCGGAACACCATTTACAAGTACCAGAACCCCTGAGGACTGCGAACTTCTATTACCCCGAACTGTTATATAGTCTCTGGTAGAATTTTCATGCACCATACCTGGAATATTTTCAATAATCTGGGCAATGGTTTTTGCTCCCATTTCCTGGATTTCAGCAGCAGTTATAAGGCTGATACTGGCAGGAGTTGCCACTAACTTCCTGTCTTCCACCTGCGCTGTTACAACAATTTCCTTAAGCTTAATGACTTCCTGTTGATTTTGATAATCTGCCCAGGTTAAATTATTAGAGACAAGCCCGAATATTATCAATATAATTATAAATATTTTTCTTTTCCTCATCATTTTTTTTATTCCTTTTCTTATATCTTAGCTATTTAATAGCCCGCATTGCTTAAAACAAAAAAGCCATGAAGGCAAACAGAACTTCTGTCAGCCTTCATGGCTTTAAATTTATTATTATCTATCAGTGCTTTTTGTCAGAATTTTCTGACAATTTGCTGCATTACTACAAACACCTTCTTGATGTCATTTATTGCAATCTATTAATTATAGATGCAATTTTCTGCCAATGCCAATGTTAATACAATGACAAAGCAAACCTGTCAACCCAAATCTGGAGTTATTCAAGAAGAACAAATTTACCGTGTTTGCCCTGGATTTGTCCTTGACAAGGGGTATCAGATTAAAGTATGATCATTGAAAATTGCAATCGAAATTGCAGTAGTTAAAATTTAAGATCAAGATTTGAATATAAGCCAAGAAGGCCTGATAGAAAGAATTCTATTTAGGACTCTTGGCTTTTTTTATTTGGGAGATTTTACATAACAAATTATAAAAAACTGTCAAAGTACAAAATTAAGATAAAAATAGGAAGACAGCACAGTATCCGATCAAAGAAACATGCTGTCTTCCGGGGAAGCCCCGTATATTCAGGAGCTTACACCCTCCTTATAACACTGTGGTAATAGCTCGTCAATGCATCCGGTTCTGGGAAATATCTTTATTGTACTGACAAAATGATTAAAGGAGGAGATTGATGAATAAGATTGTCATTATTTTATGTGCGAGCATACTCTTTTTATTAAACACGGTTTGTTTGGCAAACCAGAAACAGGAAGATGCAAGCACGGTCCGGCTGGATGATATTGTGGTAACAGCTACTCGTAAGGAATCATCCTTAAAAGATGCGCCGGCCAGTGTAACAATTATTGATCAGGAAGAGATAAAAGGGTCAACTGCGGACACCGCTGACGAGCTTTTAAGAAATACCGCCGGAATTGACATAATGGGCAGCCATCGCTGTGATAGTCGTGGCCGCCAGGTTAGCTTGAGAGGAGTTAGCGATCAGGGCAAAACATTAATCCTTGTTGATGGCGTGCCTGTTAATGGTAATTGGCACGGTTGGGTTGAATGGGGTCAGATACCAACCGATAATATAGAAAGGATTGAGATTGTCCGTGGCCCCAGCTCAAGTCTGTATGGCTCAAGCGCCATGGGCGGTGTAATTAATTTTATTACTAAAAAACCGGAAAAACCTTTTGAGGCGGTTGCAAGGATTAGCTACGGCAGTTTGAATACTCGATCAACCTATTTTAATGTTGGAGGGAAAAATGGCCGGTTCGGCTATGGGTTATCCGGGAAATATGCAACTACGGATGGCTACGTGGCTGCCAAAGAGGAGCAACCATATAATATCATGAATGATTATGAGAACAGCAATTTTGACTCTCGTTTAAGTTATGATTTCGATGAAATTTCCACTCTTTCACTTAACCTGTCGCATTCTCAATCCAACATAGGAAGGGGCACAAAATATTCAAACTTTGATCGTGAGATCAACAGAGGAAATATCACCTTTAACAGAGATATAAAAAACGGGTTGGGGCTTAGATTTGTATCCTACATACATAATGAAGATTGGGATGTTGAGTTTGACAAACCTCCTTTCTATAATTACCTCAATTTAGTAGAGGATTTCGATGTGCCGACCTACGGAGCTTCAATGCAGGCATCATATCCTTTGGTTGAATGGAATATCTTAACCGCAGGATTTGAGTTTAAGCAAAGCGGTATTGATAAAAAGGGAGTTTACCAAACAGTAGTCCGGTTTGATCAAACTAAAGGAAAACAGCGTTATTATTCCCTCTATTTGCAGGATGAAGCAGCCTTTTTCAATGATAGTTTCCTGGTTAATCTGGGAGCACGTCAGGACTGGTTTGAAAGCTATGACGGTTCACTCATTGACACAAATCCTTTAAACCCTATAGATATTTCTTACGATGATAAGTCCTGGGATTCATTTAATCCAAAACTTGGGCTTGTTTATCATGCTACCGGAAACACAACATTGAGAGCATCTATTGGCAAAGCTTTTCAGGCTCCCAGCCTGCCTCGCCTGTATACATATATGCTTCGTGGCCCCAAGCAAATTTGGGGTAATCCCGATCTTAAGCCGGAAACCATGATCTCATACGAGGTTGGCCTGGACCACAACTTTTTTGATAATCTTTTAGTTAAGCTCACGCTTTATGAAGCTCAGGGTGATGATTTTATCAGTACACGCACCATTGGGGTAAATAAAGTGCAATTTGACAATATTTCCGAAGTGCAAATGCGTGGAATTGAGGCTGAGTTGCGGTATGATATCACCGATGAAATATCATGCCAGTCAAGCTATACCTTTAATGAATCCACTATTGAAAAAAATGACGTTGATCAGTCAGTAGTAGGAAATAACCTTTCTTATACCCCTGAAAACAAATTCAGTTTGGGAGTAATTTATAATAATCCTGATCTGTTTAAAGCCGATGTCCGGCTGCGTTATACGGATGAGATGTATGTTGACCAAGAAAATTCAGAAGAAACAAGGCTGGATGATTACTGGACTGTTGACATTAAGATCACAAAAGAGATCTTTAAACATGCGGAGTTCAGCCTTGAGTGTGAAAATCTGCTTGATAAGGGATACGATATCTCGGATTTATATAAAACGCCGGGACGTCTGATTAGTGCATCATTAACCGTAAAATTTTAATTCATTCAAAAGGAGATAAGACAATGTATGAAAAGATATTAACCAAAGCAGAAAAAGAATCCGTATCCCCTGAAGAGGCGCTGCTGCTTTTAAATGAAGCAACCACTATGGACAAATTATTGGCGCTTTTTAAAACAGCCTCTAAGGTAAGAGGTCAAGAGGTGGGGGATACTTTCAAGTTCGACGGGTTTATCGGCACATTGACAGATTGCACCATTGATCCCCCGTGTAAATATTGCAGCAGGTCGTTGAAGGATGGAAAATCATCATTTTCCGAACCGTTAACCATTCAGGAAGTTCGCTTAGCTGCAAAGTTTGTTTCCGAATGTCATGTAAAAATGGTGGAAATTGGCGGAGGTACCGGAGCAAACGATGCTTCAACAAAAATAATCGCGGCTGTAAAGGCAATAAAAGAAGTTGACAATAATCTAGGCATATGGATAAATGTCGGGCCTTCTCTTTGTAAGGATGATCTGATTGAATTAAAGGAGTTAGGGGTAAAAGAGATCTGTTGTTCCCTTGAAACCTGTAACCCGCAGGTCTTTGCTGCAACTAAGCCAGGAGACAGTCTGGATGCCAGAAAGAAACTTGCCAGTGAGATTGATGAAGTTGGTATTGGCTTGACAAGTGTCATGATGGTTGGCCTGGGCAGCAGTTATCAAAATTATGTTGATCATATTTTTTGGCTTAACAACTTTCAGAACTTAAGCCATTTTCCTGTAACCGGTCTCAGACCGATACCGGGAGCGGGAATGAGTAATCACAAGACTGCTTTAACAATGGAGGTGGCTAAGGTAGGAGCTGTAGCCAGATTGATACTTAGAGATGTTGACATTTCTTTTGGAGGAATGATGAATGACCCGCAGTTCTTGCCTATATGGGTTATGGCCGGCGCAAACAGGGCTATCCATCTGGGACCCCATGTGCACAGACCGAGAATGCAATTTAAGGGTATGAAATCCTCAGAGATAGTTACTAAAACAGTCTATAACCTGGAATACAGCGACCGGCTCCCTCTTACATGCAGAATTATTAAAGGACTGGGAATGAAGCCGGACCTTTTTAACAAAGATAAAAATAAATGAGAACCATAATAAAACCAAAGCAATTGACAATTAAAAACGTGGTTTTGGCTGCCGGGATGATGGTTGTATTCATGCTGGCAGCAGCTTTGCTGCCTTTTGTGGCACATTCTTCGGAAAGCGAAAAAATTATAATTACGGATCAGGCGGGCAGAACCGTGCATATACCTGCAAGGATTAATCGTATTGTCAGTTTGTGGCCGGAAGCCACCCGGACAATATTTGCCCTTGGAGAGCAAAATAAGATTGTGGGGATAGACGGCAGTATGAAGGCGGACCCTGTTTTTACTGAATTGTTTCCACAGATTATGAGTTTGCCTGCCACGGGAAGGATGATGGATGCCGTGAACACGGAAGAACTGGTCAAACTGAAGACTGATATTATCTTTGGTGATGCCAACCGGGCTGATATGGCCGACAGTCTACAGAAAAGAACAGGGATACCTGTCGTTTGTGTAAGGATTAATCCTCCTGCCGGGAAGGGAAAATTTTCTTTTAAATTAATAAGCTTGATTGGCCGAATACTTAATAAGCAGGAACGAGCCGATTATCTGGTACAGTATTTGGAGGGTAAGCTTTCGGGAATAACGGTTTTTACCGACCGAATCCCCAAAGACAACAGACGTAAGGGGATCATAGTATCGGCAATGGTCCCCGGTGCAATTAGTGCCAATGGGCATCCCGATCCTTTGGATACCGCCGGTGTAGTCAATACAGCAGTTAAAAACAGTGAGGTCTGGTATCAATTAAATCCTGAACAAGTAATGATCTGGAAACCAGAAATCGTCTTTGTTCATATTTTAAGCAGGATATCACCTCGGGAACTTCTTGATTACCAGCAATGGCAGAAGGTAAAAGCGGTTAAAAACAAGAGAGTATATAATGTTATAATCGGTTGGTGCGGCTGGTATCCTTCAACCACTGTGATCAATATTATGCAGATAGCTAAAACAGCCTATCCGGATCATTTTCGAAATCTGGATATTGAAAAACAAGGAAACGAAATATTCCGGGTAATGTACGGCGCTAATAATTTTTTTACCGATCTTGTTGATAAGTATGAGATTTACATTCCATGACGAGGAAAACTAAATCAAAGTCGATTTGAAATCAATTTGGAGCAAAATGAAGTGAATGCATCTATCAAAACCAACAGCTTTTATCTAACCTTGTCACCTTTTCCGATTGCTTTAATGGTATTGTTTCTGGGTAGATATTCTTTGACTATCACCTCTCTTTCTTCGGAGGATTTTTTTGTTCTGCTTAATATAAGAGCGCCACGGATTATTTTATGCATGATGGCCGGGGTTGCGCTTTCAGTGGCAGGGGCTTCTTTACAATCATGTTTGCGTAATCCCCTTGTTGCCCCATATATTTTGGGGCAATCCCAAGGGGCGGCATTCGGGGCTGCCCTGGCAATGTTATTCTTGCCCAACTGCATGTATCTGATTCCCGCTTCAGCACTTGTTTTCAGTTTTATAGCTGTTGGTCTTGCATGTTCTTTAGCCAGGGTAAGGGGTGAATTCTCCACGGTGACTACTGTGCTTTCCGGGGTTATTGTAGCCGGGGTATTTACTGCCCTGCTTTCGATCATTAAGCTTGCCTCGGATCCTTACCGTCTTTCCGGAATTGTCTTCTGGATGATGGGTGGTTTTCATAAATCCTGCTGGGACGATATCCTGATGGCTTTACCGGGGCTGGTTATTGGTTTCTCCATATTATATTTAATGCGCTACAGGCTTAATGTGCTCTCCATGGGTAGCAACGATGCCAAATTGCTGGGGGTAAACATTAATCGTGATCGCTTGATAGTAATCGCCTTAAGCACATTGATGTGCAGCTCGATAATTGCAGTAACCGGAATAATTGCCTGGATAGGATTGATTGTTCCCCATATGGCAAGAAGCCTGATAGGCCCGGATAACAAGTATCTTATCCCGGCTTCCGCTGGCCTTGGCGCCAGTCTGCTTCTTATAACTGACACCTTATGCAGAACATTAACCACCTATGATATTCCGGTAAGTATAATTACCACATTGGTCGCAGCCCCATACTTTATCTATCTCCTTCGAAAGGTTGCAGGAGGCTGGAATTGATAACAATAAATAATTTGCACTTTATGTATAATGACCATTCCGGGATCAAGAACGTAAATTTAAAAATAGAACCAAATGAAGTTGTATCCCTCCTGGGACCTAATGGGTCAGGGAAGACCACACTTCTTAAATCTATCTATGGACTGCTGAATCCGAAAAAAGGGCGTATTTATCTTGACTGCAAACTAATATCTACAATTAAGTCATCTGAACTGGCCAAAATTGTCGGAGGAGTGCCGCAGGATCATCAGAACAGCTTTCCGTATAAAGTGCTTGATCTTGTCGTCATGGGCAGGACACCCTATTTGTCCATTTTTTCATCACCCTTACAGGAAGACTATCAAAAAGGCAGAAAGATACTATCCGAACTAGGTATATCGGGACTTGCTGAAAGACCATATACCCAAATCAGTGGCGGAGAACGTCAGCTTACTTTTATTGCCCGGGCCCTAATGCAAGAACCGAAGATCTTATTACTTGATGAACCTGTAGCTCATCTGGATATTAAAAACAAAGTGAAAGTATTAACCATTGTTAGAGACATAGCTCGTGAGAAAAATTTAACAGTGCTTATGAGCCTCCATGACCCAAATGATGCCATCAAATTTTCGCATAAAATCGTATTGATAAAAGACGGTACAATCATAGATTATGGCTCTGTAGAGAAAATTATTGATGAAAAAAATCTTAAAAAAATCTACGATATAGAGTTTGATATTTTGGGGACAGACACGGAGAAGGTGATAATGTATAAAATAAGTACTGCTCCTTTGGACAGGAACGAAACAATACCGGCTTGATCAGTTTCATTTGGCCGTGATGATCTCCAATCTTTTTTGTATTCTTGAATACCAAATAAAATCATGTTATTTCAAAAACAATTGTTATTTCAATTTTAAGTGATTCCTTAAACAGGTTTGACGGCGGCACAGAAAAAGGAGCAGAATCTTTTACCGCCTTTAATGCCGCCTTGTTCAGGCTGTTGTGCCTTGCAGGCTTGACAATTTTTAAATCAGATATCCGGCCGTCTTTGGCTATAATAAAATTTATCTCTACCCGTCCTTCAATATATTTTAACCGTGCAGTATCAGGATATTTTTTATTGCTTTCTATTTTTAATCTTAACATGTCAAAGTAATCATTTTTTGTTAAAAAATCAGATACATTGTCAGATTTGAAATCCGATATATTGATATTGGATTGCTCCGGTACAAAAGGCAAGTCAGGCACTTTTATACTTTCCATTAAAGTATCTGACAGACTGGTCTTCACCCGGTTAATTTTTATAGGGGGTATATTTTGTTTCGCAATATTGATTGTATCCATTTTTGGTATTTTATATATTGGGTTTTGTCTGGTCCTGGGCCTTGGGATCAGCCTTTCAACAGGTTTTGAAATATCCTTGATACCGATTTCAATATATGTCAAAGCTTCAGTCCTGCAAATTCCTGCCATATGCATAAATATCAACACATGGACTCCTAGCGAGACCGCTATCAAACCATTTAACAGCCAGTTTATTCTCCTTTGATCACCTGGTAAAGAATACACCGATTACAATTTCCTTTCCGTTGCAAGGCATAATCTTCCTGCACCTGCAGCCTTGGCAATGTCCATGACCTTAACAGCTTTGTTCAACACAATAGTCCGGTCTGCCTTAATAATCACCAACTTATCTTTTTTATTGCCTATCATCTCTTTTAATGTTTTAAAAAGAAGATCTTCAGGAACCTTATTCTCCCCTATAAATGCCTGACCGTTTTTATCAACATAAACGGTAATTTCTTTGTTGATCTGGGGTTGCGCCGATTTTGCCTGGGGAAGTTTGATTTTAATGCCTTCATCCACTATGAAGTTGGTGGTCAAAAGAAAATAGATAAGCAGCATAAAGATGATATCTATCAAGGATGTAAGAGGTGTCTGTATCTGGTAACGAGGTTTTCTTTTTCTATGAACAAGCATTTTAATCTCCTTTGGAAATGGCCTTAATAAATGTCACTGCCCCGTTTTGAAGTCTTGCTTCATATTTATCCACCCTGGCTAAAAGGTAGCTATGGGCAACCATGGTTGGAAGCGCCACTGCAAGGCCGATAGCTGTGGTAAGCATAGCTTCCCATATGCCGCCTGCAAGAACTGCTGCATTAACCTTGCCCCCCATCTGCTGAATCACCATAAAAGCCTTAATCATCCCGACAACTGTCCCGAGAAGACCCAGCAGGGGAGCAATATTGCCAATGGTGGCAAGTGTCTGGATATATGATGAAAGGTTCTGCACCTCTCTGTCAATGGCATTGATAATAACAGTTTCCAGGGTTTCCCTCTCCCTGTTCTTGACCTCAAGAGCCTGGGTAAGCACACGTCCCATGGGAGAGTCACTGTTTTGGGCTGCCCTTTTTGCTTCGTCATCTTTTTTCTCCATAAGAAGTGAGGCGACTTTTTGGTCAATTTCCCTGCCGCGAGTGCGCATTCTTGCAAAGCTGATCATTCTTTCTAAAAATATAGCCAAGGCAAAAACCGAACATAACAGAATCGGAATTACCAGCATCCCGCCTTTTGATAAAAATTCAACCATTTAAATCTCCCTGCCTGATAATTATATTGACCTTTTTTATGAATCATTCTGATGATCTTCTATGATACTCTATGACATCAGCCATTCCGTCAAAATCCAGGTCTTTTTCATTTTTAATTAATATTTCTGCTTCATCGTATTGTTCCCACAAATCAGGAAGCCCATCTTTATTTGTATCTTCTTCTACTTTTGCCAACCTGCCTTTATGATAAAAAAACCATGTGTCAGCCTTACCATCTCCATCATTGTCTTTTTCCGCCCTGACCGGATTTTCCAGGTCATCGAAAAACCAGACAAGATTGAGTCTGCCGGTAAAGCCATCATCTTCCATGCTTTTGACAATTTTTCCCTTTGGATCAAAATACTCTTTAAGGTCAATAAGACCATCATTATTTTCATCCAGTTCTTTTACCCTAAGCACACCATCTTTATAAAAAAAACAGGCTTCAACATTCTTGTCACAATCCATATCCTGTTCTGTAACCATAGACCATTCAGGGCTGTCAAAGCTCTGGGTGATGTTAAAACATCCGTTATTATTTGTATCCTTTGCCAATTTCGACCTGGAACCTTTGTCATACCAGATGACCAGATCAACTGTTCCGTTCTTGTTTTCATCCTTCTCAGTTCTGACAAGCCCATTGTTTTTGTAAAAATGCCAGGTATCATTTTTCCCGGTAAAATCCGTATCCATTTCAACCTTTATTTTTTCTTCTCTGGAGTTGAAAATAATTCTGATATCAGGCTTTTTGTCGCTGTTTTCATCTTTCGTCTGAATACTTATTTTACCGTTTTTAAAATACGATTTGGTTTCTAAGAAAACATCTCCATCTGAATCATACTCTACGCGTGTGGGCTTTCCATCTTTAAAAAATCTGAGCCTGTCAATATTACCGCTATTTTTTGTATCCTCTTTTATCTCTTTTACCAAACCTGCCTGGTCAAACAGGGTAAAGCAGTCTATCTTTCCATCAAAATCCGTATCCTTGTTCCGGGTTACAGGCCTGTTGTTTTTAAAGGTTGTAAAAATATCAAATTTTCCGTCAAAGTTTGAATCTGTTTTCTGTTCAATTGGAACGGAGTTTTCAAAATAAGTCTTGGAATCCATTATACCATCAAGATTGGCATCCTTATGCTGCTTTAAAATCTCGCCCTTGATATAAAACCGGAATGTCTCCAGACTGTCGTCCCCATCAAGGTCGTGAAGGCTTTTTTGGGGAACCCCGTTTTGGTCATACAATACAATTCTTTCAAAATTACCATCTTCATTATCATCCACCTTTTGCTCAAAAGGCCTGTTGTTTTTATATGTCTGCCATATATTGATCTTATTGTTATCATTGGTGTCTTTTGTGGATAAGATCAGGCTGCCTGCTTGATAATAGTAAAAAAGATCAAACTCCCCATTGCCGGAACTATCTTTTTTTATTAAAGAAACTTGCTCGTTTTCATCAAACAAAGTGATCTGAATGACTTTATCATCAATGGTAATCCGGGTTTGTTTTATCCTTTTCCCTAATTGATAATTATCCCTACAGTCAATCTTCTGATCAAAATCCGTATCTCTTTCAATCCTGATAAGTTTTTCATCCAGATAATATTGATAACGATCAATGAGGCCGTCTTTGTTGCTGTCGATCTCAAGCCGTTTGATCTTGCCTTGAACATCAAAAAAAGCAATCTGATCTATCTTACCGTCTCCGTCAGTATCTTTTTCCATCTGTTTTACATGGGCCTGGGAAAACGACCAGGGGAAAAAGAAAACTATGAAAATAATTATAAACTTCATTTTATCCTCAAAAATAAAAAAGCCACGAAGGATTTTTTTCTGTTCTCAGAAAAAGGCCTTCATGGCTTTTAGATACAAATATTAACTAGAACTAAATTATCTTATCTTATCACCTTCGGGTGATTAATTATTGCCTTTCATATTTAATTCATCAGGGTATGTCAATCATTTTATTTCCTATTTATGCCTCAGTCATGTATCTATTTTTAATTATTTTAAAATAACATCCTATTCATGATTTTGCGGCATTCCTGGAACCGCGGAAAAACAAAGTTGAAAAATTGATATCTGTCCTGGAAAAATACCACAGGCAAAAAGATCACCCGTTAAAAAATTAGTTCCGCCATTGAGCTTCTGAACAGGAAATGCAATAGTTTGATTGAATTCCAGTCATTCTCTGCACGAGCTACTATTCCCTCATTGGTGAAGAAAAAAATTAAGGATTAGGGATTGCAAGAATTCTTGGAGGAGCAGGAACATCCTTCACCACAACTGCAATCACCTTCTCCTCTATAGATTTTAATAAAACTTTTTACGCTGAAAATCACCGCACCGATTACGATAATTCCAACAATAATTGAATCCATGATTTATCTTCCTTTATTTATGTCAGGATTAGGGACCCGACCTGGTAAAAAATTACTGACAATCCAAAAGCAAGTGCCGTATTAAACACAACGGAAAAGGCAGCCCATTTCCATGATCCTGCCTCTTTTGCAATACAGACCACTGTCACAAAACAGGGGGCATAAAAAATAGTGAATATGATCAGACTAAATGCGGTCAGAGGTCCCCAACCCTCTGCTGCTTTTAGCCTGTCAGAAAGAGAAGCAGTTTCTTCCGGAACTACTTCGCCAATGGAATAGGCAGTACCAAGAGTTGATACCACGACCTCCTTTGCGGCAAATCCGCCCACAAGGGCAATATTTGTTCTCCAGTCAAATCCTGCAAACTTTGTTATCCCTTCAAGGGAAGAACCAATTCTGCCAGCAATGGAATTTTTCAAACCTGCATGGGCTTCATCAAAATCAACCTGGTTAAGGCTTTCCTTTACGGCCAGTGCCTTTGCAGACAATTTACGTGTGACCTTCAGGTTACCTTGTTCAAGGATTTCAAGTTCATCCAAAATCTGAAATGGTACACCAGATGTAATGGTTGACCGCTGGTTTTCAAATTCTTGAGTCTTAGTCTCAGGAAGCCCTGGAAATGTCATCATGGCCCAGAGAACAATGGAGACTCCTAAAATAACAGTGCCTGCCTTTTTAATATACTGCCAGGTTCTTTCCCAGGTATGAATCAAAATACCTTTAAAAGTCGGCATCCTGTATGGGGGAAGTTCCATGACAAATGGCGTTGATTCTCCTTTTATAATAGTAGACCGCAAAGCCCAGGCCACAAGCAATGCACCCATCCATGAGATCATTGTAATAAGCAGCATCACAGTTGCTTCATTTTCAGCAAAAAATGCAGCTACCAGCAATGCAAATACCGGAAGTTTGGCACCACAATTCATAAACGGAACTGTTAAAAGCGTTGCAAGTCTTTCTTTGGGAGATTTAAGGGTTCTGGTGGCCATAACACCCGGGACTGCACATCCGCCTGCAATACCGCCGGATACAATAAATGCCATCACAGAACTGCCGTGGAGACCGAACATCCTGAACACCCTGTCCAGCATAAAGGCCATTCGTGCCAGGTATCCCGAGTCTTCAAGGAAAGCAATCCCTAAAAACATGAACATGATCAAAGGCACAAATCCAAGAACTCCACCCACCCCGTCAATTATTCCGGAAATAACAAGGGATTTTAAATGCCCTTCAGGCAAGGCATTATCTGCAACACCTCCAACCCACCCGAAAAAGCTTTCAAACCACCCCACCGGGATTTCGCTATAGGTAAATGTAAATTTATAGAGTCCCATCAAAATCGCAACCATAATGATGGGTCCCAGGAATCGGTTTGTCACTACTTTATCAATTTTATCTGACAATTGCATTCTGTTTTTGTCATAAAAATAACTGATCACGTTCTGTTTTAGAACTGAATTGATAAATCCGTACCTCTGATCTGCAATTATTCCTTCAGGATGTGTATCAAGGGTTGCTAAAAGATGGCTGGTAACTTTTTCAACAATCTTTTCCAGTTGCAAAGCAACCTTTATATTGTCCTTTTTACCTGATTCAATAACCTGGCTGTCATTTTCAAGATATTTGATAGCAGTCCATCTTGCTCTGTAGTTTGCAGTTAAAAAAGCGGAGGACCGGATAATTTCTTCCATTTCATCAAGGGCAGTATCAATGTCATATCCATAGGAAATCGTTAAAGGTTCAACTTTACCATTCATATTTGCGGCAATGGTCTGCAGCAGTTCTTTTTTCCCTTCGCCACTTCGGGCAATAATCGGAACAATGGGAACATTCAATAGTTTTGACAATTTTTCAATATTAATCTGAATACCCCGTTTTTTTGCCACATCCATCATATTTAATGCAATGGTTACAGGAATCCCCATTTCCATAAACTGGACTGACAGATAAAGATTTCTTTCAAGATTGGATGCATCAACAATATTGACGATCATGGAAGGTTTTTCATTTACAAGAAAATCTCTTGCAACAACCTCCTCCAAAGAATATGCAGTCAGAGAATAGGTTCCGGGAAGATCAACTATATTGAATTTCCCGGAATCGCTTACGCATGTTCCTTGTTTTTTTTCAACAGTCACGCCGGGATAATTCCCTACATGCTGTCGCGCGCCTGTTAATTCATTAAAAAGAGTTGTTTTGCCTGAATTCGGGTTCCCTGCCAATACGATTGCCGTACTCATCTTATTGCACCTCTACTTCAATATAGTCGGCTTCATTATTACGAAGCGTTAGTGTAAATCCCATAATCCTTAAAGAGACCGGGTCATACAGAGGGGCCTTCCCCTGCACCTTGATTTCCTTACCCGGGATCAACCCCATGTCCCTGAGCCGCCTGCCAAGCTCGCCATTTGCTTTTACACGGGTAATGATCCCGGTTTGATCCACACCCATCTGTCTTAGGTTTATTATTCCCATGGTTATCTCCTTGTTTTTCATAGCACATTAAATTCGTTGCTGCATGGAATGTTTTATAAGCCCAACTTTTATTATTGTCAATAAAAAAATGAGCTGCATGTATAAAATAAATATTTGACTTACTAAATATTTAAATATAAACATATGATGATAAACTTAATGGAGAAAAGACATGGCTAAAAAAAATCAGCTTTCAGAAAGCCTTGAAGATTATCTTGAAATCATACTTGAATTGCAGAGAACAAAAACAGTGGCTCGGTCAAAGGATATTGCCGAAAAGATGGATATTAAAAGAGGTTCCGTTACAGGGATGTTAAAAAAGCTTACTGAAAACAAGCTTATCAACTATGAACCCTATGGATATGTCACCTTAACTCCTGAAGGCAGAAAAATCGCAGTGGAAATAGAGCACCGTCATATTTTTTTAAAAGATTTTCTTTTCAGAATATTAAAGGTTGATGAAGAGACAGCAGACCGTACGGCGTGCCAGATGGAACATGCAATGGATAAACAGACCTTTAAAAAATTCAGGGCTTTTTTAAAAAAAATCGATACCTGTCCCCATTGTGACATCGAACCAATCACAGATTAACTACCAAAAGAGAATTGGGCATACCTCAGCAGACGATATCGCGCTATTTACCCAAAATGCCAGTCATGTAATTTCATTCTGCCCTGTTTGTACCGGCCGTATCTTTTTTCTATTTCAATTTTATATTACCCATACTATATACGGGGTCAAAAAATACGAATACTATAAAAATACTGGTATGAAATATATGAAACATATAGTTATCAAATCTGTTTTTGTCATCTCCTGCCTGTTGTTTCTCTCCATCGGAATCACATGGGCACATCCCCATGTTTTTATTGCCCAGAATCTGAAAATCGTGTTTGATGAAAAAGGTTTGGCAGGTTTTAATGTATACTGGAAGTTTGATGACATGTTTTCAAACATGATCTGCGAGGATCATGATCTGAATAAAAACGGAACTCTTGAAAAAACCGAGGTGGCATCTATCAGGGAAAAAGCCTTTTCCTATATTGCCGAATTCAATTATTTTATTTATGTAAAAATTGACGGCACTCCTTTTAACGTTAAATATGTGACTGACTTTTCTGCCAAACTTGAAAACGGAAAATTGATTTATGGTTTTTTCATCCCCTGCCATGTCAGTGCCATAAAAAATTTTAAACACATTAACATTGCTTTCTATGACCCGAATTACTACTCTGCCATTTATTTTACAGAACAACATCCTTTTGCAATTGAAAACAATGACAAGTTTGAGGTCAATGCTCACATAAAAAGAGACAAAGCTACCTTGATATACTATGACATGGTGAATCCTTGGGCATTATTTCTGGATTTCAAATTAAAGTAATGAAAAAGATTCTAATTATTATTGCTTTATTGTCATTTTTTTTTATACCTGCCTCTATGGGGAGTGCTCATAATCCATTTACAGCAAAACCTGAAAATCAGCACACGACACCTGAGCCACTGATAAAAAGCAAATTCTTTGTTAAGATAATTTTCTGGCAGCAGCAGTTAAGAGAAAAGATGTCCAGTTTGATACGTGAGGCCAAAACAAGAAAAAGCCCGACACCCTTTTTTATTCTTATTGCCTCAGCCTTTGCCTATGGCGTTATCCATTCAGCCGGCCCCGGCCATGGAAAGGCCGTCGCCCTGTCCTATATTCTGTCCTGCAAACCAAGTTTTTCCCAGGGCTTGATTTTCGGCAATCTTGTGGCATTAACCCATGGATTTTCAGGGATTTTCTTTGTTCTGACCGTAAAATACTTATTACAAACAAGCATTTCCGCATCACTTGAAACCATGACAAGTATCACTCAAATCATCAGCTATTCTTTGATCACCTGCCTTGGGCTCATCATATTTTTCACAAGTATTTATAAATGGATCAAAAATAAAACAGCACATCCCAAGCCCCGTACAAAACTGTTTGCCAATCCATTTATAACAGCAATCGCAGTTGGTATCATTCCCTGCCCCGGTGTGGTAATGGTGATGTTGTTTGCCATTTCCATGGATTTAACCTGGCTGGGAATTCTACTGGGCACAACCATTTCTTTCGGCATGGCCTCAACCATTACATTGATTGTTATGGCAGGCATGTCAGGCAAAGTCGCTGTTCTCTCTTTGGCTTCCAATCACAGCAGGATTTTAACCATACTTGAATATATGATTGAAGCCATGGCAGGCCTATTGGTAGCTTGTTTAGGCTTTATCCTTTTAAGTACCAGTCTTTAAAGTAAAAATTTAAAATATCAAACTAATAAGTCCTCGATGACCTCATTTTTTCATTGACACATTTAAATGTTCGGCATATATAACTTTATGTTTTGAGGCATATAAAGATAAAGATGCTATTCTTTAGTTTAAAAATTTTAATTGATAAACTTATAACTTGGGATGAAAAGATATATGAAATCAAGTAGATGGTGAGAAGGTTGATGCTTGAACCGGTTGAATGGCTGTAATCTGAAAGGCAGAAAAAATAAAAAGGGGCCTTACTCAAAATTTCAGGCCCCTTTTCAAAAAATCTCTTTAAATAATCTTAAAATCTTAAAGATCATTAATTGCTTCGGTAAGTTCAGGCATAAAATCAAGGATATCTTCAACAATACCGACATCTGCTACCTGGAAAATCGGTGCTTTGGGGTTCTTGTTAACAGCAACGATAAACGGGTTGCCCTTTACGCCGCCCATATGCTGGAAAGAACCTGAAATCCCCATGGCCATGTATACTTTTGGCTTAACGGTCTGGCCGGATGTTCCAACCTGTCGTGATTTCTCAAGCCATTTGGCATCAACAATCGGTCTTGAGCAGGATACAACCGAATTCATTGCTTCAGCAAGTTCCTGGGCAACTTCAATATTTTCTTCATCCTCAATACCGCGGCCAACAGACACGAGAACATCAGATTTAGTAATGTCCACATCACCCACTTCTGCCGCAACAATTTCAAGGAATTTTCTTTTTGCGGAAAGATCACCGGCATCACCGGATTTATCAACCACTGCCCCACTGGCTGACCCGCCGTCAACCGGCGCAAAAGATCCGGGCCGGACGGTCATAACAACCCCGGAAGATATATCAATGGCCACATGGGTGCTCACAGCCCCGCCAAGTTCCTGGCGAACTGCTTTCAGGGTTGTTCCGTCTATCCCTTCAAAATCAACCATATCAGCTGCATAAGCTGAATCCATTTTAACGGAAAGGCCTGGCGCCAGGTCCATCCCAAACGTATCGTGAGCCGTAAGAAAAATAGCATCGGTTGGAATAATATTGACCAGAACTTTTCTGACAACTTCTGCGTTTGGATAAGCCAGATCGGCATGATCAATTTTAATCACTTCCGAATAAATGGAAGTCATCTCATCGGCCACTTTATCCAGATCTGCACCTGATCCTGTTACAACAGCAGTTAAGGATGCACCCTCATCAATTTTTTTGGCAGCTGAAGGATACTCCAAGGCCACGTCTTCAGCAGCACCATTTTTAAATGGAATATATGCAAAAATCTGTGTCATGATTATAACCCTCCTTTTGCTTTAAGCTTCTCAATCAGTTTTTCAATGATCTCGTCGGTGGAGCCTTCAAGCATCTCGGCACCTTCACCCGTATCAGGGACAAAATAATCGACTCTTTTGGTTTTTGCACCGGCTTCTCCGACATTAGCCGCATCAAGACCAAGATCAGACGTTCCCTTAACAGGAATATCCACACTGGCCACTTTTCTGATACCTCGGATGCCCACATAACGGGGCTCATTAATACCTGTCTGGATAGAAAGAACGCAAGGAAGGTCCATTTCATTCATTTCCTGGTTTCCGCCCTCAATCTCTCTGCCCACTGTTATTTTGCCATCACTGATCTCAATTTTATTCACCAGAGATGCATAGGGGTAATCCAGCATTGCGGCGAGCATTCCACCCACCTGGCCTGCTCCTTCGTCTGCCTGGGCACCTGACATAATCAGGTCATAATTGCCTTTTTGGGTTTCTGCCTTAAGAATGGCCGCAATCCCCAAGCCATCAGATCCTTCAAATGCATCGTCAGAAAGAAGAATACCATTATTGGCACCCATTGCCATCTCACGCCTCAACACTTCTTCTGATTCATCATCACCAACAGTGATAACCGTCACACTTCCACCGACTTTATCAACAATCTGGATCGCTTCTTCAACCGCATAATTATCCCATTCATTAACTGAATAAACCAGATCATCACGATCAAGATCATTTCCGGCACTGTTGAGTTCAAATTCATTCTCAGCAGTATCCGGTACTCTCTTGACACATACCAAAATCTCCATTATTGCCTCCTTTAAATCAATTATCTGTCACAGATTTTTTAATCTTAAAACTGTAACTCATTTATTTATTTAAGATGCTGCTCAATGAGTTCTGTAAAATCCAAGGCTTCCATTTCTCCTTCTTTTCCTGCGACCTTGATCGCATCCTGGATATTAACCAGGCAAAAAGGACAGGCAGTTACAATGACATTTGCTCCTGCCTCAGCAGCCATATTGACTCTTAAAACACCCATTCTTATTTCTTCTTCCGGTTCATAAAAAAGCATCAACCCGCCGCCACCGCAACAGAATGATCGATCACGGCTCTTTTCAAGTTCTACTCTTGTTAACCCGTCAATGGCATCCATCGCCTGCCTGGGCTCTTCATATATACCATTGTGCCTCCCCAGATAGCATGGGTCATGATATACATAGATCTTGTCAGGATTCTGGCAGGGTTTAAGATCAAGCTCACCCGTTGTTATTTTTTGGGCAACCACCTGGCTGATATGTTTAACAGGAACAAGATTGTCATAATCATTTTTCAATGCATTATAAGCATGGGGATCTGCTGTCACAATTTGTTTAACACCACTTTCCATAATAGCTTCAGTATTTTGCTCTTTTAAATCCTGGTACAGCATTTCCTCACCAAACCGAATGACCTCATTCCCACTGTCCTTTTCCAGCTTACCCAGAATTCCAAAGTCGACCCCTGCTTTTTCAAGGATAATGGAAGTTCGCCTTGCGATATCCTGAATTTCATCATCATAGGATGTAATACTATCTACAAAATAGAGGGTGTCTGCTTTTTCCTTGGCAAGATCTTTAATCTGATGAGTTGCCTTAAATTCCTTATCCTTTGCCCAGTCTGCCCGCTTTTTCTCCATTTTTCCGTAAGGATTACCCCGTTTTTCAAGGGCCTTCAAGGGTTTTTGCAGGGACTGGGGCACCATGCCTTCGTCTACCATACCCCGACGTAAATCAACCATTTTGTCAATATATTCAATCCCCAGAGGACACTCTTCTTCACAGGCGCCGCAGGTGGTGCAGGACCAGATTTCATCTTCAGTATAGATATCTTCTACCAATAAATTGCTTTTATAAATTTCTCCTGACATGGGATAATTTTTAAATATCAAATCCCTTGCCTTAATGGTGATAAACCTAGGAGATAATGGACGCCCCGCTGCGTTTGCCGGGCAATGATCAGAACACCTGCCGCAATCGGCACACGAGTAAAAATCCAGCATATGTTTCCAGGTAAAATCTTCAAGTTTTTTCACACCAAAGGATTCAAGATCATCCAGCTTGTCATCGGAAACCCCATGCATTACCGGTTTGATTTTGCCTTTCTGAACCCGCATGAAAAACACATTGAAGATAGATGTAATTACATGGAAATGTTTTCCCATGGGTAAGAAACACAGAAAAAAGAAAAAAGTTAAATCATGAACAAAATAGGTAAAGATATGAAGTCCCTGGAGAACATTTTGGGGTGCCGAGGAAAGAATGCCTTTAAAAATCCATACCAGAGAAAGAGGAGCCAAAAAATGTTCATGGCCGGTATAGGCAAGCTCAGATGCTTCAAAAAGACTTTCAGAAATCATGAGTGTTGCAATAATACCCAATACAAAAACAGCTTCTGCGGTATGATCTTTGCCATATTTTTCAGGCACTGCATATCGTTTGGGTTTAAAGATCCCCCTTCTGACAGCTGCAATGATACAGGCAATGAGCACACAGGTTGCGGCATAGTCTTTGAAAAAATTATAGATATCGCCTAAAAGCCCCCCAAACCCGGGTACTACAAATCCATCTGAAAAACCGACAATAACAAGTGACGTAGAGCGTATGGACAGAATTAAAAAACCCGCGAAGATGACAATATGGAGCACGCCTGCCAGCATATACCTTGGCTGTCTAATCTGGCCCAGCCATACAAGGATAAGATTCTTGACACGCTTACCAATTTGATCAAACCTGCTATCAGGGTTTGCCCTCACAAGAGGTGCAATACGCCTGGCCATAATGTAGGAAAACAGTCCTATCCCGATGACAGGCAAAATAAATGACAATATTACTGCGGGAAATATCCCGAAAAATTTAAAACTTGCCGGACCGATTATCGAAGCCATGCTTCTTTACCTCCAAATATTTCTTAACCTTATAAATAAAAACTCAGCAAGATTTAATAAACATAAAAGAACACGTCAAGCAAAAAGCCTTATTCAACAAATTTAGATTGTTCAGATACTAACTGACATTTATTATCCTTTGAGTCCTGTCAGATAAAGGTCTACCAGGGGATCTGCCATTGAAACCAGATCATATCTACCATCGGCAGACACCCAGGTACTGATAACGCCTTCCACGGCGCCAAGAATAAATCGCTTAACAAGACCGATAAAAAGATCCTGGCGCATGGAACCTTCAATCTGCCCCTGCTCAATAATATCTGACAATAGACCCAGATACATTTTTGATATATCTTTGATTTGAGATTCAATGTCTCTTAAGTATCTTACTTCCGACTGAAAAATAATCGCCATGTTTCTATCATTTTGAAATTCTGTAAGATGACACCGGATCAAATACCGCAACTTTTCTTCGGCATTCCGACCCTTTTTGACAGCAGCATGCATTTCCTTAAACACAACATTGGTTTTGAAACTGATGAACTGATAAAGAATGTCATCTTTATTTTTAAAATACAAATATAATGTCCCATCAGCCACACCAGCCTGTGCTGCTATTTGTGATATGGTTGCTTTGTAAAATCCATATTCTGCAAAAACGGCACCTGCACTGTTCAATATTTTATTATATTTTTCCGATTTATTTTTCTGCAAACTTGTATCATCCTTCCTTAATATAAATGAATAAAGGTTCATTATTTAACAAAAGAATTTTATAAATGTCAAGCAGATAGTTATTATTATAAAATTTATTTAAAAATTTATTTTATGTTATTTTACAGACAGTTATGAATAAACATTGTTTTTTGTTTTAAAAGTAGTTCCAGGCTTTTAATGGAAAAGTATCATGAATATAAATTCATTCTTTAATATTTCTTGATTTAAAACCCTTTTCGTGTAAAAAATAATCAATATTTAAAAATAATCCAAGAAAATCAGGGAGAAGAATATGATAAAACCACTAAAATACTCTTCAGACTTTGAGACCGCTCTTGACCTTGGCAGACCCCCTAATGTGAAAAAACTTTTTCCAAACTCCAAAGCACTTCTTGTCAGTGGGAAATATATTGATCAGGCCATGTTGCTCAAGGAAAACTGCATGACCATTGCCGCCAACGGACGAAACTCTTTTGTTATCAAGGGCGCTCTTTCGGCCGCTCAACGTGCCAATGCCGCGATTATGATTGAAATTGCCAGATCTGAAGGAGGGACAGGCGCCTATTGTGCAGTGAATCTGTGGAATATTGCAAGAATGACCGATGCCTTTATGAATGAACTTGGCATTACCATTCCCGTTGCTATCCATGCGGATCATTTCGGTATTAAAAAATTGGAAGATATTGAACCTGCAAAAAAAGAAATCGTGTCATTGTTTGATTCAGGTATTACTTCCATTGCCATTGATGCCTCTCATATGCCGGATGACCAGAATCTTCTGGCAAATATTGAATTATGTCCGTATGTTCCTGGCTGGGCGGGCCTTGAAACAGAAGTGGGTGAGATAAAAGGAAAATTGGGGCTCTCAACTGCCCAGGAAGCGCTCTTTCTCATCCAGGGACTCAATGCCCACAATATTTTTCCCAACTGGATTGCCTTAAATAATGGTACAACCCATGGCATTGAAGCCAGCGATACAGGCATCAATGTTGAGCTGACCGCTCAAATTCATGAAGCCCTTTCCAAATATAAAATCTCCGGTGCCCAGCACGGCACCTCCGGTAACAACTCAGAAAGGCTTCGTGAGATAGTCTCAAAAACCCGGACAACCAAAGCCAATGTGGCAACTGCCCTGCAAATGATCTCCTGGGGCCTTGAAGTTAATGATTATGGAAACGCTATTCTTGACAATGGTAATTTCATCAAACAAAAAGGCAGAGGTGTTTCAGAGGATATGTGGTCTCAAATGCTTGCCTATACAAAAGCAAATGATTTAAAAGGCGGCAACTTTAAAAAACTGAACCTTCCATTTGAAAGTAAATTGCTGGTTCAGCCAAAAGAAATCCGAGACAGGATGGCAAAAGATGTCGAAAAATTCGTATATGATCTGTTAACCAACGTATTCAACACTACAGATACAGCCCAGATAGTGATTGACGAAATCTTAAAAAACAAATCCCATGATCCGGGTTTCAAGGCTGAAAAAATTGAATCTAAAGATGAGTGGACAAAAGAAAAAATCATAGAGAAAGCTTCAAATATCACTGCCGACAAGGGTCCTGCAGGAGACTTTGACGATTAAAAAAATCTAAGGTTTTAAATTTCAAGGAAGAGGGTTATCTTTCATAGGATTGTTTTGCCCGGCTCCAAAGCAGGTCTTTTTGATCCCTTGAAAGGCCTTTAAGCTTGACCTGTTTCTCCTTTAATTCGTTTTCCATCAACCTGAATCTGCCTTCAAACTTGGCAGTCGAACCGGCAAGAGCTGTTTCCGGATGAAATTTTGCAAATCTTGCAACATTGACAAGGGTAAACAAAATATCTCCGAATTCCATAATTGCCTCATTTTGGTTCCCGGATTTTAAGGCCGCCTCAAATTCATCTATTTCATCTTTGACCGTATCCAGCACCTCGTGGATATTATCCCAGTCAAATCCTTCTTTTACGACACATTCGGATACTTTTAACGCCCGAATCAACGATGGCATCCCTTGAGGGACCGAATCAAGCACAGATGCTCTTTTCTGTCCATTTTCCTTCTTTTCCAGGGCTTTGATTGTCTCCCACTGCCGGTTTAATTCTTCCTGGGTTAATATCCTGGCATCTTCGTATACATGGGGATGGCGACGAATCATTTTTCTGGCCACATGGCCCACCACATCTGAAAGAGTGAATTCCTCTCTTTCCTGAAAAATCTCCACAATAAAAACAAGTTGAAACAGGATATCCCCCAATTCCTCACAGATATTTTGCAGGTCTTGTTTAGCCATAGCCTCTTGAAGTTCATATACTTCTTCTGCAAGGCATTTCCATATGGTTTCAGGTGTCTGTTTTCTATCCCAGACACACCCGTTTTCACTTCTTAATGTTCGGATAATATCAAACAGTCTGTCTAGTGTTTTCAAATTTTAAAGGATTCCTTCCAGCTGTTTTAAAAAATCACTTTTGGTCTTTTGGGAAACGAACACTGTCATGGCTTTGGATACTTTTGCAATATAAGGAGAAAATTTTGAATCGGAAAAAATATTTGAACTTTTCGGGAAAAATATTGTGACCATAATAAAAAAAACTGAAACAATCAACACCCCTTTGGCAGCACCAAAAACGAAACCGAAGGCCCGGTCAACCCACCCCAAAAAAACAAGTTTTAAAAATTTACGGATCAGTACAGAAATAAGACTGACAATAACTAAAATGGCGCAAAACAGGAGGAAAAAAGCGGTAAGATTTCTGATTCCGGGGTTTCCAATCCATTTTTCAGCATAAGGCGTGATCAGAGGATAGTATGTATAGGCACCGTAAAAACCGGCAACAACACCGATTATTTCTGACACTTCTCCAATTAATCCTTTAAAGAGTCCCCGTATCAAACAAACTGAAATAATAACAATCACAGCAATATCAAAAATGTTCATATTCCTCCCTTTTTCTTTGATTAAGAGCGTTTTTTCAATAACAGCTAACCCCTTTTTTAGTCAAGATTTTTATTGACCTTTAAGCAAATAAAATGCACCCTATACACCATGAAAAACATTACGTTTCAAAACTTGGTGCTTACCAGGGAACTTTTTGGACATCATAACAACAATCTGGACAAAATCTGTGAGGCGTTTAAAGTTACAATCAACACCCGGGGCAACACGCTGTCGGTTAGCGGCAAGCCTCATGATGTAAATCTTGCTGAAAAACTGATCGACCAGCTTTATCAACTTTTAGAAGACGACTTCTCCTTTGGGGAAGCTGATATTGATGCAGCAATCAATACCATAAAGAACAACAATAACTCTCATTTAAAAGATATCTTTTCGACCACGGTATTTAAAACGATTAGAAACAAAGCCATCACCCCTAGGAATCCTGCCCAGCAAAAATATATCGAAGGGATCCGCAAGAATGATATTCTTATTTCCATCGGCCCTGCCGGAACAGGGAAAACCTATCTTGCCATGGCCATGGCAATGGCCGCATTCTCAAAAGGGGAAGTTAAAAGAATTATATTAACAAGACCTGCTGTTGAAGCAGGAGAAACCCTGGGATTTTTACCCGGAGACCTGGCCCAGAAGATCAATCCCTATCTCCGGCCTTTATATGATGCCCTTTATGACATGATGGACTTTGAAAAAGCAAAAATACTCATTGAACAGGATACCATTGAAATCGCCCCTCTTGCCTTTATGAGGGGCAGAACATTAAATAATGCATTTATTATCCTGGATGAAGCACAGAATACAACATCAAACCAGATGAAGATGTTTTTAACACGTATCGGGTATGGATCAAAAGCCATTGTCACCGGTGATATCACACAAGTAGACCTGCCATCCGGAAAAAAATCCGGTCTGATTGAAGCTAAAAAAATTTTAACCAATATAAAAGGGATTGAATTTATTTATTTTTCAAAGGATGATGTTGTCCGGCATAAACTTGTATCAAACATTATAGACGCCTATGAGAAAAACCAAAAACGGAAATAATCTCAACCAGGTAAAAGAATTTCTTTCGACATCACCTTATGTGTTGTGGATGTTACTGATTATTATCACGGTATTCTTTACCATTACACATTACCCGGAACAGAGTAAAACATCCTATTCTTATAGTATCGGGGATGTGGCAAAAAGGGATATCAAAGCGCCCAGAAATTTCTTTGTTGAAGATAAAGAAGCCACAAATATTAAAAAGAATGAAGTTAAAGAATCTGTTAAAATTATATATGATTTTGATGCCGGCCTGCTTAAAAAGATCTCTTCCAACATTGATGCTGCAATGAAAATTCCCCGGGAACTGTTCAAGAAAGCAGATGAGCAGACCTTAGAACCGGATCCGACCTTTGCTATTGTATTGGCTACCAAACCCGAATTTGAAGAAAAACTGGGAATTGAAATCAGCAAGGGAGCTTATTCTATTTTTTACAAATATCAATTTTCTCCTGACATTACCCTGAAGATTAAAGCCATTATCAACAAAGTTCTTATAAACGGAATTGTGGCAAATAAAGAATTTTTACTAAAGGAAGCACACAAGGGAATTATTCTTCAAACCATAGGCTCCAGAGAAGAGAGGACTGTCAATAATTTGAAAGTCTTTTATGGTCCGGATCAGGCAAAAGCCATGGTTCGAATCGAAGGCCAACCCCTATTAAAGGATATCAACTATAATCTTTCCAACCTGATCGTTGATTTGTGCCAAAAACTATTGCAGCCCAATATTACCTTAAATAAAAATGAAACGGAAAAAAGGATCCGGGAAGCTGAAACCCAAATCAAACCGATTCTGTATAAAATCAAAGCAGGTGAAATGATTTTAAGGGAAGGCGAACGGGTAGATAAGGTACAGCAGGTAAAGCTTGTTGCCCTTCAGGACCAGGCAGAAGAAAAGGATATTTTCATTTCCAGCACAGGGATTTCCTTAATCACTTTTTTATCCATCCTGGTGGTTTATCTCCTATTCTTAAAAGACCACAAAAAATTACAAACGGCTCATAATAAGCATATCCTCTTTCTATCCTTAGGGCTTATCCTGTATCTCACCTTTGTCAAGTTTTCAACCTATATTGCCCAGTCGGCAAATCCTGAAATTATGTGGGATTTCTCCTCTCTATCGTTTTTCATGATCATCCCGATCCCGGCAGCGGCCATGCTGACCTGCCTGTTCCTGGGGTTTGATATTGCCGTTTTTTTCACCATTATTCTCTCCTTGCTGACAAGCCTTGCATTTTCAGGCAGTTTCGAGGTCTTTATCTTTTTCTTTTTATCAAGTATTACGGCTGCCTATTGGATCAAAGAGCGGCAAGAGAGGAAAAACTTTATCATAGCCGGGTTCAAGCTTGCAGCCTTCAATGCTATCCTGGCTCTTTCCCTTGGATTCTATTCCCTTGCCCAGCCCGATGTTCCCATTCTTGCAAAAGAAATGGCCCTGGCTTTTTGCGGTGGTCTTTTTTCAGCCACCTTTACCATCGGATTTACCCCTCTGATTGAGTTTATTTTTGATTATACAACAGACTCAACCCTTCTGGAATTTTCAAATCTTGATCAGCCTTTAATTAAAAAACTGATGATTGAAGCCCCCGGGACGTATAATCACAGCGTTATTGTTGCCACCCTGGCGGAAGCTGCTGCATCGGCCATAAATGCCAGCACCCTTAAGGCAAAAGTAATGGGATATTACCATGATATCGGAAAGCTGGGTAAAACATTATACTTTATCGAGAATCAGGCAGACGGTAAAAACAGGCATGACAAGCTCTCCCCTTCCATGTCAGCCCTCGTTTTAATCGGGCATGTGAAAAAGGGTGTTGAGCTGGCTAAAAAACATAAACTAGGGAAAGAAATTATTGAGGGAATTATTCAACATCATGGTACATCCCTGATCAAATATTTTTATCAAAAAAGCTTAAAAAGCGGAAACGCCACGGTAAAAGAAGAGAATTTCAGATATCCGGGCCCGAAACCTCAGACAAGAGAAGCCGGTATTGTCATGCTGGCGGATGTTGTTGAAGCGGCTGTCAGAGCATTAGACCGTCCTACACCTGCGAGAATCCAGGGACGGGTTAAAGAACTGATTAACGATATTTTTGCCGACGGGCAACTGGAAGAATGCGAAATGACACTAAAAGATCTTCACCAGATTGCGAAAAGCTTCAATAATATTTTAACCAGCATTTATCACAGCCGGATAGAATACCCGGATAGATCCCCGGGAAAAAATCAGGAAAAGAAAAAAGAAAAAAATGGAATATCTAAAGATACTGATCGACAATCAGCAAAAAAAGAAAATACCAACGGATACAATCTGTCAAAAGACAAAACAGATCTTAAACGCCTTGGGTTGTGATGCCCATGAAATATCCATTGTGATTACGGATAATGATCAGATTCAACAGCTCAACAAGACATACCGGGGTATAGACAAACCGACAAATGTTTTGGCATTCCCTATGCAGGAAGGCCAATTTGCTGATATAACACCAGGCCTTTTAGGAGATGTTGTCATCTCCTGTGAAACCGCTAAACAAGAGGCTGATAAGGCAAACTTCAGCCTGGATGAAAGGATGTCCCAGCTTCTGATCCACGGCATCCTGCATTTGATGGGATTTGACCATGAAGCAAGCCAGTCAGATGCGCGGAAGATGGAAGACAAAAGCCTTGAGCTGTTAAGAAAAATTGAAACCAATAAAGAGTTGAATATATTTTAAATAATGGAGAGGTAAAACAAATGGCTCAACTTGCTGTAAATGTAGATCATGTGGCGACTTTAAGGGAAGCCCGGGGAATCAACTATCCTGAACCTGTTGCGGCGGCTGTTGCTGCCGAGACTGCAGGGGCTGACGGAATCGTTGTTCATTTAAGAGAAGACCGCCGCCATATAAAGGAAAGGGATGTCAGGCTGTTAAGAAAAATTGTACAATCAAAACTCATACTGGAAATGGCCGCCACCAGTGAAATGTTAGGGATTGCACTGGATATCAAACCGGACTGCGTAACCCTTGTTCCTGAGACAAAAAAAGAATTGACCACAGAGGGGGGGCTGGACCTGATCAGCCATGAAAATTATGTCAGGGAAGCCGTCACAACTTTAAAAAACGCCGGAATTGCCGTCTGCATTTTTATTGATCCGGATCTTGACCAGATTAAAGTCGCCCATAAAATTGATGCCGACATGATCGAAATTCATACGGGTGCTTTTTGCGATGCAACCACAGGTGCCCAGAAACAAAAAGAATTTTTTAGAATCGTTGACGCAGCAAAAATCGGAACCAAGCTAAAACTTGAGGTAAACGCCGGTCACGGCATCTGTTACAATACGATTAAAGCCTTTAAGGGACTTCACGAAATCAGCGAATTCAGCATCGGGCACAGTATTGTTGCAAGAGCCATACTGACAGGCATGGAACAGGCTGTCAGAGATATGAAACAACTAATTTCAGGACTTTGATATTGCCGATAAACATTCTAATCTATCCATCCTGACTCTTTTACAGCCTGGGACACACCGCACCGGTTGTTGGAAGACACGGTCTTAAAGGCTTTCCTTAAGCGATCAGGGGCATTTTCTACGACAAATCCTTTTCCTGACCAGGCCAGAAGGTCCTGGTCATTATAATCATTTCCCACTGAAATAACATTTTGGCGGTTTACACCAAGCCTTTTAACAAGCCAGGAGGCGGCCTTAGCCTTAGATACATCTTTATGAAAGACCTCTATCCATGATGATAGATGATCAAGCGGGGACGTAGCATGGATCACACTGAAACCGGATAAATCCTTTTTTATTGTTTCTATGGAATCCATATCCGCTCCACCCGGTATAATGGCCAGTACTTCAGTGGCCGGATCGCAATGGATATGCCCGTCCTTCAGGGGCAATGCGTATTCCTTATAAAGGGCCAGCCGGGCTTGGAAATCAGGATTATGATTTCCATGGGATTTATATAAAAAATGTCTTGTATCAGGTATGGACTTATGCACCATATAGTCAAACTTTCGATGGTCCAGATAGTTCGTTATCTTTCCAATGTCCGAAGATGGCACAGCCTTTTGACAGATCACCTTACCGCCTGGAAATTCCATAATACCGGCACCAGTCGAGAATATGACATAATCTACAGGTAAAAAATTATCCCCCCGGGCCATGCCAATAACCTTCAACGCTTTCTCAAATGAGTATACGGACCGTCCGGTTGCAATAGCAGTCACTATTTTTCTCTGTCTTAACATCTCAAGGGTTTTGATGTCTTCGCGGGAGATGGTTTTGTCATTTTTTAATAATGTTCCGTCAAAATCAGTGATAAAAAAATTTTTTCCCATTTCCCTGTATTCCCCATAAAAAATATTTGGTTTCACACCAAACTGTGATACCTTTTTTTAGATAGATAAACAATATGGTTTTTTTATGAGCAAAATGACATCAATAATATTATCAGCTATTTTCAGACATCTAAAATCACGGCCTACCTTTGAATCTATCGGTATTGAGCCATACAGAAAACTTCTTGAAAAAAGCGCTATTGCCTTTAAACCGGATAAATCCATCAAAGCTGAGCCGTTTCGTATCAAAGCCATTGAAGCTCAATGGCTGTTGCCTTTACATCATAATAAAAAACGAATCATCATATATATCCATGGGGGAGGATATATTGCCGGCTCAATAAATTCCCACAGGGATCTTGCATCACGAATAGCGATTGCTTCTGATGCAAAAGTTTTGATTTTCAACTACAGGCTGGCCCCTGAACATCCCTTTCCAAAGGGGCTTTGCGATGTGAGGGCTGTGTATCAATGGGTGATGGATAATTTTCAAGATACACACAAAATAAGCCTTGTTGCAGATTCTGCAGGGGCAGGCCTTGCCCTTGCCCTTCTATCCGGTCTCCTGACAGATGAGCGCCCTTTGCCCATATGCTCTATATTGATCTCACCCTGGATTGATCTTGAATGCAAAAACAAATCCCATATTGAAAACCAAAAAAAAGACCCCATGCTCAGTCAAAGCATTTTGAAGAAAACCGCTCTTTTTTATACTGACAAAGACTTGTCTAACCCTCTGATATCCCCTATCAACAATAATTTTTCAGGGATCTCTCCTGTCCTGATTCAAACCGGTGAACATGAAGTCCTGGTTGACGATTCGAAAATCCTGTCAAAAAAGCTAACTAAGGCGGGCGCAACGGTCCAACTGGAAATCTGGGAAGGAATGTTTCATGTATGGCATTATTTCGCCAAATATCTTTCAGAGGGAAGACAGGCTATTAAACACATAGGAAATTTTATTAAAAAATATTCTTAAACGCTACAGGATTTGTCTTGACAGCCGGGGTCACTATATATATGCCAAGAGTATATTTATTTTTAACAACTTGCCTTAAAACTGTATTTGGATGCTTTAATATCATAATTATAAAAAAATATATAAGGTTAATATGCAGATTTTTTTCTGCTTAATATGATACGTTAGAAGAAAAAAATGAGTAAACAAAACAATAAAACTCGAATTCTGTTGTCGGAAAATAATCAATTAAGAAAATTCTTTTTTATAATCCCTCTTAAAGATGGTTCGTTTTCATTTGGGTCATCATTATCTAAACCACAAGAAATGAAGCTTGGTGAAATTAAAATACCCGAGGGGCAACAGAGCGGAAAGACTAAAGTTAATTTTAATGATGCTGTAAATGTTACCCCGGTCGGATCACATTTTACATATCATCCACCGAGAGATACTGATCCAGCAATAGTGCATTTACGTTCCAATACTAGTGAAGATAGATTATTCATAAATTCTGTTGAGCCATTGGAAGACATGATAGAATTCAAAAGAATTTTTACTATTATTCCTCAAGCCCCGAATAAATTACCCATATTTCAAAAAAAGATCACTTCAAATGATATTATTATTCCTATCGATGGTTTTAAAAATAAACCTTTCAGCGTTGAAGTTTTTCTTTGTCGAAAATCTTATGATTATAAAAAATTACTTGTAAAAGACGCTTCTTTAGTTTGTTTGGGAATTTGTGAAAATAAAGACTATTTACTTGTTATTGAACTTTACCACAAAAAAGAATTCAAAGAATGGTCTCGGCTTACTGTAGTCATTCCTTTTGTTAAAGGTATTTTGTAAAACTTAAGGGAAACCATTGAATCTCAAATTTAATATAAAAAATAACTTCTAACGAATAAGGATAGATTGTGTGAGGAACGAACCACAATCTATCCTTATTCGTTGGGCTTAAAACATGGCATCGTAAATTGTTTATTGACAACATGTGGCCACCTGGCTACAATTGAACAATGATTGAAATTCGAAAAACTGAACTTTTTGTCAAATGGCTTGATAAGTTACATGACATCCGTGCTCGCACTCGTATTTTGGTACGAATTGAGCGACTGGCTGCCGGAAATCCAGGAGATGTTAAGGCAGTGGGCGAAGGTGTTTCAGAGTTACGAATCAATTACAGAGCTGGTTATCGGGTGTATTATAAGCAGCTCGGAGAGTCTATAGTATTTTTGTTGGCTGGTGGAGACAAGCGTACCTAGGCAAAAGATATCAAAACCGCCTTACAATTGGCGCAGAATTTATAGGAGTCTATCATGGCTAAAACTATCACCACAAGATATGATGTTTCCGAGCATCTTCGTAATCCGGAAGCAATGGCGGCTTATCTTGAAGCTTGTCTTGAGGAAGCCAATGGGGATGCTGCTTTTATTGCTAAAGCTTTGGGTGACATTGCCCGGGCCAAGGGAATGTCACAGGTAGCTCGGGATGCTGGCCTTTCCCGCGAAAGTCTTTACAAGGCACTTTCTGGTGAAAGAAATCCGGGCTTTGACACAATCCTCAAAGTCATTGGTGCACTTGGCTTAAAATTGCATGCAGAAGCAATTCAAACAACTTCCTAAACAGCCCGACCAGCGAGTGACCGGACAGCAAGGGGCTGCTTTAGAACTGAGCCCGAATTGATATCTAAAATGGAACTTGACAAGGAGATAACTATTTTGTACATATAGATACAAAGTAATGTAGATATATATACAAAAAAATGTATGAAAAGCTACAAATGGAATATGGATTAGGTAAAGAACAGCTTCTCGACATTATGGCGGAATGGAACCGCTTCCTCAAACGCAGGGTACATCTGATTGCCTGTGGTGGGACAGCCATGACTTTGTTAGGAGTAAAACCCTCTACAAAAGATGTTGATTTCATGATCCCCAATATAAAAGAATTCACATACCTGACCAAACTGTTAAAAGCGTTAGGGTATAAACAAACAACCGGATCAGGGTGGAAGCGGAATAAAGAGATATTTCGATTTGATCTCTTTAGCGGTAACCATATTCATACAACGGAGTTACTCGACTCTCCCCTAGAGGATGATAGAAATTCCGCCTTAAAGGAATATTCACATCTTTATATTGGCATTTTAAACGATTATGATCTGATTTGCAGTAAGTTGATGCGTGGAACCCGGGTTGATTTTGAAGATTGCCTGATGCTATTTGATGCACATAAAGAAAAAATTGACATCGCACAACTGACGGAGCATTTCAATGAACTGCTCCTGTACGAAGTGGCTGAGGTTCGATTAAAACCGAATATGGATTATTTTTTAGATCAACTCAGGGAGAATGGACTTTATGGCTGATCGAGAACTATATAACAGTCTGTCAAAATTGGGTTTTCCAATGTTTGAACCAAATGAAGATATAGATGTAAATGAAACACTGGCAGAGGTTGTGAAAAGTAATGATACTCGTCTTTGGGAAGGGTTTCCTGTGATACTGGCAAATGCTGCTGAAAGTTATCATTTTTCGCCAGACATGGTCGTGCAGCAGTTAGATGCCAAAAAACAAAAACAACAATTCCATCAACTTGTGCTTTTATCGGCTTCAGTTTACTCAACGTATCACCTCTCATTCCCATGGCTCAACAAACTCAAAAAAACATTTTCCGATGAAGACAAGAAACGTGTCAAAACATGGAAAAATAATTTGGTTCACCACCAGGCACCTCAAACGGGGAAAGATCAATTTGATCCAGAACGGGTAATGGGGCTTTTTGAACTTTATTTTGAAAAAAAAGTTGAAAAGGATCGAAGGCGCAAAGATAAATTTCAAGAATTTTCTATGGAATATGCTTTGTCGCAGGTTTTTTCTCCTAAACAAAAAGAATTGTTTAAGAAGAAATTAGAAGGAAGCCTATTGACTAAAACCGAAAAGGAATATTATTCAAGAACAGTTAAGAAAAAGGTTGTTGCGCTGGCAAATGTGGAATTGCATAGTTTATCCCGAAAGCTTTTGGAACAGTAGCGGATAGATGTCCCCATCACAGAATTCGGAGTGACCCTACCTCAAAAAACTGTGATCGAAATTAGGCTGCTTTTTTTGTAAAACGTTCAACATGCAACATGCTGCGGCCGAGCCGCAGCATGTTCAAAGTTCTTAACTTCATTTTTATTGTTTGGTGAGAATAAACGTATTGGTAAAGCAAAAAATTAGACCAACAGACCATTTTGGCAATAGTGATTCGGATTGACACTTAAATTAGTTGAAAAACTCAAACATGGAAACAAAAAGAATCTTTTTAAAGGGTATTGACCAAACAAATGAAATTGAAAGCTTGGATAAAATTGGGGATAAGTACATCGTCCGGTTTAAAAACAATGAGACGCCATACCCTTATAGCTCAAAGAACGTGACTATCGAAACCAAATCTAATGATCCTTTTGAAATATATACTTCGATCGCACAAGATACTAAAGCAGAAGACGGTTCTTCAGTGCTGGGCAGATATTGCAATGGCATTAAAATTAAAGAAAATTCATTATTGCATAAGTACTTAAATGGGGCTGCGTTTGAGAATTTCAATGACGAAGAGCCGTTAATTTTTCCATTTAGATTTAATATTAGCCAGTTAGAGGCAACAAAAAGTGTATTCAAGAATGAACTAAGTGTTATTCAAGGACCGCCCGGAACAGGTAAAACACAAACCATATTGAACATTATTGCAAATGTAATGCTAAGAGGAAAGAACGTTGCTTTAGTATCTAATAATAATGCAGCAGTTGATAACGTAAGGGACAAACTCAATAAATACAATTATGGATACATATATGCCCAATTGGGAAGAAAGGAAAAGCAAGAAAAGTTTTTTTTAAATCAATCAAATATTATTAGAGAAATAGTGCCGAATCAGCTTGATTCAGAAGATCTTAAACGCACTAAAAATGAGTTGCTTGAATGCAGTACCAAACTCCGGCAATTGATGAAAAAAGAACGGGAGCAACAGCAGATTAAAGAAAAACTGAACGCTTTGAGATTGGAGCAGGCCTACTATAACAATGTTGATGGAATTGATAAGTTAGATGAGAGACTTTATATCAGCTTTTATAATTTAGGGCATGAGAAAATTTTAGATTTTCTTGTAGACCATCGGATAATGATTTCAAATAAGGAGAAACTGAATTTCATTAGCAAGTTTAAGCTCTTTGCCAAATATGGTGTCTATAAATTCAAAGAATTACAGGAGAATAATCACGAGGTTATCTCCAGATTCCAAAAGGTTTTTTACAAACTTAAGATAAAAGAATTAGAAAACAAGCTGAAGCAATGTGAACGGATTTTAGGAAAAGGAAACTTTTTGGATTTGGCAGAAAAGCACAGCAAAGTTTCTAAAACGCTTTTTGATCATTATTTGAGCCAACGATTTAAGGAGGAAAGAAAGAAATATACTATAAAAAAGTATAAAAAAGTATTTGATTCATTTATAAATGATTATCCGATAATTTTAAGCACAGCTTATTCAATCACAAATTCTGCTGCAAATGGATTTGTATTTGACTATGTCATAGTGGATGAAGCATCGACCCTTGACTTAGTTAAAGCAATGTTGCCGTTATCATGTGCTGAAAAAATAATAATCGTAGGAGATCAGAAACAACTACCTCATATTCCAGAAAAAACCGAACACTATTTTGAGAATGAGGCCTATGATTATCAAAAGCAAAATATCATGTCTTCTTTGGATGTTTTGTATGGAGAGAGACTTCAGAAAACATTATTAAAAGAACATTACAGATGTCATCCAGACATTATCCGGTTCTGTAATATGAACTATTACAATGGAGAACTCATCGTATACACCAAAGCAGAAAATTCCGCCCCCATAAATGTTATTAAAACAGCTCCAGGGAATCACATGCGGGAGATAACTAGAGGAAAAAGAGGCCCTTTCAATCAAAGAGAGCTGGAAGAACTTAATAACCTGATTGATAATAAAAAAGATTATAAGTTCAGCCTTTACTCTCAGAACCTGGATGACATAGGCTTGATCACTCCCTATAGAAAACAGGTAAAATTGTCTGAAAAGCTAAACCCGTCAGCCATTGAAAAAGATACAGTACACAAGTACCAAGGGCGGGAGAAACCGGTTATTGTGTTTTCAACAATTCTCGACCAATCAGCTAAATCAAATTTTAAAATGCGTTTTGTAGATGATCCTCAAATGGTTAATGTAGCTGTGTCCAGGGCGGAGAAACAGTTGATTATTATATCAAACGCTGATGCATTTTATAAAAAGAACGGAAATAACATCGGTGATTTGCTCAGGTATATTGAATACCATGATAAAAGTAATATTGAGAACGGTCGTGTCATTTCAGTATTTGACCTATTATATAAAGATTTTTCAGAAAGGCTGTGGAAAAGAAAGTTGGCTATGAGTAATGTAAAAAAGAACATTAGTTTCAAAAGTGAACTAATAATTTACTCTATCCTTAAGGAACTGCTCTCGGAAGAAGCTTTCATATGTTATTCGTTTTCCCATGAGGTAAGACTCGCGGATATCTTTTTAAATAGGAAACGATGTAGTGAAATTGAAAAAAAGTTTATCAAACAGCCAAGAAGCAGCGTGGATTTTTTAATTTCCAACAAGTTTGACAAAAGCCCGGTTCTTGCAATAGAAGTCGATGGTACTGAATTCCATTTGAATAATCCAGAGCAGCAGTTAAGGGATCAAAAGAAGGATGATATTTTTAATAAGTATGATATTCCGATTTTGAGGTTAGAGACGCATGCGTCAATAACTAAGGATACCCTCAAAGATGAATTGACAAAGTTGACAGAAATAATGATAGCATAGGGAGTCAAATCTAATAATAGGGTAGAACCTTGATTATTGTATTATAAAACTCAATCGGGTAGCCGGGGGTTTTAATCCCCCAGCCCCCACAACACCCTGCATGCGGGTCCGCACAGGG
>NZ_JAUWQB010000114.1 GCF_030611305.1 Desulfobacula sp. | reverse complement strand
CCATATCCGGGCGGATTGTTGCTCTGGCAGATACCTTTGACGCACTCACCTCAAAGCGGCCTTATAAAGACCCTTATCCACCCGAGGTCACTTTTGATATCCTGAAAAAAGAAAGAGAGGAGCACTTTGACCCTGAAATTCTTGATATCTTTATCACCAGTTTTGATCAATTCCTGGAAATCAGAAGCAAGATCGGTACTTTTGAAGGCAAAACAGATCAACATTTCACACTCAGTGAACGGGATAAAACAAGCAATTATATAGTCGTCTGACTATCAGGCATGTCTTCATCATTGCTCAATGATCTAAGATCAGCGGCCCTGGCCTGTACTTCTCAGGGCCGTAAAGAATTCTTTTCCCAACCCTTCTGGAAAGCTCGTTTAACAGGCCCCCGAAAAGAAGGTTATGAAATGGCAGTAAAGAATACCAGTAAAGGATCCCGTACAATCCTGTGGGATGGAATCTCGTACCAAGCCTGAGTTCTGTCCCTTTTTCGTCAGGGACCAGCTCAAAAGTCAAAAGCGCTTCACCCGGCAGTTTCATTTCTGCCAGAAGAATCAGTTTAAAGGGAGGTTTGACATCTAAAACCCGCCAGAAATCAAGAGCATCGCCGACATAAAGCTGTTCAGGGTGACGCCGCCCTCTTCTTAAGCCCACTCCGCCTGCAATCTGGTCCATCAATCCCCTGATCTGCCACAGCGCATCACCGTAATACCATCCGTTAGACCCTCCGATCCGGCTTATCAAAGACCAGATTTCACCGGGTTCACAGGCCAAAGTAATTTTATATCCGCCCTGAAGCAGTGTCCCTCCTGAATAGGCAGCATCTCCTGCATACATCCACTCAGGCGAATGCAAATCGCCAGCATCTGTCCATCGTGTATCCACAATTTTAAGAGAATCCTTTTGAATGGCCCGGTCTATCGAACTACAGCAGCGTACCAGGTCCTGGGGAATAATTTTTTTGATTTTATCATCTTTTGTAATGATTTCAACACCAAGCCCATCAAGAAGCGGCTGGGAAATGCTGGGTGATATGGGAAGCAGGAGTTTTGCGATGGTATGAGCAATTTTTGTGCCCAGCTTAAAAGGAGGGGTGGGAGAATGAATAAATAAAGGTTTTTGTAAACCAGCCTGTTCCGCGTAAATTTCAAATAACTGCCTGTAGGTTAAAATTTCCGGCCCGCCAATGTCATACGTCTGGCCGATAGTCTCTTTTTTTTCAAGGCATTCTTCCAGATAAATCAGAACATTTCTGATACAGATGGGCTGAAGTTTTGTATCTATCACGCTCTTGGGAATGATAAAAAAGGGCATTCTTTCTGCAATGTATCTGAGCATTTCAAAAGATGCACTGCCTGATCCAATAATATGGGCTGAACGGAAAACAGTAACAGGCACCCGGCCTGACTTAAGAATTTTCTCAACTTCCTGCCTGCTTTTAAGGTGTAAACTTGTATTGGGTTCATTCCCGCCCAGGCCTCCAAGATAGATTATCCGCTTAAGGCCGTGTTTATCAGACAATGAAATAAAGTATTTGGCAGCCCTGCGGTCTGCATCGGCAAAATCCTTATGGTCTTCAGACATTGAATGGACAAGATAGTATGCCACATCACAATCTTTCAATGCCTTTTCCAGGCTTTTAGGATCATGAGAGTCTGCTTTGACAAGCTCAAGATTGGGGTAATCTTTCCATGACCTTCCCTGAATTTTATGCATGGACCGGGCCATTGCCCTGACCCTGTAACCGCCTTTTAGTAATCGTAAAACAAGCCTGCCGCCAATATAACCTGTGGCACCTGTTATTAAAATTAATGATTTTTTCATAAAAATTTTCCCCTACCCGCCACCGTCAGCATGACCGACAGGCATGGTAATGCTGTATACGCCGTCTTCCCGTTCACTTTTAAGATTTGGACAGGCCTTTTTAAACACCTTCATTATCTTATAATTAGAAAACAAGACTGTAGCTGTAAAAACTTCAACGCCCCTTTCTTTTCCAAGTTTCAATAATAAATTTACCATATAGGTGGCAATGCCAAGGTTGTTATACTTTTCATCAACAATTACGGCGATTTCAGCCATAAGGTCTGATTCTCCCTTTAAATACCTGGCCTCTGCGATTAAAATACCTTCTCCCGGCTCCCCGACCAGCCCCACGACTGACATGGTATGGTTCCAGTCAATATTGACATATTCCTGCATTTTTGAATGGGGCATAGTGGTAATGCAGTAAAAATACCGGTAATAGATGGCTTCATCAGAAAAACGATAGAACAGTCTTCTCATTTGTTCCTCATCCGAAGGTTTTATGGGTCTGAACCTCACCTTGACCCCATTTTTAAAGGTCTGCTGCTCGTGAATCTCATGGGGATAAAGATGGCTGCTTTCCTTTAAAAATATCTGGTCCGGATACAGCATGTTTTTCTTTTTTGCCCTGTTAAATAACGCCATGCGGTCATCCGGATGGGCAATCTCAATCATGGCCTGGGCCCGTTCCCGTATGGAAAGACCGTTGAGCATGGCCGCCCCGTATTCTGTCACCACCATGTCAATGGATTCTTCAAACCCCAGCTGGTTGTGGTACCGTTTGATTGAAGGTTTGATATTGGAGTGATTGTTCAGATTCCTGCTGGGGAGGCCAAATATGATCCGGCCTCCCTTGGAAATCTGCGCTCCTAAAAAAGAATCCATCAGTTCCATGGGACCGCTGATGACATTTCCTCTACCGTGGTGTAAAACAATGCGGCCGGACAGATCAACTTTGCGCGCGGGAATCACCGCAACAAATCCTGGATTTTTACCGATATTGACCGGGTCAAAAACCGTCTGGATTCCCTGGAATTCCACCAGATGGTTCCGATCAAGCCAGGCCATTAGGGCCGGCGTTCCAAATGCATAGGATGCAATGGATTTTCCCTGGGAGACATTTTTATAAAGGTTAGTCACTGCCCCGCTTTTCACAAGATCCATCAAGGCATCGGTAAACACAGGGGAGTGGACCCCAAGGTGATGTTTATTCACCAGTTTTTTACTTAGGGATTCAAACAACGGACCAATGGAAAACGCAATACAGCTTTTGTCCTGGATCAAAGAAGCAATGCGGCTGGCCAGACGGTCAAAAGCAGGACCGGTTTCCCAGCGCTCAAAATAAACCGGATCATCCTGTGAATAGATCAACATGTCAAATTCCGACATATTGACAAATGTATCACCAAAGATCCTGGGAATTTTTGGATTGATCTCACCCACGACAAAGGAGGCTTGTTCCATGGCCGCCCGTGCCACATCAATGGAAATCCCCAGACTGGCAGTTCCTGAATCATCAGGCGGGGAAACCTGTATAAACGCGACATCAACCTGGATAAGCCCCGACTCAAACAGTCGATGCAATCTTTTGAATCGAATGGGAATCAGGTCTACCAAGCCTCTGGTAATCGCCTTATTTACCATATTGCCTGAACTGAATGTCTTCAGCCGGTATTTATGGGAATCAAGTGTTTTAAGAGATATAGTATCACTGAAATTTACAAGCTGAATCAACTCAAGATCAACCAGCTTCCTGCTATTGGAGCTCATCAGCCGCTTTACCAAGGTGCGGGGTTCAGAAACACCCGTGCCCAAAAAAATACTCATTCCCGGCCGAATCTTTTTCATGACAATATCAGGATCAATGATTTTTTGTTTCCAATTCATATTGATACCTTGATTAAAGTCCCGGAAAAATACAAGGGAATATTTTTAAAGTATTGTAATACTTTACGACTGATTTTGCAAAAAAAATGTGACCATACAGAAGAAACGATCACAGAAATTAGTTTATTTTTGATCCTTCTTTTTCTGCTTTGCTTTCAGAACCTGGCGCCGAGAAGCATTCAGTACGCTTTTTCTAAGACGTATGGATAAAGGCGTAACTTCCACCATTTCATCATCCCGAATAAAATGGAGGGCCTTTTCAAGGGTTATGACCCTTATCGGCGAGCAGACAACATTTTCGTCTTTCCCGGATGCCCGCATGTTGGAAAGTTTCTTCTCCTTGCAGGCATTCACATCGATATCCTGATGTCGGTTGTGTTCTCCGACAATCATACCCTCATACACCGGGGTTCCGGGTTCAATAAGCATCTGTCCCCTGGGTTCTAAGTTAAACAACGCATAGGGCACAGCCTTCCCCTGTCTGTCTGAAACAATGGACCCGGTATACCGGGTAGGAAACTCCCCTCTGTGCTCTTCGTATCCTGAAAGGTATGAGTTCATAATCCCGGTTCCCCGGGTATCTGTCATAAATTCATCTCTGTACCCGATCAAAGACCTTGAGGGAATTGAAAATTCAATTCTCACCCTGCCTTTGCCGTTATTCACAAGATTGGTCATCTTGCCTTTTCGAATGGAAAGTTTTTCCGTTACAACACCTAGAAAAGCTTCACCGCAATCCACAAACAAATGTTCAATGGGCTCCAGTGTTTTTCCTTCCTTATATTTATAAATGACTTTGGGTCGCCCGACGCAGAGTTCAAATCCTTCTCTTCTCATGGTTTCGATCAGGATGGCAAGCTGGAGTTCACCCCTTCCCTTGACTGTGAAACTTTCATCCGTGGTACTTTCTTCCACTTCAATGGCGACATTCATTAAGGTTTCCTTAAGAAGACGCTCCCTGATTTTTCTGGACTGAACATATTTTCCTTCCCGGCCGGCAAAGGGAGATGTGGAAATGGAGAAATTCATGGAGACTGTGGGTTCATCCACCGTGATTCTTTCTAAAGGCATAGGTTCGAATTTTGTACAGATGGTGTCTCCGATTTTGACATCCTCGATACCGGACAATACGATAATATCCCCCACCTGGGCCTGTTCTACAGGCAAAAGTGTCATCCCTTCATAGGACTGAAGTTTGGATACCTTTAACGATAAAAGTTTATTGTTTTCGTTGATGCACACAAGATTTTCATTGGATTTGGCACTGCCGTTAAAAATTTTACCTATGGCAAGCCGTCCAAGATAATCAGAATACCCTAAATCTGAAACCAGCATCTGAAAAGGGGCTTCAGGATCATATGAAGGAGCCGGCATTTCTTCCAGGATAAGATCGAATAAAACGTTTAAATTATCAACATCATCATCCAGTTCTTTTTTAACAATACCATCACGGCCAATGGCATACAGATAGGTGAAATTAAGTTGTTCTTCCGTGGCGTCAAGATCAATGAAAAGATCATACACCATATCCAGCACTTCGTCGGGTCTGGCATCTTTCCGGTCAATCTTATTGATAATGACCATGACGGGAAGATTGGATTCAAAGGTCTTTTTAAGGACAAACCGGGTCTGAGGCAAGGGGCCTTCAGACGCATCAACAAGGAGAATCGCACTGTCAGCCATGGAAAGCGCTCTTTCTACTTCACCACCAAAATCCGCATGACCGGGGGTATCAATAATATTGATTTTAACGTCCTGCCAGGTCACAGAGCAGTTTTTGGCCGCAATGGTGATACCGCGTTCTCTTTCAAGATCCATGCTGTCCATCAGGCGGTCATCCACCTTCTGGCCTTCCCTGAAAAGCCCGCTCTGCTTGAACATTGCATCAACAAGGGTGGTTTTGCCATGGTCAACATGGGCAATGATGGCAATATTTCTCAACCTGTCATTATATTGAATATTCTTTTTCATGATTCTCCTGTTAATATCCGATCTTTATTTTCAGGCAGGAAAAATAATCATGAAAACCTAAAGGTCAAATATTACTTTGACACCCTTGTTGTACCGTCAGCAGCAGTAATAATCCTGACCCTGTCTCCGTCAGCGATCAAAACATCGGCCTCCTGTACGACAACGATGGTCTGGCCATTGTCTTTTTTTACAATAATTTCAAGACCCGGTTTCCGGGTTATCTCTTCTTCTGCCATTGTTCCTGCCGCAGCACCGGCAAGGGCGCCGATCACGACGGCAACCGATTTACCTGATCCGCCTCCAATCGTACTGCCCAGAACACCGCCTGCAACAGCACCTGCAGCAGTTCCAATGGGGGTTTTGGTGCCTTCAATCACCACTTCCTTTACAGACTCAACCGTCCCATTTTCAACGGTCTGAACCTGTCTTGCCTCATCCCGTGAATACACCTGGCCGGATCTGCTTGATGCGCATCCTGCCACAACCACGGCAATGGCGGCCATGAGAAGAATCACAGTTGCTGTAGATTTTAACGTCTTCATAAAAATATCCTTTCCAAACAATAAATTAACCTTGGGGCTTATATGCAATACAATCTATTTCCATCAATTCTACAACACCTTTGTCCATGCTTCAAGCATTCAGTAGAATTTTTTTTTGAAAATTTATTTGTCTTGCACCGCCATATTATAGTACGTTGATTTTTATGGAGATGGGGTGACCGTTGGGATTCAATTTTATCGAACTGTTCTTCTGATAAAGCCTGGGGCTGGGCCTTCCATTTTCCGCCATCGGCAGCGGCACCGAAGAATAGAGGAAAAAATGACACCACGTATAAGCAGTAAAGTCAAAACCGATTTCCAGGTGTTTGTCAAACCCGTCGGAGATTTATGCAACATGGCCTGTCATTATTGTTATTATTCATCCGGTGGGGCTGTATCTGATTCTGCCCGGAGGATGCCTGATAATATCCTTGAGACTTATATTTGCCAGCATATTCACGCACATCCCGGGCCTGTTGTTCGCTTTTCCTGGCACGGCGGGGAACCGACTCTTCTGGGAATTGATTTTTTTAAAAAAGCGGTGGGTTTTCAGAAAAAGTATCAGCCTGCAGGAGTTCTGATTCAGAACGGCATACAGACAAATGGGACATTGCTGGATGAAACATGGTGCAGGTTTTTTAAAAAAGAGGGATTTTCCGTTGGGTTGAGTTTAGACGGTCCGGAACACCTTCATAACAGATACCGAACCACAAAATCAGGAAAGGGAACCCATTCACGGGTTATGCTTGGGCAACAGCTCCTGCAAAAAAACCAGATCCCCTATGATATTCTGTGTGTGGTACATCATCATAATGTGGATCATCCCCTCGATGTGTATCGCTTCTTCAAAAAAATAGGTGCTGTTTATATCGGTTTTCTTCCCGTAGTTAATTCTCTAATGGATAGCGTTGATCCTGAAAAATACGGCACTTTTCTCTGCTCCATATTTGATGAATGGAAAGCATATGATATTGGCCGTATCAAAGTTCAAATGTTTGAAGAAGTATCTGCAAAAGCTATGGGTCAGGATCATGCGCTTTGTATTTTTCGAAAGGCATGTGGCGAAATTCCAGTAGTTGAAATAAATGGAGATGTGTATCCATGCGATCATTTCGTAAGGCCTGCTTTTAAATTAGGGAACCTGAACACAACTCCTCTTGGAAAATTAATGAATCTTAAAACCATGAGAGAGTTTGGAAAGAATAAAAAAACCGGTCTGGCATCACAATGTAAATCCTGCGAAGTTCTCGCTTTTTGCAATGGGGGATGCCCCAAGGACAGAATCCTGCACATACCCGGATCAACCATGAAACTCAACCACCTGTGCCGTGGCTACAAACGTTTCTTTAATCATTGCCTTCCCTTTGTTGAACAGCTTCAAAAGCTTTTGCTAAGACAACAACAAGAAGACAAACCCGTAAGAACAGGCCGCAATTCTCCCTGTCTCTGTGGAAGTGGAAAAAAATTCAAAAGGTGTTGTATGACACAATAAATCAGGGCATCATTTATTCGATTAATTTCTCAGAAAGAAATTCAATAGTTCGTTTCCAGGCCAGATTTGCCGCATCCGGATTATAACGGGATGCGCTTGTATCATTGTGAAATGCATGATTTGCACCATCGTACATGTAGAGCTTGTAATCAATACCAGCTGATTTCAAGGCTGCTTCATAGTCTGGGATACCTTTGTTGATACGCTCGTCGAGGCCGGCATAATGGAGAAGGAGAGCAGATTTTATTTTCGGAACATCGGTTGCGGCAGGCTGCATTCCGTAAAAAGGGACTGAGGCCTGAATGTCCTGTGTCTGTACAGCCAACTGGTTGGCCAACCCTCCCCCCCAGCAAAAACCGATAACGCCTACTCTGCCTGTTGTTTTCGGGTGAGTTTTTAAATACTGGGCAGCAGCGATAAAATTCTGAACAGTCTGCTTGCTATCAAGTTTTCGTATAAGATCCCTGGCTTCATCCGGGTCGAAGGGAGTGCCTCCCATGGGAGATAATGCATCGGGTGCTAATGCTGTAAATCCCTCAAGAGCCATTCTTCGGGTGACATCTTCAATATGGGGATTTAATCCTCTGTTCTCATGAATAACGATCACTCCGGGTTGTTTGCTTTCGGTTTTTTTTCTGGCAAAATATGCCCTGATGTTCCCGCTTTTCCCGGGATAATCCAGGTAATCTGTATTTAACCGTGGATCATCCCGGGATATGGTTTCAGCATGGGCATGGCTGTAATCAAGCATGGGCAAAAATGCCAGGGCAGAAGCAGTGCCGCCCGTCAGGATTGTTAGTTTTTTTAAAAAGTCCCGACGATCCATGCCCTCCTCAATGTAATGGTCATGCAAACGAATAATTTCCTGATTCATTTTTTTTCCTTTCGTTTGGGGAAATGTGATGATTGCTCCGGTCGTTTATGGTTCTCAATTATATGTGATGATTCAGTCCAAACCCAAGCAAGATAACGCATTTCCTAAGTATAAACTATTAAAGGGTGTTGAAATCAATTTATAATTTACATAATTTACATAATAATTTCAGATTGTTGTGTTGCAAAAGCCTCTGTTTTCGTGTATTATTTTTATTCGCAAAAACAAAAAATTATAAAACAAAAACAGAGGCAATATGC
>NZ_JAUWQB010000084.1 GCF_030611305.1 Desulfobacula sp. | reverse complement strand
TAATATGAGATTTTAAAAGGCTAAAAACAAAATCAGGTGAAATAGCAAACGATATGAGCAAAAAAAAATTGAAAAATTGGGTGAAATTTAATAGGGATATTATATTTCTGCTATATTTTGAATGGTTTCAACACCCTTTATTAGTTCCTGCTTTAAATTTGCTAAAATTCATTATTCTATCAATCTATTTTCCGTTAATATTTTTATACGGAAATATAATCTATTTTTTTTCCTTATGCAACTTATTTCGGAAAATTAATTAGAAAAATTTCCATATAATATTTTATACGGAAATATAATCGCGGTGCTGACCGGCGGCGGAGCCGCCATGAACAAATAATTAAGCGGTTGTCCGCATATCACTCAGTTGAATACAGAATATAAAAACTAAGATCAGGAATTTGCTGCTATAGCCACACCCGCTGCAATCATCACCCCGCCCGCTGTCCTGTTCAGTCGCCTGACAGAACGCGTACTGGAAAAAAACTCTCTTGCCCGGTTGGCAAGATAGGCATAAAAAACCAGAATACTTGATAAAACTACTGCAACCGTGGTGGCGGCAATACAGATATCCACACTGCTCAAGGAAGACAGATCCATAAAAGTGGGGAGAAATCCACAATAGAAAAGGATCACTTTGGGATTTGATAAGGTAATAACAAGTCCGGTTAAATAATTGCCATACTTCATGCCTTTTTTGTCATTAGAGTGTTGAGCCGGTACAGGTTTGGACATACAGATTTTAACCCCGAGAAAAATCAAGTATGCCGCGCCGATAATCTTGACTACCACAAAAAAATTGCCCAGGGCCTGTGAAATGAAAGACAACCCCAGGATAGCAAACACCAGAAAAATAATATCACCGGTGACAATTCCTGCAACCACTCCAAGGGACGGGACAAAGCCTGATGCAAGGGATCTTGAAATCGTGGCAAACATACCTGGACCCGGTGTTACCCCAAGGACAAATAATGCCATGGCCAGACTGAAAATAGAAAGCAGACTCATCTCAATACCTCATCATTATTTAATTTGAAAGTTGATTTTACCCTATTATTGTTTATTTTCAAGTTATAATTTTTGAAAATAACCATATTGACTTTGACAAGGATACACCTTATAACCCCGGACAATTATGGCACACTATAAAACACACGGTTCTTTTCTTACACCCGCTGTTGTCCTGAAAGCAATAATTTATACCAATGTTATCATGTTTATTGTCAGCCTGATTTACAGTGGCAAAAACATGATCCTGACCCTTAATCCGTTTTATGCCTTTACCCCGTCTCTGGATGTATTAAATTTTCTTGGCGCCTCGGGCCGGCTTCCCATTGTTAAATTTGGGGCGTGGTGGTCCCTGATTACAGCCAACTGGCTTCACGGAGGGCTTCTCCATGTTCTGTTTAACATGATGGCTCTGAAAGCCATTGCACCACTGGTTATGAAGGAATTCGGCCTGTTTCGAATGTTTTCCATCTATACGCTGGCAGGTAGTGCAGGGTTTTTCTTGTCCTATATTGGCAATGTTTATCTGACCATTGGCGCTTCATCAGGGCTTTGCGGACTGATCGGAGCAGCGCTCTATTTCGGCAAATCAAGGGGCGGGCAATGGGGACAGCTGGTGTACAAACAGACCTCGGGCTGGGTTGTTACTCTTGTCCTGATCGGTTTTCTAATGCCCAATATTAATAATTGGGGTCATGCCGGCGGATTGTTTGCCGGTATCTTTTTGGGCTGGCTGTTGGGATATAATGAAAAAAGAAAAGAAACTGTTTTTGATAGATCATTAGCCATTTTCTTTGTTGTTATAACGGTGTGGCTTTTGGCAAAATCCATTATACAAGGCTTTTTTCTTATTTATTCCTGAATCTGAATTTTACACAAATTTTACAAAGCTTTCTTGAAATCAGCCGGTTTCTAAATTATATGAACCCTTATGAGAACCCGTAAAATAAACCATACTCTAAAAAGGATAGGTAAAATAGCTGTCGTCGGTATGGCCGGGGTATTTCCCCAAGCTCTGGATACCCGACAATTCCTTGACAATATCATCCATAAAAAAGAATCGGTTATCCCTGTTCCGGCTCATCGATGGATAGGGCCTGTCAACGATTTTATCTCGCACCAGACGCTTCCTGACAAGGCGGTCACCAACAAAGCCGGTCTCATTGAAAATTTCCATTTTAATCCTGATGGTTTTCTTGTGGATAAGAATCTTTTATCAGATCTTGATCCATTGCATCAACTTGTTCTGCATGCGGGAAGAGATGCTTTTTTACAATGTTCCCATACAAAAGAAGACAAAAAACGAACCGGGGTTATTTTGGCTGCCATCGCCCTTCCCACTGACACATCCTCTCTGATTTCCTGGCAGATACTTTGCAATAAAAATTATAAAGGAGTCGTTCCAAAGGATTTTTCAAGCGCCGGAGTAGTGTCGCTTCCGGCTGCGATTCTTGCAAGAGCCATGGGGTTTGAGGGCGGATGCTTTACCCTTGATGCGGCCTGTGCATCCTCTTTATATTCCATCAAACTTGCCTGTGAACACCTCCATTTAAAGAAGGCTGACATCATGGTGGCCGGTGGTGTTTCCAGGCCGGATTCCCTTTATACCCAGATCGGGTTTACACAGCTGCAGGCATTGTCACCCTCGGGCAGATGTTCTCCCTTTGATAAGGATGCCGACGGACTTGTTGTAGGAGAAGGAACCGGTATTGTTGTGTTGAAACGGCTTCAAGATGCCATAAACTCTGGTGATAAGATCCATGCCGTCATTACTGGCGCCGGGGTATCCAATGATATTGAAGGAACCCTTGTGGGACCAGCGAAAGAAGGCCAGGTTCGGGCCATGATCCAGGCGTATAAACAGGCATCGTGGTCCCCTTTAGACATCCAGTACATGGAATGCCACGGATCAGGCACTCCTGTGGGGGATCAGGTGGAATTGTCCAGCATACATGCATTGCTTGATGCATTTGACTGTCCGGATAAACAATTTTCCATAGGATCTGTCAAATCAATGACCGGCCATCTTCTAACAGCAGCAGGCGCAGCAGGATTTATAAAAACTGTTCTTTCAATGAATGAAGGATTTTTGCCACCGTCGCTAAATTATTCAGCGCCTTCCTCCAAAAGTCTTCTAAATGAGAGTAATATCAAGGTTCAAACCGAGGTTGAAGACTGGAACCCTGAATCCCTCCATTCAACAAGAAAGGCCGGAATCAGCGCTTTTGGGTTTGGCGGTATCAATGCCCATCTTCTTGTTGAAGAATTTAAAAAAACTTCGACCTGTCATATTGTAAAAAATATCGATAAAAAAAAGACGTTGAAAAAGATTTCCTGTGCCATTATCGGCATGGAAACCATTGCAAAGGATTGTCACTCCCTGTCCCGGTTTAAGGATCTTTTGTTTGACAAAGCACGCTTAAGTCCTGAGCTCCCGGGATCAAGGTGGAAAAGAACCCGGTCTCAGGCTTTTGAGGAAAAGCCGGGATTTTATTTGGATCATCTGTCAACCCGGCCAGGCGAATTTCATATCCCCCCCAATCAAATGGATGATATCCTGCCCCAGCATATTATTCTTCTTAAAGCAGCCAAAGGGGCTTTAGAAAACGCAAAGATCAATCCAAGGCCATTAGAAGGCGAACCGCAAAGGGATCATATCGGTTGTGCCATTGGAATTGAATTTGATTATGGTGCCACTGATTTTCATCTTCGCTGGAAAATCAATCATCTGGATGAGGAGCAAAAAGGCACCCTTTCTCCGCCGTTGACCTTTAACCGGACACTGGGCGCCCTTGGCGGAATTGTGGCATCTCGTGTGGCAAGGGAATTCAAGCTTGGAGGGCCCTGTTTCACCCTGTCTGCCGGAGCGGCTTCCGGCATCAAGGCCATTGAAACTGCTGTTCATTCCTTAAGCGCCCATGAAACTGATGTCTTTATCTGTGGCTGTGTTGACCTTGCAGGGGATATCCGGCAATTTGCCCTCAACGATATAGCCAAACCCCATACCGGAGCAATCCTGCCGTCTGAGGGGGCTTGTGCCATTGTTTTAAAACGGCTGGATCAGGCCATTGAAGACGGCGACAGGATTTATGGTGTCATCACGGGTGTGGCAGGTGCAAGCAGCGGTGCTATCCCCGGTGAAACAGATCAGGATTCGACACTATCGGAAACCCTTTATACCCAATCCCTTGAAAATGCCCTTAAAGATTCAAAAACATCATTAAAGGAAATCTGTCTTTATGAAGCAAGCTTGTCAGGGATAAAAGAAGATGATGCAACTGAAACCAACGTGTTAAACACGCTTTATTCAAAAGAACCGGGCATTTCCCCCTGCCATGTCACATCAACATCTTCTGTCCTCGGAAACACCAGAGGTGCATCCGCCTTATTCTCCGTTATCAAGACAGCGCTTTGCCTGAATTACAGGCTGATGCCTTCGAATAAAACGGTACAAAAGGCCTGTGTTGCATCCATCACTCTGGATGGTGCCTGTTCCCATGTGATCCTTGAAGGAAACGGCCAGGAAAATCAAACTCAGCAGGATACCCTCAATCTTGATCCGGCTTTGATTGCCAGAGGCAGCCTTGCAACATCCAATGCCCATGAAAAATTTCTTGAATTTTCAAAAGAAAACATGAGGCTTCTTGAAAAACAGTTTGAAACCCTGACCCGGCTTGCAGGCAGCATTATACAAGATACAGATGGACACCCGATAGCTGACATAGAAGTTCCTGCTGTAAAGCCCCCTTTCCTGGACAGAGACCAGTGCCTTGAGTATGCCATTGGAAAAGCCGGGCATGTACTTGGAAAAAAATTTGAGATTATAGATACCTATCCTGTCAGGGTGAGACTGCCGGATGAACCATTGATGCTGGTGGACAGAATCATGGATATTCAGGGCGAAATGCTGTCTTTAACCTCGGGCAAAATCATTACCCAGCACGATGTCAGGGAGAATGCCTGGTATCTGGACGGCGGGAAAGCCCCTGTTTCCATCTCTATTGAAGCAGGTCAGGCAGATCTTTTTTTATGCGCCTGGTTAGGCATCGACCATGTCATCAAGGGCACCAGAAAATACAGGCTCCTGGATGCCAGGGTCACCTTTCACAGGACATTGCCCGAACCCGGAGAAACCATTGAGTACCACATTGAAATTGACCGGTTTTTAAAACAAGGGGATGTATATCTGTTCTTTTTCCATTATAAAGGGTATATTAACGACCAATTGCTGATTTCCATGCGGGACGGATGCGCTGGTTTTTTTACGGAACAAGAGGTTGAAACTTCAGGCGGTATTATTTTAAAGACAGAAGAATTAAAACAGATAAGCCCTGATTTTAAATTTTCCCCCCTGGTTCCGGTTAAAGAACAGAACTTTCCAGATGAAAAGATTGAGGCTCTAAGACAGGGAGATCTTGGGAAAGCCTTTGGAAAAAATTTTGAGCAGATATCACTTGGAAAACATCTAAAGCTTCCCGGCGGCAGGATGCACCTTATTGACAGGGTTCTTGAGTTTGATCCCACAGGCGGACGGTTTTGTCTTGGATCCATTATTGCCGAGGCAGATATCCACCCGGATGACTGGTTTCTAACGTGCCATTTTATTGATGACAAGGTCATGCCGGGCACCCTGATGTATGAATGCTGTGCCCATGCCTTAAGGATCTTTACCCAGAAAATGGGCTGGGTAAGTGACCGGGATGATGTCTTTTATGATGTTATTCCAAACAATGAGAGTGATTTAAAATGCCGGGGACCTGTGACACCTGACACAAAAAAAGCCCGGTATGAAATAGAAATAAAAGAGATGGGGTATGCCCCGGAACCATATGTAATAGCTGATGCGCACATGTTTTCCGATGATTTAAGAATTGTCCTGTACAAAAACATGGGAATAAAAATCGTGGGCCTGACAAAGAGCGAGTTAGAATCTTTTTGGAGAAAACAATGAAATATTCAAACGTGTTTATAGAATCCTTTGGATATGAACTTGCCCCCAATATTGTAACAACTAAAGAACTGGAAAAAAAACTGGCTCCTTTCTTTCAGAAGATGGGGTTTGGACCCGGACAGATTGAAGCCTTAACCGGTATTAAGGAGAGAAGATACTGGGATGAAGATCATACCTTAGCCGAACATGCCGCCATTGCCGGACAAAGAGCCCTTGATGAAGCCGACATATCGCCCGACAAGATCGGTGCCCTTGTATATTGCGGGGTCGGCCAGGACGGATTTGAACCGGCTACATCCTGTGCCGTAGCCGACCAGTTGAATATGGGTGAGGATGCCCATATTTATGATGTTAAAAGTGCCTGTTTAGGTGTGATAACAGGGATTGTCCATGTAGCCAATGAAATAGAGCTTGGCAATATTAAAGCAGGCCTTGTGGTCTCCTGTGAAACAGCTCGGCAAATTGTTGATTCAACCATTAATGAAATCAACACCCATAAAAACATTGAATTTTATAAAGATGCTATTGCCACAATGACCGGTGGTTCCGGGGCTGTTGCTGTACTGCTGACGGACGGTACCATCGGCAACCCGGATAATAGAAAACATGCCATTAAAGGCGGGGTGGTAAAAAATGCCATTGAGCATCACAGACTCTGCAATTGGGGATTTGAACAAAAAGGCATGCCCACGGGTTCAAAAGTCATCATGAGAACCAGGGCTCAGGAAGTTCTCGAACATGGCCTTATCCTTGCTAAAAAAACATTTGAAGAATTTAAAAAAGAATTTGATCTTCCCCGGGACAAACCGGATAAATTTATCGGACACCAGGTCGGGTCCTTTCACCACCAAAAATTTTACCAGGCCTTGAACGTGGATATACAAAAGGATTTTTGCACCTATCCGTTTTTAGGCAATGTGGGAACGGTTTCACTTCCCATCACGGCAGCCATAGCAGATGAGAGAGGATTTTTGCAGCCCGGAGATTTTGTGGCCTTTATCGGTGTCGGATCAGGCCTGAACTGCTATTTTTTAGGTGTTGAATGGTAGAAAGACTGATTAATAATAAACTGACTTCTACAAAAAAATTTGAAGCCCTCTACCCCTTTGAATCCAACTTCATGAATATCAACGGACACGATCTTCACTATATTGACGAGGGAGAAGGCAAACCCGTCATCATGGTTCACGGTAACCCCACCTGGTCGTTTTATTACAGGCACCTGATCCAAACCCTTTCACCTGATTTCCGTACCATTGCACCCGATCATATCGGATGCGGTTTATCGGACAAACCAACTGCGGAAGCATACCATTACACCCTTGAATCCCGGATAAAAGACCTTGACACCCTGATTCGCCACTTGAATATTAATGAAAAAATAAGCCTGGTTCTCCATGACTGGGGCGGCATGATCGGCCTTGCCTGGGCAGTTAACCACATTAACAGGATTGACAAAATTATTATTACCAATACTTCGGGATTTTTTCTGCCGGAAGAAAAGCAATTTCCATTCCTCTTATGGCTCATCAAGACCATCAGGATCTTTGCAGTCCCTGCTGTACTTGGACTTAACGTGTTTGCAAAAGGTGCTCTCTATCTTGGCAGTGAAAAAAAAATACCCTCAAAAGTCAAAAAAGGTCTTGTTGAACCTTATAATTCATGGAAAAATAGAGTTGCGACCTTAAAATTTGTCCAGGACATACCAATAAGTGAAAAAGATCGAAGCTACGCAATCGTCGATCACGTGGATCAGCATCTTAAACAACTTGATGAATCCGCTTTAATGTTTTTATGGGGAGCAAAAGATTTTGTTTTTGATCTGGAATTTTTAAATGAATTCAGGCGAAGATTTCCAAGGGCTGTCACCCATGTTTTTCATGATGCAGGCCATTACCTGTTTGAAGACAAGCCAGAAGAAACAGCCCGTCTGATCGAAACGTTTTTAAAAAAATAAAGAAATTTTTATGACAACTTATGCAAATATCTCACTGGGTCTGAAAAAAATACAAGAAAAATATCCCCACAAAAGAGCGGTTGTTTGTCCTTCCGGAAGAGACAAGAACGGCAGGGTACTCTACAGCCAGATGACATTTACCCAACTTGAAACCGAATCGGACGCTCTTGCCTTTGGCCTTGAAAAAATCGGCATTATCAAAGGAACCCGGACGATTCTGATGGTACCGCCCGGTATGGAATTTTTTATCACCATATTTGCCATGTTCAAGGTCGGTGCCGTGCCCGTTGTTGTTGATCCGGGAATGGGAATTGACAGGATGCTTCAATGCCTGGAGCAAGGTAAACCCAAAGCCTTTATCGGTATTGAAAAAGCCCATATTTTACGAAAACTGAAACCCGGCTTTTTTAAATCGGTTAAGCACTGGGTTACGGTTGGCAAAAGATGGTTCTGGGGAGGATATACCCTTGACCAGCTCATGATGCAGACAGATGAACCTTATCCAAAAGCCCGGACGACAAGAGATGAAACCGCAGCCATTGTATTTACCACAGGGTCAACCGGCCCTGCCAAGGGCGTCGTCTATACCCATGGAAACTTTGAGGCCCAGATTAAACAGATCCAGGAACATTTTCAGATCGATCCGGATGAAATTGATCTACCGACCTTTCCCTTGTTTGCCCTTTTTGATCCGATCCTTGGCATGACAGCCGTCATTCCTGATATGGACCCGACCAAACCGGCCCTGGTGGACCCGAGAAAAATCATTGAAGCAGTTGAAAACCACGGTGTCACCAATATGTTTGCCTCCCCAGCTCTCTTAAACCGGGTGGGCAAATTCGGTAAGGAGAACCACATCAAACTGCCCTCTTTAAGACGTGTGATATCTGCAGGCGCACCGGTAACACCGGCCAATATAGAACAATTTTCAACCCTGTTGTCTGGCCATGCCCAGATTCATACCCCCTATGGTGCGACTGAGGCTGTCCCTATCATATCCATTGGATCCAATGAAATCCTGGCAGAGACCAAAAAACTTTCCGAGCAGGGATTTGGGATGTGTATCGGCCGACCCATTTGCAACACCCGTGTCAAACTTATTAAAATCAGTGATGATCCCATCACCCAGCTCCATGACAAACTCAAAGTGCCTGAAAACCAGGTAGGAGAAATAATAGTAAAAGCAGGCCTTGTGACAGAGCACTATTTTAACAACCGCGAAGCAAATCTACTGGCTAAAATCCCTGATACGGACGGCAAAGTCTGGCATAGGATGGGCGACCTTGGATGGAAGGATTCAAAGGGGCGACTATGGTTTTGCGGAAGAAAAAACCACAGGGTCATCACCCAGGATGAAACACTTTTCACTATCCCTGTTGAAGCCATTTTCAACAATCATGAAAAGGTGTTCAGAAGCGCCCTTGCAGGCGCAGGCCCGAGAAACATGCAGACACCGGTTGTGTTTATTGAACCCTGTTCAAAAATAAGCAATAAAAAAGTCTTTATCAAAGAGCTTTTAGACCTTGCGAAATCAAACCCGCTAACAGCTAGTATCGAACATATTTTTATTGAAAAGGCGTTCCCGGTGGACATCCGGCACAACTCAAAAATATTCAGGGAAAAACTTGCTGTTAAAGCAAAAAGAAAACTTAATTTATAACAAAACCTATGTTAATCCGGCAGCAAATCATAAAAATACATCATTACATCTGACCGGGTAACGATCCCGACAATTTTATCAGCTTTCATGACAGGGATACGTCCGACATCATGTTTTATCATCAATCTGGCTGCTTCTATGGCACTTTTGCCTTGGTGCATGGTCACAACATTCCTGCTCATGAATGCTTTTATGGGCGACTGCATGTGATTTGATTTTCTAACTTTCTTAAAATCCCGTCGGGAGATCACCCCGACAATATGCTCATCATTATCCACAATAGGCACACCTGTGCACCCCAAATCTCTTAAAATCATGGCCACTTCTTCAACCATTGTATCCTCACTCACAGAGACCACTGGATAGGACATGATATCCGACAACATCACAGAAGAATGCTGATTCCCTGAAATAAGCTCAACTAACATTTTTTCTATTATATCCGGGTTAACATCTTTTAGCAGGGCAGATCCGGCTCCCGGATGGCCGCCGCCGCCTACGCTTCGCATTAAAAGGCCGATATTGATTTCATCTATATTACTTCTGCCGATAACCATACACTTATTTCGTTCAACATCTTTGAAAATTCCGAATGCAGCATCCACATTGACAATTTCCCGATACATCTGAAGGACCATGGCAAGATTCTGGATTCGTTCCCCTATTTCCATCTTGGCAATACTGATGGTAAACCCACCGACTTCCCTTCTTTCGGCTTTCTGTATCATATGAAAGAGGATATCTTTCTGCTTTTTCCCATACGCCTGCCGTAAAAAAGTGGAAAGAATATGCAGATCTGCTTTTCTGTCAAGAAGAAACCCGGCAGCATATGCATCATCTGACAAAGTTGACGGGAATGTGAGATTTCCGGTATCTTCATACAATCCCATCAAAAAAAGCGTGGCCTGGATCGGGGTGATCAGTTTTCTTTGTCTTTCAATCTCTTTCACCAGAATGGTAACAGCAGCCCCTGTTTCACTGATATTTTTCTGGTCGGTTTCAATATCACCTTCAGAATGATGGTCCCACACAATAATCTCAAGGTCTTGTCTGTCTTTTAAGGGCTCCATTCCTTCCAGACGGCTCCAGGAATGTGTATCCACAACAACAAGAGTTTTTACCTGCTCAAAAATAATATCTTTGGGAGAGTAGAAATTAAACGTATCTTTATGAATAGATAAGAAAGCTTTTAAATTTGCATTAATTGACATTGGTAACACAGGTTTGGAGCCGGGGTAAAGCAAGCTTGCTGCTACCAGGGATGCCAATGCATCAAAATCCGATCCCTTATGGGTAGCAATAATGATCATATATCCCTCTTTTTTATTGATATCATACTGAGTATAACCATACTGGATATTTATTCAATAAAATAATATATGGATAGTCTTGATAGACAAAGAAAAATGAATAGGTTAAGACATTAAAAAACACAATCAAAAATAAGGATAATATCGTGTTTGCTGAAACCATAACCTACCCGGCCGCTCTTTTTGCAGGACTGCTCTCTTTTTTTTCTCCCTGTATTCTGCCTCTGATACCGGCATATTTCTCTTTTATTACTGGCTTGTCACTTGATGAACTGACTGAAGACAAAAAAGAAACCCGACAAAAAGTTATCTTGTCCACCCTTTTTTACGTGGCGGGTTTTTCCTTTATTTTTATTCTTTTCGGGGCTTCTGCATCTTTCCTGGGCGGGTTTGCGTCCAAATACTCCTGGGTTATCAGATATATGGGTGGCGGCATTATTCTTGTTTTCGGGCTTCACCTTCTGGGAGTTATCAACATCAAGGGATTTAATTTTGAGAAAAGAATCCATGTTAAGAAAAAACCATTCCATCTGATGGGTACCTTTGTTATCGGTATGGCCTTTGGTGCCGGATGGAGCCCCTGTATCGGCCCCATGCTGGGGTCAATTCTGATTGTTGCCGGAAACCAGGATACGGTTCTTGAAGGAGTCTCTCTTTTAGCCATATACTCTGCCGGTCTTGCCATCCCGTTTCTTATCATGTCCTTTTTCATCAATTCCCTTCTTGAAATCATGAAACGGGCAACGAAATTTATCGGGGTAATCAATAAAATTTCCGGTATCCTTTTAATTGTGATCGGTCTTCTACTGATCTTTGACAAATTCATGCTTCTTGGAAATCTGTAACCGGGTTCATTAAAATCCTATGACAAACAATCCAAAAAAATTTGCAGAGTTTATCACCGTCACAACCTTTAGCAAATTCTTATTTAATATTACCCGAAGACTGATTTATCCTTTTGCACCTGAGTTCGCACGGGGCCTGAATGTAGAACTTTCCGCCATCACATCCGTCATTGCCATCAACCAGGCCACATCCTTATTCGGGCCTGTTGGGGCCAGCTTTGCCGACAAATACGGATATAGAATCTTAATGTTGTTGTCTCTGGGGGTGCTGACCATTGGCACCTTTGCCGTGGGTTTGATCCCGGTTTATTCCGTCCTGGTGATCTGCCTTTTCCTTGCCGGGCTTGCCAAAAGCATATTTGATCCCAGCCTCCAGGCCTTTATCAGTAATTTTGTCCCCTTTGAAAAACGAGGACAAATTATCGGAATCACCGAACTTGCCTGGGCAGGATCGACTTTAATCGGTATCCCGTTAGCCGGTGTTGTCATTGAACGATTTTCCTGGCATACACCTTTTTTCATTATCAGTGGATTTTCCCTTGTCTGTTTTTTCATCATATTGAAAATCATGCCAAAGGATAAAAAGAATACCATACCATCTGAAGATAGAACACCGATGATGTCAAACTGGAAAACCATTATTAAAGACAGAAAAGTCTTGAGCATTTTATCCTTTGTGTTTTTCATGTCCCTTGCCAATGACAATCTTTTTGTAATTTACGGGGCATGGCTGGAACAGTCCTACAACCTTTCTCTGGTAGCCATTGGTTTTGGAACTATCTTAATCGGGCTTTCCGAAATTCTGGGTGAGGGCTGTACCGTCTTTTTCTCTGACAGGATCGGATTAAAAAAATCCATCGTCATCGGCGTATCCCTGTGTACCGGGGCCTATTTTCTTTTACCGGTTCTGGATATCGGCTTAAGTTATGTTCTGGCAGGGCTTTTCCTTGTTTTTTTCACCTTTGAATTTACCATTGTCACCTCCATGAGTTTATCAACCGAACTGGTGCCGGAATTAAGAGCATCCACTATGTCCGCATTTTTTGCCGTTGCCGGAATCGGGCGGGTCGCGGGAGCCTTCCTGGGCGGTATCATCTGGTCAAATTTCGGGCTGTTACCCATCTGCCTGATATCAGGGTTCTGCACATTTGCCGCCCTGATCTCCATACTCATTGGTTTTTATCAGAGTAAATCCAGGATGATAACGAAATTCTAAAAATCAATGTTGTGTCTTGCTATGATGCGAAAGAGCCCGGACTGTTAGTAATAGTCTGCTCCCCTGATACCAGCATTGCGGGGATTTCGTTATAAACATAATCCGCAGTGTGAAATGTTAAAGATGCCGATACCCAGTTCGTTTATTTTGATTACACTTCATTTATTTTTTTTAAAATCTCTTTTTTTTGATCCTCAGATAGATCTTTAGAGTCTTTAATCGCTTTTTCGATTTTTTTATTTGCTTTGATCACTGCTTCGATCAATTCTTTGTTTAATCCAATTGGTTCTTTATTAGTTTTTACGTATTTGCCTTTTATTTCTTGTAATCTATTAAAACCATTATTCGTCAAAATACATTGACCATCCTCACACTTTAAATATCCGTTCCGTTCAAGTCTTGTAATGGCACTACTTATTGAATTGCTTAATGTTTTATCGACCACATAGTCTATAGGACCAAGTAATTTTTCAATAAAATCTAATGCATTAATAGAAGAATGCATATCTACCCTGGAAAATTCAATATGTAATACTTGAGTGCTCGGTGTATAGAGATGGTCAATTAATAGAAAAATTGCCACTTCCCAATTGTTATTTTCTCCAGGGATGAGTTGATAATTCTTAGCCATTTTTTATACTCCAATTATTAAAATTTACCTTTGTTATATGCTGTAATAATTGTTCCTTCATTCAAAATTAGTGTTTTATTAGCTCGTGATATATTTTCTAAATCTTGAATCCTTTTTTTAAAATCTGAAATGATTTGTCCGAATATATTTTTAGGGATATAGCATTCATAGGCACCTCGCTTATATTCTAAAATTCCATATTTAAGTATTAATTCAACTTGACTGCTTCTAACACCTCTTTGTTGGCATCTTTTTTTTGCATGATTTGATTTTTTCATGATGAATCTCCCTTTTTTAATCATTTGAATTGATGAGTTTTGGTATCAATTTATTTTTAACCCTATTCCAGATAATTTGAGCTCCCTGTGAAAATGCAACAGCAATTTTAACAATATCCACATCATCATAATCAATTGGGTAACTAACTATTCCTCTAGAAATAAAAGATTCGCTGAAAATATACTCATATCCAGTTGTATATCCGGACAGAATTTTATTTATTTTTTCGTTATTCTCTTCTAAGAGATCTATTGTTTCTTGAGCTTGAGGATCATTTGATAACCACCCGTTAGTCCAATTACATACAATAGCTAATTCTACGGGGTTTGCATGATATCCCGCCCAATTCATTCCATCTTCATATGCTAATTTACATGCTTCAGAGGTGATTAAAATTTCAAATCTTTTTTTAGCTTGTCGTACACACCCTTCAATTTGATCCATTTTCATTTTTAGTGATTCAGCACAAACGTTCGAGATATTAATATAACCTCTAAATTCAGAAAGCATTTGATGTAGTTCGTCTGGAATGCTGATAGTGATTTTTTTAGTCATCGTTCCCCCTTTGAAGAATAATTTTTATTTTCGATGTTTAATATATACATAATATTTATGTATGTCAAGTATTAATACATAAATATTATGTATATATTGTTATTTTTATCAACAGTTTGTTTTTTTAGATTTTTTTTAATAAGTTTATTGTTAATTTGAAATTTTAAATTCAAATAAAAAAGATTAAGATAAAATTTTGGACAGGATTCCAAATGTGAATGATTCTTTTGATACAATAAATTAAATAACTATCTGAGAATATTATTCACAAATTTATTTTTATACTAATAAAGGGTGTTGAAATCAATTTATAATTTACATAATTTACATAATAATTTCAGATTGTTGTGTTGCAAAAGCCTCTGTTTTCGTGTATTATTTTTATTCGCAAAAACAAAAAATTATAAAACAAAAACAGAGGCAATATGC
>NZ_JAUWQB010000095.1 GCF_030611305.1 Desulfobacula sp. | reverse complement strand
AGACAAAGTCTAGACTTATTTTTTCTCCTGTAATATCAATAACTTGCGTGAGATTTGGGCAATAGTTTACGAAAAAAATATTTACCTTTTAATGGAAAACCATACTGACGCATGAAAAAAATCCTCACCGAGAATTGCTGTATTTCAAAATTTTCAATTGATATAGATACCAGATTTTATGCATTTGGTATTTGCTATGAATTTATATATTTCAATAGTGATAAAAGTAAAGCCTCTCACTTCGATAAAATTATAAAGATGAGCTTTGCTATGTGCCCACAATACCAAGGTAAGATCAACTTAACGGCAACTAATTTGATAGCGGCCATTCAAAAGGTTCGTGGTCATTAAGATTTGTTTTTTGAGCTAAAAAGAACAATTCCTGTCCTATTTCTTTGGGTATTGCCCTAAAGTCGCTATTTGGTAATATAGGTTCAGCAGATGAGTACTCTATTTGGAATTGTTTTTGTGAGTCAAAATGATGCCGTCTTAAAATCATTTTCAATTCCAATGCTGTAGAGCTGCTGATTTCATTGTATTCTAATGCATATGAAAGTCCATGGCTAACTTCAGTTGTATTTTTATTTAAATGTTGTATGCCGAATTTTTTTATCCTTATTACAGTATCCAATCGCTCGAAAGAAATTCCGTATACGGTAACCCGCACATTATTAATATTTTTTGTTTGGACCATGGGTATATTGAGAAGGTCTTTCGTGACAATTTCGGAATAAGCACATCCAGATAAAACCATCCCAAGAAAAGCCAGAATTATTCCTGACAGCATCTTTGCTGTATTTTTCTTTAATCGCATCATTTTATTTATGTACACTTATTTTTTTATTAATAAATTAAATCAAGTACCTTAGAATAAATAATTTAATACAGAAAAAATATTTTTCCACTTATTTTATTTTTATCAGACAGTCTATGCATAAAAAGGTATGTATCATATGTATCAGAAATTTACAGCCATAAAGTCAACTATAAAATCAATTTTACCAAAATTTTAATATGGCGACGAACTATTGAACGAAGATGTCGGCAACAGGGTCGAATGCTGATGGATAGGTTTTAATAAATTTAAGCATGATACTATCAGTGGAGTTGTTAAGCAGACAGAAAATGTAACACCTGAAAATATCAAAAGAATCAATATCAGAGTCGGTTAAAAGATCTTCAGGGGATCTATGAGCAACCAAGTTAGTGTATGTATCGGAGAGAGTCTTTATCTCATCTTTTAAAAGAAATTGCATCATTTTTATTTTAATTGCATTTTTTTGTACATAGTAAGATATGGAGCCAAGAAAAAAAGAGACAGCAGACAGTTTTGACGACAGGCAGCCTGCTTTTTTACACAAATTCAGATGAGCCTTTATCTTTTTTAAATAGAATTCTTTGTTTTTGGTTGACAGGTCTTTGAAAGCAGTCTTTGAAATAAATTGTCTTTTTAACCGTTTCAGTACAGTCGGCGTCATTCTTTTCCTTTGAAACCTTGCTTTTTCTTCAAATATGGAAAGATACTCTTTAAGGCTTCTCATTCCCGGCGGTGTCAATTCGTCTGACCCATTATCAAGGATGATGGATTCTATTTGTACATCCAGTAAGCGATCTAAATGATATCGGTTTTTATTCAGGCCATACCCTTCAAGGGGTTTGAAATAATCCACAAGAAGAGCCTTCCGGCCGGTTTTTTTTACCGGAAAAAAGTTTGTTGTTGATGTAACCCGGATTTTTTTGTGCCCAAAAGGATATAATGCGCTGGTAAAAGTGGGAATAATGATAAAAGCTCCGTCGGGTGTTATTTCCGTACCATATCCATCGGTTATTGACGGCTTGATGGAAATAAAGTCTTCGTCAAGTCCTGCAGGAATCAACAGTTCGTCCAGGTCATGCTGCTTGCTGATGGGCTTCCCAAGCTCCTGTTCGATTTTTTTGATGCGGGCTTTATTTTTCGAAGTGATGCTGACAGAAAGGTTTGAGTCCATTTTTAAGAGCTTTTTTAACAACTGTTCTTTCCTTTTTGGAACCTTTGTTAAAATGCTGTATTCAATCGGCAAGTTTCCCAGATAATCAATAATGTCGGATATGGTTTTGTCATCCTGTTTCCAATCCAGAGGATCGGAAGCACCGTAAAGGGAAATTTCATCATTTTGTTGATTTTCCATATGGCTTAGAATTTTCAGGATGGCTTTATAGGAAAAATGCGACCTTACCTTTGGTAAAGCCCATTCATTGCACCGCCTGCAAAAATTACTGCACCCACAGGTCAACTGAAAGGTCATGGCTGTTTTGTACAGCAAATCTTTCTGACAATGGTCTAAATCAAGTTTTTCTTCCCATGTCTGAAAATCCACATGCCGGATATTGCCAGAGGATTGTTTGGCGGCAGCTAAAATTAAGTGTTTAAGGCGGTCATTGCATTCCTTGATCCTTGGTGTGCAATGCTTTAAAAGGGCAGGTTTGAATTTTTTAAAGATGGTCTGTATCTGGTTTAATAGTTTTTCCGTATTTTCATTGAACTCTGAATTGGCTTCAGTATCTCTGAGAATATCATAGTAGATTTGTTCGGCAGCCTGATAATCAGTATCGTACACTGCAACTAAGAGTTGATTCTTTTTTTGTTCTAAAAAAGAATCATTAGTTTGTAGAGCACAAGTTTTTTGTTGTTCTGTCATTGAAGAAGAAATTATCATTCTTTGATAAGGAGTTCAATCGTTTGATGAATCACGGCCTGTCATTGAATAAAAAACAGGGGAGTTCCATCAAAGAAACTCCCCTGAATAAAGATCAAAAATAAGGGGGCAGATTATAAAATCTGTCCCCAATGGTCAAACTATCCGCGAACCTCTTCTTTAACTTGCGTTGCAAGTTTGTAAAGAATGGTCAAAACCAAGAAGCCCGTGGCATAAACCGCCAGGGTAATCATGATTTCCGGCCCTGTGGGTGCGTACTCTGTTACATGGTGCAAAGGAGAAGGCACAAACCCGCCAGAGATCATACCCAGGCCCTTATCAATCCATGCCCCGATAACGATCATGGCACAGGTGACCGGCAACAGGGTTTTGTTGCTTCTCAATTGTGGAATCAAAAGGAAAACGGCTCCTGTTGCCATGAGTGTCAGACTGGTCCACATCCAGGGCACAAGTGCATTGTATCCGTGGTATCCAAACAGCAGATACTGGATATGGGACTTATGTCCGGGAATATTAGAATAGTAGACAACAAAGACTTCACACAAAAAGAAGAACAGATTGGCAATAATGGCATAACAGACAATCTTGGACAATGTCTGCATGGCATCCCAGCCCGGATCAAACTTGGTGAATTTTTTGATAATATAGCAAAGAATGATCAAAAAGGCAGGTCCTGCAGCAAATGCCGATGCCAGAAATCTGGGTGCCAAAATGGCTGTCAGCCAGAATCCGCGTCCCGGAAGGCCGCAGTAAAGATAGGCTGTTACAGTATGAATACCAATGGCAAAGGGAATGGAAAGATAAATCAAGGGTTTTGTCCAGAAAGGTGGTTCCACCTGATTTCTTTCCGCTTCGAGGATTTTCCAGCCAATGACGATGTTCAAAAAAAGATAACCGTTCAGAACCAACATGTCATAGAACAATATTGACTTGGGTGACGGGTATAACAACACATTCAGCATACGGGTGGGTTGCCCTAAATCCACAACAATAAAAAGAAGACACATGATCAGAGCGGCAACTGCCAGGAATTCTCCTAAAATGGTGATCCTGTGAAATTTTTCATAATCATGGAGATAATAGGGGATGACAACCATGACCCCTCCTGCGGCAACACCCACAAGAAAGGTAAAGTTTGCAATATAAAAGCCCCATGATACATCCCGGCTCATGCCGGTGATCATAAGGCCGTTCATGAATTGGTCAATATAAACGACCGCTCCTGCTCCCATTACAGCGAGCAGAAGAACTATCCATAACCAGTAATTCTTACTTCCTTTAATAGCTATTTCAAGCATACTCGCTCCTCTTACATGACATAGTAAACAGAGGGTTCAGTACCCAGAGACTGTTTACGTCTGATTGTATAATGTTCATTTAAAAGTGCCCTAACCTCGGATTCAGGATCTTCAAGGTCACCCACCACAATTGCGCCTTCACTTGCCTCTACACAATGGGGCTGTTCACCTTTGGCCAGTCGTTCAGCGCAAAGATTGCATTTTTCCACGACCCCTTTGGAACGGGTGGGAAAGTCAGGGACAGTCTCTTCGATAAACGGTCTTGGATCCCTGAAGTTAAAATTTCTTGATCCATAGGGACAGGCTGCCATACAAAAACGACATCCGATACAGCGGTGGTAGTCCATCAGGACAATCCCGTCTTCTCTTTTGAACGTCGCCTGTGTCGGACAGGCTTTAACACAGGGTGCGTTTTTGCAATGGTTACAGGTCACAAGAAAGGGAAGATCATGAAATTTTTCTGCAAGAAATTCATCTTCCTTGTCAGGAAACGCATAGTGGAATTCTTCTTCCCATATCCATTTAACTTCCTGTTTGTGATTAACAGGGCGCGTATTAGGAAATTTTTCCTCATTCACTTCATGATTGAAGTCGGGTACATTATGGGCTTTATGACAGGCCTCGACAATACTTTCAACCACTTCATCCGTAATCTTGTTGGTATCAATCACCATTCCCCACCGGTGGGCGGAAAGCCCGTCTTCATTTCTGCTTTTAACCGGACCGGAAAGGTCAGATGCAGCAAAGTTCATTGCCGGAGCAGCACCCAAACCAACGGCAGCAATACCCGCTACTTTAAGAAAGCTTCTTCTGCTCTTTTTCATCATTCAATCTCCTTGGGGTTTGTGTGACATTCCCAGCAGTAGGGATCAACCGAAGCATACGTATGACACGAGTCACAAAATTTCGCTTTATCTTCATGACAGCCCAGACAGGAATTTTCACCTGTTGAAAGGCTCATATTAAATGAATGACCATTGGCAGCTTTGTACTGCCGGTCAGCATTCCTTACAACCGAATCTCTCCATTCATCCAAGAGAGACATGTGATTGGCTCTCATTTCATATTTTTCAAGCACGCACTTTTTCTCTGTTTTGGCTTTGCCCAAAAGCTCCGGTTCAGGAGCCGCCTGGGTGTCTGTAATCATATTAAACCAGAACGGTGAGAGTACGGCCAGGACAAAAATTACAAGTCCCGTGATGATATAACTTTTATTCATCTTCTTCCTCCTCTGCCTCTACGCCGGGTAATGGTTCAAACCTCAAGTCTTCTGTTCGTTTCTTTTCACCCGGCATGATCAAAGCATTGCCAACAAGTTCATGTATCCCATAAACTTCCACTTCCGGCACCCAGTATTCACAAAGAGTCGGGAGGGCTGCTCTGTCAATTGCACAGATGGTGCCAAGGGTGTTAACACCGAATTTTTCGTGAACATATTTAACTGCATTGGCTCTTGGCAGTCCACCGGCCATTCTCAGCTCAATATTTTCACCCGCGTTCAGACCAGCGCCTGAACCGCAGCAGAATGTCAGCTCACGAATGGTGTTTGGCGGCATTTCATAAAATTCGTCACAGCAGTTTTCAATAATATACCGGGGTTCATCCAGAAGACCCATTCCCCTTGCAGGGTTGCATGAATCATGGAAGGTCATGATACGGTTGCCATTCCTGCTTTTATCAAGTTCAAGCTTTCCGTGTTTAATAAGGTCGGCTGTGAACTCTGTGATGTGAACCATTTTTGTGGATTTGGCATTCTCAAATTTGGTCCCGGTAATGGGGTTCACCGGTTCTTCAAGGAAGTCGGCAGGGCCGTTCATGGTATCCATATACTGATTGATGACACGCCACATATGACCGCACTCGCCGCCCATAATCCATTTTACGCCCAGGCGTTTGGCTTCAGCATACATCTTGGCATTCAATCGTTTCATAGTCTCATGGGAGGTAAAAAAACCAAAATTACCACCTTCTGATGCATAGGTACTCCAGGTCACATCCAGTCCATATTTATCTTTGAGGTACTTGAACAGGATCATGTATCCCTCGCAGGTATAGGTTCCGGGATCTGCAAATACATCCCCGGAAGGAGTGATAAAAAGGATATCAGCACCTTTTTTATTTATTTGAGGAGTACAATCCACGCCGGTAACATCTTCAATATCTTCCACAAAGAAATCCAGCATGTCTTTAAAGGCATGGGGCTGGATGCCCAGATGGTTCCCTGTTTGAAAACAATTGGAAACCGGTGTAGCAATCCAGTCAATATTCAGACCGATAAGGTTTAACAATTCCCGTCCCATAATGGTGATCTCTGCAGTATCTATTCCATAGGGACAGAATACGGAGCAGCGTCTGCATTCCGTACACTGGAAAAAGTAGTACCACCATTCCTTGAGCACATCCAGAGTCAATGGTCTTGCACCATTGAGTTTTTGTCCGCCGGGGATTTTTTGCAGGATTTTTCCGGCAGTTGTAAAATCGTTTCTGTAGACAGATCTTAAAAGCTCGGCTCTTAAGACAGGCATGTTTTTGGGGTCACCCGTTCCAAGGAAAAAATGACACTTGTCCGCACATGCGCCGCAGCGTACACATATATCCATGAATACTTTGAATGTTCTAAATTTTTCCAGGCGTTCCTTGATTCCCTGGTGAAGAATCTCCTGCCAGTTATCCGGCAGTTTCCAGTCATCTTCAAGGGGATTCCAGGGCCTGGCATTGGGCAGGCTCAATGTCTCTACACTTTCAGCCTTTGCCGCATAGCAGTACATTCCCGGTCTGATCTGGACCGAAGCCGTCGTATCCATCCAATTGTCCGATTCTGATTCTGGCCCGGATCCTGACCTGGGGCCATAATCTATTTTATCTAATAATTCATCCGGTTTTATTTCGTCAGACATTTATTACTCCTTTTTATCCAATGGCTTATCCACCGGCAGACCGGCTTCAATCATTTTTTCTCTGAAGTGATCTTCATATTCTTCATATGTATGGGTTTTCACATCATAGTTCCAGGGGTTAACATGTCTTTTTGCACGGGTATTGTTTGCCATATTTCTTGTCGGGCTTAAAAAGATTCCGCCCATATGCATCAGTTTGCTGGCCGGGAAATATGCAAAAAGGATACTTACCAGAAAGAGATGGGCATAGAAAAGACCGCCAACACCTTCAGGAATTGTCGGGCTGAAGGTTGCAAGGCCCATGGTAAGCGTTTTAATACCGATAATGTCAACTTTTGTAAAGTATCTCATGGCTAAACCGGTTGCAGCAATCCCGATGATAAGGAACAACGGGAAATAGTCAGCCGCCTGGGAAATATAGGTCACTTTGGTATCAAAGATTCTCCTTGCAAGCAGGAATAACGCTGCTGCAAGCAATACAACACCGGATAAGAATATTCCGGGAAGTCCTAATTGTACTATCCCGTCAATATACTCCAGCATTGTTATACAGGATGGTACAGGGGAGGTAAAAAATCTGAAGTGCCTTAACACTACTACCAAAAAGGAATAATGAAAGGCAAGGGCGCCTATCCAGAGAAAGATTTCCCAGGAATAGGATAGCCTGTTTGAAACATTTCTGTTGAACGCTGCTTTTGTGTTCCTGAACAGAGACCTGAAAAGAAATATTTCAAGAATCATGCGCACAAACACACCTGTTGAAGTATCAGGGTTGTCAATGGTGTTCTGTTTTATCCATGGAAGAGATTTCTGTTGCCCGCAGGTTGTCGGAATCCTGAACGGGACAGCAGAAGATGCCCATCCCAGAACTTTGTATACAAAGCCGGCAAGGAAGGCAATAATCGCTACATAAGGAAAAACAATTCCGAAGAACCACTGAAGCCCTGCTCCCTCAACACCTGTGTATGCTATTAAAAAAAGCAGAAAAACAGCTGTCAGGGGGATCAAGTACTTTTGATTCATGTTATAACCACCTTATTATTTTATGCAGGACAAACCTAAATTTTGTCGCGCATGTTAAGATTTTTTAGAGCCAAGGAGATCCTCTTCCGTTAGCTCAGCTACTAAACCTGCCCTTTCAAAAGCCCTGTGAATGCGTCTTTTGCTTTCGGTGGCCTTTAAAAGGAATATTTCTTCTTTACATTTCATAAGCTTGTTAAAGGAAGCCAGAGCAATCTTATCAACAATCTTATCAAATTCTCTGATCAGGCTGTCATCAAGAATATTTTCGCCAATTACCTTCAGGGCAAAAACAAAACTGACAGCCTCTGAAGCGGAAAATGCCTGTACCGCCCTGATACGGATTACCGGATCAAGCGCCTTTTCAAGCATTTCCTGATTGAAATCTTCTAGTATGAGGTTAAAGACCTCTTCAATTGTCTCACGAGTAGCCGCACCAACCGGATTGTCAAACCGGTTGACATCTTTGCCGAGTATTTTTGCGCTTTGCGAAGGATATGTATCAATTGTTGCCCGGAACCATTCTTTTACAAAGGGGGCTTTATTTTTCTTAAGTATCTGTTTTAAATCCATATTTTTTTAAATAATATTATATAAAAATAAAATTATCTCCTTGTCATAATTGTTAGAAGGATATAAACAACCTTTAATTTTATGTCAAGGGTTAATGCTTGTTAAACAGCAATCCATGAATGTTCTTAAAACGAGTAATTGTAAAGCCCCAGACAAAAACTCTCGTTTTTTGTTGAATAAATAGAATCTTTCATTTAAAAGGGGTGAAAGCGATAACTCAAATTTTGAAATCAATGATTTTGATTTAAGCTTCAGATATATGCACTACTCAAATGCCTCAATCAAGAGTCCGAATCACGGCATTAACGTTTGGATCTTAACAACTGCAATTCAATTTTAATAAAAATGTGGCGGAGAAATAGAGATTCGAACTCTAGATGGACTATAACACCCATACTCGCTTAGCAGGCGAAAAATAGGTTTTTCGAAAACCTTATGAAATGGCTTCAAGCCCTTCGTTGCAGGGTTTTTTGAAATCTCAATGATTCTTAAAATAGCTTTGAATTCCCATTTTTAAAAAAAAGTGACACCATTTTTGACCCCACTAAATTGATTTTTTTTTAGGGAGATTATTTGCCTTGCACCACAATTTATAGTACTGTGATTTTCGGTGTAGGAATTTTAAAGGAGGGTGTTTTTTCTCCAATTAAGAACACTTTTGCAGATTCTTCCTGAGTCAATTATATTTTTACTAAAACTTATTTTTAAATATCTTTACTGCTTTTTGAAATATTGTTACAGAACGGGTGAATCAGATTTTCTATTTATCTGATCTGATATCATTCAAATTTATAAAATAAATAGATTTGTATAATTAATTGTTAGGATTCATCATGATCGGAATCAAACTAACTCGAGGCAAGACAAGGCGTGCTCACGAATGGAGTACAGACAATCCTGACGACATTGGTAACCAGGTGCATCAACTCACAAATCTTCTCGACCGAGAGTTCGCTTCTGGTCGATTCCGAACACCAAGAGAAGCGACTGACAACATCTTCACGGCAGTGAGGGGCCTTAAGGCAATTACTGATGAACTGGAGAGAAGCACGCCCGTGTGTCTGGAAGGAACCTTATACCGCGCGAGGTCGCATGACTCCGGTGTGCCGCCGGCAGATTTTGGACCCTCGCCTCAACGGTCAGCTAATCGTTTCAATCTTGAGGGCGAACTTGCTTGGTACGTTGCAAAGACGGATATGATTTTAGTTGCCGAGCTTTCACAAACAAGCCCTGGTAATTGTTTCTGGGTCCAAAGGTTTGCGGCTCAAGAAATCCAAATCAAAGTCCTCTCACTTACGCCGGACATGTGCAAGGACTTTCCGGCCCTGAACCAGTTCGTGCTCCTGGCTGAGCGTAAAGTCACAGATGGCCAGTCAAGTCCACATGTAGCGACGCAACTACTGCGAAACCTTATGGAACAGTTCGGATTCGATGCTGTAGAATATCCGACCGTAATGGGCGATTACGCTTCGGATCCAACGGCAACCAATGTTGCCATCTTCAACGAAAATGCAATCAAGGAATGTTTGGATTCCAAAGAAGGTGCCCCGTATCGGATTTCTGAAGAATACGTCTCCTAACAAAATTGTTGAATAAGGAATTCTTTTTTGATATCGATCTGTATATTATACTGTTTACTAATATTGTAGTCGGTACAAAATTACATCCATTTGCTACAATGCGGGACTATTGATAAAACGCTATTGGTTAGGCATAAATAGAGGAATAAAATCAAAATGATAAGATGGTTGTGGCTTGAGTTTTGGCCAGTTTGGCTTACTGCCATACTTGTGGGGATGCATTATTGTGCTTATGTCCTGGCGCCTGATAAGATTTTAGTTATCAACAAGATTGCTGGTTCTACCCTTCAAGTTATTGGTGGTCTGATAGTGCTTTATTCTACATACAAGAATATTAGGCTATTCGAACAAAAAAATCTATTGGCAAGGTTCACTGGGTGCTTTAAGCGTTGTCCACTACTCAAGAGACCAGTGACTAGAAACTTCATGGTCTCACTTTCGAATGAAAGTAGCTGTAGCGACATTTCGGTAATAATGCAATTCAATATCGTCGAGGAGAAAATAGCAGAGCTTGAGAGGCAAATGCAGGAGTATAGGCAAATAATGATAGACAAAGAGAAAAAGTTTAACGAAAAGATCGTCGTTTCTGAAACCTCTCTGATCGAAAAAATAACTAAAACCGACAAGCAAATTGATAAGGTAGAGACACAATTTCACAAGTTAGTGGTAGGTGGAATTTCTACACAAGTATTTGGAGTGCTGCTGATAGTTTATGGCGCCGTGGTCGGGTTTATATAAATGTTTTCTAACAGCGGTCTGCACAACGGACTGGCTCCAGCGCTGGCATGCTTCAGTCAGTAGTTGAGCCCGAGCGTTCAACTTTATTTCCTGCCAACATTAATCAAAGACATTTCCCCATAGTGTTTTTTATAATATATAGATCACAATTTAACAGATTTCAGAAAAGCATTTTTCTGGTTTGAACTGCTGAAAAGTGTATCTCCAATAAAGAACATCCCGACAGATTCTTCCTGAATCAATTATATTTCCACCAGAGTTGATCAGTCGAAATGCCTTTACAGGCTTCAGAGATGTTGTTATGGAATTACAGATCAGATTTTTTTGTTTATTAGGTTCGATATCATTAAAAATTACATGATATCCAAATCTGCACAACTACTTGTTAAGTTTAGAAAAAAATAATAGATGAGGTGTTAATGTGAAAAATGTTATTACACTATCGATGATATTCTTATTAATTGGTTTAAGTTCAGCAGTAGCAGATGACAAAAATAATTGGGAAGCAACTTTAAATGATTATATTTCAGCAATTAATAATCTTGCATGTGTAGAGAAAAGAAGTCCAGAATTAAAAGAATGTAGTATACCTGTAGATAAATGTAAAAGATTCGTAACGATTGTATCTAAAAATTGCTTAGGGCAGGCAATCTTGTCGAGAAAATCAATAAAACATCCAAAGGACATGTCAGAAAAGGAATTACTATCATTAATTGATAAGGCTACCATATGTTCTTCAAAAATTATTCCCGTCATGACCTACTATGTTTGTCCAGAACAACATGAACGCAATTGGGCTGGTCGTGGTGGTTTCAAATGGAAAGGCAAAAACAACAATAGAAAATAAACATGAAGCAGATACTCTATCTAATTTCAACAAGCCGCTAAAGCCGATCGCATCCAAAGGGGATGCTCTGGATTAGCTCATCGTTACAACTTAAAGGAGAACGTATGACTTTTTGGGAATCTGCATTATCAGCAAGTATTGGTGCTTTTATTGGTTTTATTGGAGCTCTGATTATCTTCTTTATTAAAGAAATTTGGCAACAAAAAATTCGAACAACCTCTACAGTTAAAAATCTAAAGATGGAACTCGCATACAATATAAATTTATATGAGAAATGTGAGAAAAGTGTTCAGGAATGTATTGAAGCAATTTCAAATGGTAGTCGTTCTTTATATCTGAAATTAGATTACAATTTCGTTGGTGTCTTTTTTGCCACTCAATTTTATCAGAGTGGTTTATTATTAAAATATTTTCATCCAGAAGATATGAGACGCTGGAATGTAATGCTTAATCAAATAGGAGCTGGAGCAGATGCGCATGTCGCCAATTGTGTAAAACAATGGCGTGAAGAGGAAGATATAAAACAAGAAACTGTCTACAACGCATTAAAGCATGAGAAAAGTCAAATCAGCTATGCAAAAGAAATGTCAGAATATATTCTGGCCAAGTTACCTTTAAAGGGTGTTGAAATCAATTTATAATTTACAGAATTTACATAATAATTTCAAATTGTTGTGTTGCAAAAGCCTCTGTTTTCGTGTATTATTTTTATTCGCAAAAACAAAAAATTATAAAACAAAAACAGAGGCAATATGC
>NZ_JAUWQB010000142.1 GCF_030611305.1 Desulfobacula sp. | reverse complement strand
GCATATTGCCTCTGTTTTTGTTTTATAATTTTTTGTTTTTGCGAATAAAAATAATACACGAAAACAGAGGCTTTTGCAACACAACAATTTGAAATTATTATGTAAATTCTGTAAATTATAAATTGATTTCAACACCCTTTTATAGCCTTTTTTCTGGTAAAAAAACAAAAAATAAAGTAAAAAAATAAAGAAGCGGGCCGTCCAAAAACTATTTCTGGTTAATATTCATAGTTTCTGCAAGAGGCTCTATAGTGTTTAAAAAAAGAAATATCAATTTTGAGATTTTATTTGCTTTGTCCCTCCTGCTTTTTATTTTTTTGTCCGGAAGCTTTGCGGCAGTGATTTCTTTTTTATCTGTTGGAGCCATTTGGGGTATTATGGTTTTAATAAAGCGGAAAAAGATTATTTTACTGGCAAGTTTTATTATAGGGATAATGATTTTTCTTTATTCAGTTCCTGAATTTGTACCTAAAAATTATTTTACAAAAAAATATGCTGATCGGATGAATTATTCTAAAGTGTTAAAAATAGAGACTGTAATCGTACGACTTCATGCCTGGGATCGGGCTTTGGAAATTATCAAAGAATTTCCCTTAACCGGAAGCGGTGTTGGATCTTTTTTTAAAATTTCAAATTATTATTCTAAGGACAAAGCAAATTCCGGCGGACTCAGAAACGCACATAATTATTATTTTCACTTTGCTGCTGAATTAGGTATTCCCGCATTGTTTCTGTTTCTGTTAATTTTATTTTTTATATATAGAGCGGGGCTGCTTCAGGCAACAAATAATGTTCACGCCAAAGGATTGCTACTCGGGCTATCTGCATACCTGCTTTCAATGTTATCAAGCCATCACCTTATTTTATCAACACACCAATTTCTTTTCTGGTATATCCTGTTTGTAATAGCTTTTCCCCTAAACACTGATTTGGAAAAAAGCAAACTGAATTTTGAAACAAAATATTTATCCAGAATTTTGTGCTTACTTGTTTTTATGGTTATCGCGGGACATGCCTATAATTTGTTTTATGTAAAAAAAGAGGTAAAAGGATTGTATGAGTATGGTTTGTATAAACCTCAGAGGATACGTAATGTCGAAATGCGCTGGACAGATAAGCAGTCACGCAAAAAAGTTAATGCAGAAACTGATTATTTTGGTTTTAGCATGTATGCTGACCCTGAAAATTTATCTTCCGGTATCCTTGAAATGAAAACATACGTTAATGACAAATTGATTGACCGTGTGACATGGGAAAAGAAAGGCACAAAGCACAAATATTATCATATCCCTGGAATCAAAGGCCGGGTTCTTAAAATAAGAACCAGTGCAAGTGACAGCTATAATCCGTATAAACAGGGGCTTAGTAAAGATATTAGAGAAAACAGGAATCAGTGTGCGGCCATAACAGATATTACTTTTTTTCAGGATAGCAATTATAAAAAGAATTAAAGAATGAAAGTTTCAATTATAACCGTTACATTCAATTGTCATAAAACGATTCAAGATACCATTACATCGGTTGCAAACCAGGATTATCCTTTTATTGAGCATATTATTATTGATGGGGCATCCACAGACGGGACCCAGGACATCATAGAGCGGAACCGTTCAAAAATACGGCATTTTGTTTCTGAACCGGACAATGGAATTTATAATGCCATGAACAAGGGTATAAGACTGGCATCCGGATCAATTGTGGGTATATTGAACGGAGACGATGTCTTTTATGACAATGCGTGTATTTCTGTCGTTGTTGAAGAGTTTAAAAAGAAGAAAGTAGAGGCAGTCTACGGGCAACCTGGTTTATGTTGCCCCTGAAAATTTGAATACAATCGTAAGATACTATAACTCCGAGGGGTTCACTCCAAAGAGGTTTGCGTACGGCCATATGCCGGCACATCCTGCTTTTTTCGTTTGTAGAGATTGCCATGAAAAATATGGACTCTTTAAAGAGGATTATGCTATAGCGTCTGATTTTGAACTTTTGCTAAGATTTTTGGGGACCCATAAGATATCCTATAGTTACCTGCCCAAAGTTCTGGTCAAAATGCGGACTGGAGGTGTCAGTACCAGCAATCTGAAAAGCAACTGGATACTGAATAGAGAGATTGTAAGGGCATGCAGGGAAAACAATGTGAATACGAATATGATAAAAGTGTTTTCAAAATACATATTTAAAGTTTTCCAGCTCGTCAATCGGCCACATAAAAGGAGGCCGCATTAGAGGGGTATGAAACTGAAGTTCTCATAATATGGGGGTTAAGAGAAACTTGTTTCGCCTATTCCAAAAACTTTCGCTAACTTTTGTCTGGTTGCCTTGCGATAAACAGCGCCTTCCCGTTCCCATTTTGCCACGGTTGACTGTTTTACCCCGATTCGACTGGCAAGTTCTTTCTGTGTCCACCCCTTTTCAAGGCGCTCCCGTTTGACAGGATTTATAAAAATATAGTCTTCCGCTTCGTTCTGATCATATAGCGGTTCAGACTTAGCTTCACGGATGTCATGCAGATCAGATTCATCTTCTATACGATCAAGGATAGTCTGGAATGATTTGAAGGGTAGTACAACAAATTTTACTTTTCCATTTTCCTTAATTGTCTGGTATTCCATATTCACCTCTTGTAAATGTCGCCCCGTGGGCGGATTTTTACTACTTCTATTATTAGCTGGTCATCCTGGCGTGTATAGATGACACGATACTGCCCCACTCTGAGACGAAAGCCCTCTCGTCCCTTTAAGATGTCGATATTAAGAGAGGCACTGTCAGGATTTTCCGCAAGTTCGTGCAAATTATTCACGATGGCCGATTTTATTTTCACCGGCAGGCGTGCCAGATAGTTTCTTGCCTGCCGCCTGTATTTCAATTGATACATAATTTATATTATAGCTTTAAAGGATATATTGTCAAGGTTTAAGGTTTAAGTTAAACTGGGTTCGCCGTTATTATTGACTCATTTTAGTTTGTCGTATTGACTAAATAGAATAGACTAAAACCTGAGGTCAGGATTAGAGGGGTATGAAAACGATTCTTGTGACCGGAGCGGCCGGATTTATTGGACAAGCTGTCTGTCAGGATTTATTGAAGAATTATAAAATTATTGCATTTGACAGAAGTCCGCTGGCAGAACCGGAAAAGAACTATATACCCATAAAAGGGGATATTGCGGATAAAGACACGCTTGAATCAATTTGTACTATTCATTCTCCTGATGTGGTTGTTCATTGTGCCGGTATTGCCCATCAAAATATTTTCAAGCCTTTGGACAAAGAGGTGTATGAAAATATAAATTCTACAGCCACGAAACACTTGGCAGAAATTGCATCCGGGATTAATTCAGAAGTTCAGTTTATTTTTCTATCTTCTGTTTCTGTATATGGGGAGGAAGGGTAAAAGAATCTATAATAAATGAAACAGAAGACTGTCACCCCGCAAGCGATTATGCGTTTAGCAAGTTGAATGCGGAAATTGCGCTGAAAAATATATATGATTGTGATGCTATAAATAAAATAGATGTTTTCCGGTTAGCACCGGTCTATGATACGACTTGGAGCCTGAATTTAGAAAAACGGGTCTTCGGACCTAAAAAGTTTTTTTATTTAAAATTCGGCTCAGGAGAACAACGCATGTCAATACTTTCGAGACAGAACCTTGTTGGTTTTATACGACACAGGATTGAAAAACGCGATGGGTCTGATTTTAATATTTTTAATGTCTGTGATGAGAAGGCATGTTCTTTTAACGAAATTATTCATGTTTTTCAAAAATCCAGGGTTCAGCCCAATAAAGTTATCGTAAAAATCCCCCTGTTTTTTATACGGTGCCTGACCATGGGGGCAGGGTTGCTTTTCCAGCGTAAGGCCGGGTGGATCCATTCCTTTTATAATAAACTTGCAAATAGTCTGGTATTTGATAATAAACGGATGCTGGATACAGGGTTTTGTCCGAAACATTCTCTGTCTTCTGTTTTTGGTGAGGTGTAATGAGGATTTTTTAAAATCAATTAACTGAGTTGAATTATCAATGATCATAAAAAATTTAAAAAATATTATTTCAAATGGTGAAGGTCTCACTTTGGAATTCAAAGAAAGCCACAGTAAGGTAAATAGTGATGTATACCAGAGTATTTGTGCTTTTCTTAATCGCAATGGGGGACGGGTTATTTTAGGTGTAAAGGATGACTGCAGCATAACTGGGATTAAAGCGGAAGCACTTGAACAGATGAAAAAGGATTTGGTCACATCTTTGAATAACCCCCAGAAAATCAATCCGCCACTTTATATTCTGCCGGAAGAGATTGAGATAGATGGGAAGCGTCTTCTTTTGCTTGATATTCCAGAAAGTTCTCAGGTACACCGCTGCAATAATCGGATTTATGACAGAAACGAAGATGGTGATTTCAATATTACGGATAATACCAATTTGGTTGCTCAACTTTATATCCGTAAGCAGAGTACGTATTCAGAAAACCGGATTTATCCTTATGTGGTATTGGAAGATTTGCGACCGGACTTAATACAGCGGGTAAGAAGCCTTGCAAAGGGTCAACGGCCGGATCACCCATGGGCTGAACTGGATGATCTCGCACTTTTAAAAAGTGCCCGGCTGTTTCATAAGGATTATCAAACCGGAAAACAAGGCTTTACCCTGGCTGCTGTCCTGCTTTTTGGCAAGGACGATGTCATTTTGAATATACTGCCCCACCATAAAACGGATGCTTTGCTCAGGGCTGATAATATTGACAGGTATGATGATCGAGATGATATTAGAACGAATCTGATTGAAAGCTATGACAGGCTAATGGGATTTACAGCAAAGCATCTGCCGGATAAATTTTATCTGATTAGAGATCAGCGTGTCAGTTTGCGGGATAGGATTTTTAGGGAGGTGGCCACCAATATTTTGATCCATCGTGAGTTTTTAAACCCGTTTCCTGCAAAATTCATCATTAAAAAAGATTGTGTTTATACGGAAAATGCAAACAAAGCTAATGGGCAAGGCCTGATCGATCCGATAAACTTTACACCCTTCCCGAAAAATCCTGTTATCGCACGGGTATTTAAAGAAATGGGACGTGCTGATGAGCTTGGCTCAGGTGTGAAAAATCTTTTTAATTATACAAAAAAGTATTCAGGTGCTGATCCGCAACTTGTGGAAGAAGATATTTTCAGAATTATCATTCCACTATCCGAGCAAGTTACCGAGCAAGTTACCGAGCAAGCGGTTTCGGCTCAGCTGATATCTTTT
>NZ_JAUWQB010000128.1 GCF_030611305.1 Desulfobacula sp. | reverse complement strand
GCATATTGCCTCTGTTTTTGTTTTATAATTTTTTGTTTTTGCGAATAAAAATAATACACGAAAACAGAGGCTTTTGCAACACAACAATTTGAAATTATTATGTAAATTCTGTAAATTATAAATTGATTTCAACACCCTTTTTTAGCTCTCCTTTTAATATGCGCTCAATTTTATCATTTAATTGATCTATAAAAATTTCATCATAGATGTTTTCAAGCATGTCGAATTTCCATTCCGTGGCCAGTTTTTCCCAGATTTTTGACCGAAATTCCATGGGACAATGCTGTGAATCTATCCCGAGAAGAGAGATGCCCCTTAATATGAACGGAAACACATTAATGGGCAGATCCGGAGATGCCACATTGCCGCAGCAGGTTACGATTCCATTCGGTTTCGTTGATTTTATAGCCGTTGCCAGAATTTTTCCTCCCACCGTATCAATGACGCCTGCCCATTGGGGTTTTAAAACGGGCGGTTTCGTGTTTTCAAGAAAATCATTCCTGGCAATGATAGTTTTAACGCCTATATTATTCAGCAAGGTGGTATCTGGTTTTCCAGAGACAGCAGTTACTGAATATCCAAGGTGGGACAAAATTCCTGCAGCAAGGCTTCCCACGCCGCCTGTAGCACCGGTGACAAGAATATCTCCATGCTCGGGGCGTATGGTTTGAATCAGTTTAAAAATTGACATTCCTGCCGTAAATCCGGCGGTTCCGAATATCATGCTCTGTTTCAGATCGATTCCATCGGGCAGTTTGACCACCCATTCTCCGGGCACGCGGATATACTGCCCAAAGCCTCCTGCTGTGTTCATATCAAGGTCATAGCTTGTAACAATGACCTTTTCTCCTTTTTTAACTGTGTCAATATTGCTTTCTTCAACAATTCCTGCCGCATCAATCCCTGGTGTATGCGGGTATTGCCTTGTGACACCACGATTTCCCGTGGCGGATAAGGCATCCTTATAATTTAAGGAAGAATACTTAACCCGAATGAGAACATCTCCTTTTGGAAGGTCATTAATATTCACATTTTTAATCTGACGAATAAATTTATTTTTTTCAGGTTCTTCAACAGTCAATGCTTTGTACGAAAAATTATCCATGCGCGTTATCCTTATAAAGTTAATGATTGGAAGACTTTAAAAGTTATTGTAAGTATTAATCTATCAGAATTCCATGGGATATCCAATTTTTTTTAAAATTGTTTGAACCGGGTGGAATACATTTGGCAGAAATATTTTTACTTTCTTAAATAAATTTGATAATTATGCCGGGATGAAAACTCAAAAATTCCAGACAGGCAGGGTAACGCTTGTCGCATTTTCCCATTTTATCCATGATGTGTATACAAGTTTTCTTGCTCCCTTACTGCCATTAATTATAGAGAAGCTCTCACTGACCTTAACCCAGGCAGGACTTTTATCTACTGTTATGCAGATTCCCGCGCTGCTCAACCCTTTTATCGGGCTGTTTGCAGACAATAAAGGCCTTGCCCGATGGCTGGTTATCCTTACACCAACGGTCACGGCCATATTCATGAGCCTTATTTTAAGTGCATCATCCTACTATGTATTACTGGTTCTTCTCTTTTTGGCAGGCATCAGCGTGGCGGCATATCATGTCCCAACACCTGTTCTGGTTGCAAAGTATTCCGGAGATAGAAAGGGCCGTGGCATGAGCATTTTTATGACAGGCGGGGAATCTGCCAGAACTGTGGGGCCTATGTTTGCTGTGGCTGCCGTATCATTCCTGGGAGCGGATCATTTTTATGTTGTTATGGGATTTGCCATGTTAACATCTGTGCTGCTCTATTTTACCCTTGAAAAAGAGGAACAAAAGACATCTATTAAAAGAAACGGGTCTTTAAAAGCGGCATTTCATGAAATTAAACATGTGCTGATTCCCTTGTCCGGTATTTTATCGGTACGATCCTTTATGCATGCGTCCATGGGAGTTTTTCTAACGGTCTTTGTGGAAAGAGAGACCGGAAGCCTCTGGCTTGGGGGTGCTGCCCTTGCCTTGTATGAGGGATTTGGGGTAGCGGGTGTGTTATGCGCGGGAACCTTCAGTGACTGGCTGGGAAGACAAAGAGTATTGTTCTGGGTATTGATGGTAGCACCCTTCGCCATTTTGGTTTTTGTTTTTTCAACAGGGATTTTAAAAATTATTATGCTGGCTATTACAGGATTTACTGTTCTTTCAACCACCCCTGTCATGCTGGCAATTATCCAGGAAAATGCAAAACTCAACCCCTCGGCAGCCAATGGTCTGTTTATGATGGTCTCTTTTGCTGCCAGATCTATTGCAGTCGTTCTTGCAGGAATAATTGGCGATGTGGCAGGGCTTGAGAATATGTTTATTGTGAGTGCTTTAATCGGGTTTGGTGCGATCCCCTTTTTATTAAAACTTGATCATTAAAATATGGAGATGATGATGTTAAAAACTAATGAAGACAGGCTTGTTGAATTGTCCATGCAGTGCAAACCAGGCCCTCCCAGGATCAGGCCCGGCTGGAAGGTGGATCATGAAGGCAAACCCTTTATCCTTCCAGGTATTGGCGGTATTACCTTAAATATCCAGGTGGGAGATTCTGCTTTCGGACTTGCCGGAGACCATATAGAACCCGGCGTCAGTTGTTCTGCAAATGCGGAAAAACCCTTTGAGTTTCCCAATAACTCTCTCCAGCTTCTTTCCTGTGTGGGCAATGAGGCTGTCATCGTGTCCGGAGATGTAAAAGGTGAAAAAGGAACCGTTATCGGTCATCATGGCGGATCAGAACATGTGATTGTTGATTTTCCCAAAGAAGTGCTAAAGCAGTTGACTTATGATGACAAAATAATGATTCGAACAAAAGGTCAGGGCCTGAAACTGATTGATTACCCGGATATCAAGCTGTTTAATCTTGATCCCGATCTTTTGAAAAAAATGAAAATTAAAAAGATAAAAGATAAAAGGCTCAAGGTGCCTGTTACAACCATAGTGCCTGCCCAGTGTATGGGATCGGGCCTTGGGTCTGCCCACGTTGCCGCCGGGGATTATGATGTGATGACCAGTGATCCTGCAACGGTTAAGGAATATAAATTAGACAGGCTCAAATTCGGTGATTTTGTGGCATTGCTTGACCATGATAATTCCTATGGCAGGGCATTTGTAAAAGGTGCGGTCAGTATCGGGATTGTGGTTCATTCAGATTGCCTGCTCGCAGGCCATGGACCTGGCATAGCCACGTTGATGACCTGTTCAACACCCTTAATTGAACCGGTAGTGGATTCAAATGCCAACATCGCCAACCTTTTGAAAATAGGAACAAAAAAAGCATAGCCTGAAAATAATAAGGTGAGATAAAAAAATTGAATACAGGAAAGAAAAGTATCCTTCAAAAAGGAAAAGGCAAGACAAGAAAACAGGCAAAACTTGAGTATCTGTATGAAAAAAAATCGTTATTTTTTGCACAGGTTGCCGAAAGTGTAAAAGACATTGCCATAAAAGAACTCAAAGAACTGGGTGGTTATGATTTAAAACCGGTTTTTAGAGGTATATGGTTTAAAGCTTCCAAGAAAGATTTTTATCGGATCAATTATTTTTCCAGGCTTGTTTCAAGGATCTTAGCTCCTCTTGTTTCATTTGAATGCCACGACAAGGATGACCTGTATAAGGCGGCCAAAAAAATAAGATGGGAAGAGTTTTTTACACTTAAAGATACTTTTTCCATTGTTGCCAATGTATCTGAGTCGGAAATCACCCATTCCAATTTTGCCGGGTTGCGGGTCAAAGATGCCATAGCAGATTATTTCAGGGACAGGACTAACAAAAGACCGAATGTGGATTCAAAAGATCCATATATTATTATCAATCTTCATCTTCATAAAAATCTGGCAACTCTTGGTATTGATACCTCAGGTGGGCCTCTGCACAAACGCGGTTACAGGGAAGAATCCGTATCTGCTCCCATGCAGGAGACCATAGCCGCATCCATTATCAGGCTGTCTGAATGGGATGGCAAAGTGCCATTGTATGATCCCATGTGCGGATCAGGGACTCTTTTATGTGAAGCGCTCATGAAGTATTGCAGGATACCGGCGCAGGTATTCAGAACCCGGTTCGGTTTTGAAAGACTACCCGATTTTGATGCCAATTTATGGGAGCAGATTAAAAAAGAATCCCGGGACAATTTCAGGGAACTCAAAAAGAACATGATTGCGGGAAGCGATGTGTCTGAGCATTCGGTTAATGCCGTAAAAACAAATATTATGGGACTTCATTTCGGCAGTGAAATCAGCATAGAACAAAAAGACTTTCAGGATATTGAATCCATAGACAACAGTGTTATAGTCACCAACCCTCCCTATGGTATCCGAATGGGGAAAGACCAAAATCTTAACAAGTTCTATCAAAATTTTGGTCTTTTCTTGAAAAATAAATGTAAAAAATCAACCGCCTTTGTCTATTTTGGAGAACCTAAGTACATTAAGAAGGTTCCCCTTTCCCCATCCTGGAAACGCCCTTTGAAAATCGGCGGTCTTGATGGCAAACTTGTAAAATACGAATTATATTAGAATCAGTTTGAGAGAAGTTTTGATATGGAAAAGCCAAAAAATGGTGGACAATATACATGCAACGAGTACAGGGAGGAGATGATTCTTTTAGGCCTGCAAAAAAGGCTTTCTTCCAAAGGTTTAACATCTGAAGAAAAAGAAAGCTTATTAAAGGAGATTGCCAAAGTTGAAAAGCAGATGGGAATAGATTAAGAAAATTCTTTTTCTCTGACAGAAAAAATTTCCGCCATCATACACCTGGCACTGCCCCCACCGATTTTTTCAATGATAGACAGATCAAAACTTAAGATTTTACCATATTGTTCCAGAAAATTTTTCTGATCCTTTGTAAACCCCTGCCGCGCATTTTCAGACATTACAATAAAGGAGTCATTTTTCTGGTTCCTCACTTCAAGAATATTGCCGCAAAAGTGGTTTTCCATCTGGTCCATGGTTATTTCCATGACATTAAAGGATTTGTTCAGGGTCGCAAGGACATGGTTCTTCTGTTTTTTATCCGGTATGCACTCCAAACAGATAACAGCATATTTTTCTCCAAGACTCATCATGACATTGGTGTGGTAGATCGGATTTCCCGAGGAACTTTTTGTATCAAACAAAATCCCTTCAAGGTAAAACCTTAAACGGATAAAATTGTCAAACTGATCAGGGTCACATCGCTCGGACCGGGCTGCATACACCACTTCATCCACAGGATCTATGATCAGGCTGCCAGTCCCTTCTAAAAACCTTTTTGTTTCATCAAGCCTTCCTACATTAATGCAGTTACGAATGGTATATCTGTTTTTATTAAGAAGATTCTCTATTTCCATAAGTCGCCTTTCGGCCTTTCTGTTTTTTGCCATCATGGGATAGGTCAGAATGGTGCCGTCATGCTCAGTGGAAAACCAGTTGTTAGGGAAAATGGCATCAGGTGTTGTAACATCCTGGCTGATGGGCGGTTCCAGGATCAGGACGATTACCCCTTTGCCACGAAGGCCATCCGCCATGGCTTGAAATTCTTCATTGGCTTTTTTGTTAATCAACTCCGGGGTCATATCAGGTTTGTTCTGGAATTCATTGTCAACTCCGGTTTCTTTATTATAGCCAAAATCTTTGGGCCTGACCATGAGGATGGTATCTGCTGTTCTGGTAATTTTTATTTCCATATTTTCATTTGTCCCAGTCCCGAGTTTAAATATTTAAAATACCGGTCTGATTTTAACCCGGCCGGGGTATGGATTGCAACAATCCGATTGAATTTCTTACAAGGTCTAAATTTAAGTTCCGCTAACCGCCAAAACTGGTACTCTCGCTGTTGCTCAAACACTTGCCGGTCTTAACGATAGTCTACGTTAAGACCTTGTACATTTAATTTTGAACTCTCCTGTATAACGGAATTTTGTATCTGAGGATTCAAAGAAGGTGGATACCGGATATTGTGCCCGGAAGAATTTTCAAAAAGTGAGCAATTCTTGTTGTAGTTCTCAGCCTGAAATGGATCTACGAAAACCCAGAATCATAGCCACTATAATCGCTGCTTGGCTAAGTGATTAAAGATTCTCAAATGATGGTTTTTCTCCAATAAAAAATAATGAGGTCTTAGTTTATTCGATTCAGCTTTTTCCCATATAGATGAATTTAATTTGTGAAAATTTATTTACTTTACACTACAACATATATTACTGTAATTTTTATATAGATTGGGCAGAATATTAAACGCATTCTGGTGGTTTTATGGTTTGGGGAGAGTGTAGACTATGGCAAGCTGTTCCACTTCCAAAATTCATTTCATCAATAAAAGAGGTTCCGTATGCCTGCAAAACCGATTTATGAAGAATTAGAGAAAAGAGTAAAGGAATTAGAAGAAACCGCTGATGAACGAGCAGCTTCAAAAAAACAACTGAAATTTCTCTCATTAGCTGTAGATCAAGGCAGCGAAGGTATAGCTGTGGTTGATCTGGATGGCAATCTTGAATATTTAAATAATGCCTTTGCCAAGATGCACGGATATTCCGCTGAAGAACTTGCTGGTAAAAACCTCTCCATTTTTCATGCTCCCGAACAGATACCATCCGTAAAAGCAGCCAACCTGGAAATAAAAAAAACAGGCAGTTTTAAAGGTGAAATCTGGCATGTCAAACGGGATGGCACTGTCTTCCCAACTTTGATGCACAATTCACTTATTCGGGATGATGCGGGTAAGCCGATCGGCATCATGGGGACCCTGCGTGATATTACAGATATTAAACAAACAGATGAGGTGCTGAGGGAAAGCGAGAGAAGCCTTGCAGAAGCACAACGATTGGCCGGTATCGGGAGTTGGGAGTGGGATACAGGAACAGACACCGTTATTTGGTCGAAAGAACTCTACAATATCAGTGGACGTGATCCGAATAAATTTGCACCAATTTTTGCAGAACATCCATCGCTCTTTACTCCTGAAAGCTTTAAACGATTGGACATCGCAGTAAGAACGGCTTTAGACAAAGGAACACAATATGATCTCGATTTGGAGATGATTCGAACAGACGGAGTGATACTGCAGATTAGAGCCCGAGGTGAAACAATGTATAATAGTGCAGGGCATATCATTGGACTTCGTGGAACTGTGCAGGATATAACCGAACGAAAACAGATGGAAGATACCTTGAAAAAGAACGAGCAGGAACTGAAAAGTATCTTCCGGGCTGCACCGACGGGTATTGGGGCCGTTCGTGACAGATTCCTTTATCAGGTTAATGATCGCTTCTGTGAAATCACCGGATACTCAAAGGATGAGTTGATAGGGCAAAATGCAAAAATTATTTACTCTACAGCTTACATTTCGCACGAGAATAAAAAAAAATGGGGCCAAACACGTAAATCCTCTATGGATTAGATAACCTATTGATATTATAAGGAATAATAAATCTAGACTTTTCTATTCATTTGTTCTATAACGCTCTGTATCAGCCAAT
>NZ_JAUWQB010000121.1 GCF_030611305.1 Desulfobacula sp. | reverse complement strand
TAATCTGTCCAGGCATCCTTGCAATGGATACAGTTGGTCCATCATCTTCAGTACCTTCACAATTTTTACAGGCATATTTGTATCGAATATTTTTTATAACCTGTACTTTGGCAGGAATATAATCAAGTTGCTCTGATATCTCTTCTCCAATACGAGATTTAATGCATCCGCATTTGCATAGTCTGTCTTCTTCTTTTAGTTGATGGATGACTTCTATGCGTGGCAGGTTTGCTGGTAATGGCCTACGTCCGCGTTTCTTTCTTTTATGTGAGGTTATTATTGTCTCTTCAGGTTCATCCGCAACAGGAAGCTCAGGTTCGGGGATGCCAAACAATGGAAGTTGTTGATAAGAGCTGTTTAAAGTCTTCTCTGATTTTCTGCCATAAATTTTATCTGTCAGGCATTTAATTTGTTCTTGTAGAATATTGATTTGAGATTCATGACTATGAATAATATTATGTAGCTTATCAACATCATTTATGTCTTTGTAACCCTGATTGATCATGCCCTATATATACCATAACCACGCGGCTTTTCATAGTTTTATCTTAAAAAATAGCAGAATATTTTAAGGGCTTATGGGCTTGATAAATATTAATTCCATCTATTAACCAGGAGAGCTCCTGCTTGCTTATAGCCATAATTTCTTTTCTACTTTCAGGCCATTTAAAGCAATCTTTTTCACGCCTTTTATGCCATAAGCAAAACCCGTTTCTATCCCAGTACAAAACCTTAATGATATTCTTTTTGCGATTACAGAAAACAAATAAGTGACCTGAAAAAACAGGCAGTTCCATTTGCTCACTTACCAGAACAGATAATCCGTTTATTGATTTACGCATGTCTGTTATACCCACAGCCAGATAGACTTTAATATTTGACGGCAAGCGAAACATTAAAATGCTCTCAAAATAGTCAGTACCTGTTCAAAAGTAGACCTTGAAAAACCATCAGGGATTTCTATTTGAAAATCTGCACCAACATTAAGCTTGAGAACACCTGTAGTCATCGGATGGTCAGGTAGCTGTATGAATTCTACCGGAAGATTTGTCCTGTTAAACTTTGTTTTCCAGTAGGTAAACCTTGATGCTTTTAAATTATTAATCCGACAATATTCTCTCTGGGTTAATTCTGATTCTGACCATTTCTTCAAATGTTCTTGCCAAAACTGCTGACGCTGTCTATCAACATCTCGTTTGATTGCTAACATTTTATTTAAGCCTCCTTGATTTGAAAAGTCAGCTTAATATGACATGGTTTATTGATCTTTATAAGATGGGGTTTATTGAGCGCTTACCAAACTAATAGCTTGAAAATATTGAACAAAGTTCTGAAAATCCCTCTGAAATTGTGTTTGTTTACATTTTGGGTCCACAAAATATCATTTTACAAAATTCAAAAACCCAAGGACACAACACTTAATTCCAACAATGAACATGCTGACGGGTGAACCGCAGATGTTTAGCGTTAAATTTCCACATAAAATATCATACGGAAATTTTTCTAACTAATTTTCCAAAACAAGTTGCATAAGGAAAAAAAATGAGTTATATTTCTGTATAAAAATATTAACGGAAAATCGATTGGCAGAATAATGAATTTTAGCAATTTTAAAGCAGGAACTAATAAGCAACAATATCAATATAAAAGTTTTTCTCCAGAAAAAATAAATACAACATGGATCTGGGACGACCCGATTTTGAATGTTTTACTGGAAAAAGCAACACGAAAACTGGGAGAGTTAAATGCTTTTACACTTATTGTGCCCAATATAGACCTCTTTATTCAAATGCATATTATCAAAGAAGCCAATACTTCCAGTAAAATAGAAGGAACTCAAACAAATATAGATGAGGCACTGCTTCCAGAAGAGGATATTGCACTTGAAAAACGAGATGATTGGCAGGAAGTCCAAAATTATATTAATGCTATGCACTACGCAATTAATAAACTTGAAAAGCTGCCCATTTCGAATCGCTTATTAAACGAAACACACGAAATCTTAATGCAGGGTGTGAGAGGTGAGCATAAATCACCGGGAAATTTTAGAACAAGCCAAAATTGGATCGGTGGATCTAATTTATCAGATGCTATATATATTCCACCGCATCATACAGAAATCCCCGGTCTAATGGGTGACCTTGAATCATTTTTACATAACGATGCCATAAATGTACCTCATTTGATAAAGATAGCGATCGCTCATTATCAGTTTGAGACGATACATCCATACTTAGATGGAAATGGGAGAGTCGGGCGTTTATTGATTACACTTTATCTGGTTGGTTTTTCACTTTTGAAGAAGCCGTCATTATACCTTTCCAGTTTTTTTGAAAAACATAGAAGTTCTTATTACGACGCTCTATCGAGAGTCCGGGTGGCAAATGACATTTCGCATTGGGTAAAATTTTTCTTAAATGCAGTTATAGACACCGCAGATGATGGGAAAAAGACCTTTATTCTAATTTTAGAACTAAAAAAAGAAACTGATAGTTTTATTATTAGCCTTGGAGGCAGGGCTGAGAATACAAATAAAATTTTAGAGCTCTTTTACCAAAAACCAGCATTGAATGTAAAAGAAATTGAGAAAGCTCTGTCAATGAATCAAAGAACAATCAGAAACGTATTAAAGACCTTAGAAAAAGAAAATTTTATTGTTGAATATACCGGCAACAAGCGAAATAAAAAATACATTTTCCAGCGATATCTCAAACTATTTTATTGATACCTTCGTTGTATATTTTTATTGATCAATTTCGTTTTTTTAATTCCCATAATTGATTTTAAAATCTGAAACTGAAAGGGAAAGTTTGTTAATACCAGATGTGGTGCTCTGAAGAATTTTAAAAAACTGAGCCCTTCACGTTATAATAGTCGCTGCCGCCCGGGTCCGATGCCCTGAGTATTTCTTTTGGAAGTCATGCCCCAATTTTCAATTTTGCTCGCGACTGATGATACCATTATTGCGCATGAGGAAATCAGGCTAAGATATTGTTCCCTTTGTGTTATAAGGTTTAGTGTAACTTGAGTTTGCTTAAAATACGAATTTGATTCGTTAAATGTTTGAGAAGTCAAGAAAAATGCAATTTCTGGCAACTTTCGAGAACCGAATAAACACAGAGGGGAATCATGTCTGAAAAGCTCACATACGAAGAACTGGAGCAGCGGGTACGGGAGTTATCTTCACCCCTGCTTTGATCATTTCGCGTCGCCGTCTGTACTCGTAGGCAATCGCACCGATAACCGTCAGAATGATAAAAACTACGGCCAAGGCGTTCATGGCTGGGCTGATAAAGCTACGTAATTTGGTGCCAATATAAATCGGCAATGTTTGCTCAACACCAATGGCAAACAAGGTCGTGTTGTAGTTATCAAAAGACTGCATAAAAGCCAGGGCCATGGACGAGATCAAGGCGGGTCTCAAAAAGGGCAGCGTTATTTTCCAGAACACTTGACGATGGGTTGCTCCCAGGTCAAAGGCTGCCTCTTCCTGGGTCAGGTCAAAGCGCTGGGCCCGGGACATGATGAGAAGCATGCAATAGGAGGATATAAAGGTCGATTGGCCGAGAATGGCGGTCCATAAACCGCCAGGGATATTCATATAACTGTCCCAGAACAAAAATGTTGAAATTCCCAGGATAATACCCGGCGTTAGGATGGGTGAAACCAGGACTCCGTATACAAAATTCCGGGCCTTAAACTGCAGCCGGGTCAGCAGCAGGGCCCCCCCAAGCCCGATGGGTACAGATATTGCGACCACTGAAAATGCAACAATAAAGCTGTTCCAAAGGGCACTCCACATCTGGTCATCTTTGGCCAGTTCTCCAAACCACATGAGTGTAAACCCCTTCCAGGGAGTAATCTGGGGAATTTCATTGGCATTAAAGGCAATAATCGTCATAAAGATAAGCGGCAGAAACATATAGGCGAAAAACAGGACCAGATAAGCGCCGATTATAATTCTGAAAATTGAGTTGGATGATTTCATTGGGTAAGCTCTTTCAAACCGACTTTAAATATTTTAAGCATAATAAACATAAACATAACGCAAAGCAGCATTAAGACTGTTGCGTAGGCTGCTCCCAGATTCCAGTTGGCACACTCAAAATTAGTGTTGATCACCTGGGTGAACCAAAAACTGCTGGGGCTGCCCAAAAGCTGTGGGGCTGCAACGGTTCCTGCTGCCAGCATAAAGGTCATGGTGCAGCCTACGGCGATTCCGGGTTTGGCATGTGGCACTACAATTTTATAGTGAATGCGCAGCCAGGATGAGCCAAGATCCCGGGCCGCATCAAGCTGATTTGAGTCCAAACTCTCCATGACGTTGTATATTGGGAAAACCATAAAAAGAATATAGGCATAGGTCATCCCCAGAATAACTGCCCCATTGCCCATACGAAAATTAATGGGATCAACAATAATCCCAAGAAATATGAGCAATTGATTCAGGATGCCTAAATCTGCCAAGATTATTTGCCAGGCAAAAAGACGCAGCAATTCATTGATCCAATACGGTATTATCAATCCCAACATCAACAAACCGACTTTGGCACCACGGGCCACTTTGGCAAGGTAAAAGGCGATGGGATAGCAGATTACAAGGGCTACCACTGTTACGATGAGGCTGGACCAGATGGTTTTAAAAAAAATCGCCATATGCAATCTATTGGAAAAAAACACCATATAATTTTTCAGGGTCCATACATCTTTGGGCCCGCCGAGTTCTCTCAAAGGCAACATCGGTCTTAACGAATAATCAAACATGATAAGCTGGGGTATTAAAATCATGAACACCAGCCAGGTACCCACTGTAATCAGAATATAGGCGACGCCTATTTTACCGAGGTCCCTTAACGCAGTATTCCAGAAATCACGCAATTGGGGTGCCTCCATTTTTTAATAAAAAAGCATTTTCCCGGCTGAACCGCACTTTGATATTTTCACCCTCCTCGATCCGGGGAACTGTACCATCATTATTGAGTCGCATGGTTAATAATTGACCCTGTTCGGTCGTAAGAGTTACCACTGCATAGGCGCCCTCAAAACTTAAGTTCTTCGTACGGCAGGTCAATACGTTATCTGCATTGGGTTCTTTTGCTAAAAATACGGTCTCCGGCCGGATAAAAATAGTGGCGGTCTCTCCCTGGCCCATGTGTTGCGGATTTTTACAAAAAAATGACCCGGATGTTGTTTTAAGAACCGCATAGTCACCATCAATACTTATGATATCGCCCTGAATAATGTTGCTTTCACCGACAAAGGATGCCACAAAAATCGTTTCAGGATTATTGTAAATGACATCGGGTGTTGCCACCTGTTCCAGTTTGCCGATGGACATCACCCCCACACGATCAGACATGGTCAACGCTTCGGTCTGATCATGGGTAATATAAATAAAGGTGACCCCGGTGCGACGTTGAATATTGCGCAATTCAGCGCGCATTTGGCTCCTCAGCCTCAGATCCAGGGCAGACAATGGTTCGTCAAGCAGTAAAACAGCAGGATTCACAGCCAGAGCCCTGGCGATGGCCACACGCTGCATTTGCCCGCCGGAGAGTTCGTTGACCATTCTATCGCCGGTTCCATAAAGATCCACAAGCTCAATGAGTTCTTCCACCTTTTTTTTTCGTTTTGCTTTTGGCACGCCGCGCACCTCCAGACCGAATCCGATATTATTCTCTACCGTCATTAGGGGGAAAAGTGCCAGGTTCTGGAATATCATGGCGGTTGGGCGAATGTTCGATCCAATCCCGCGCATGTCTTTGCCGCCTATCTTTATTTGCCCTTCACTGGGATCCATAAAGCCTGAAATCAGACGTAGCAATGTGGTTTTGCCGCAACCCGACGGTCCTAAAAAACTGAAAAACTCCCCGGCCTGGATATGTACATTTATATTACGAGCTGCGTAAAACTCTCCGAAACGCATGCTGACATCCAATAGTTCAACATCTTGCCCCATCCAATAAATTCCTTACATAGTTATAATTTTGAGACAATCGTCTCTTTTCTATCATCTGTTTCTTCTTGGTGACAAAAAAGGCCGCAGACCCTGTTTTCGGAAAACCCGGAACAGGGCAGAGGCCTTTTTTCCCCTTGATTTAAGCTGCCTGAAATTTATCTCTGTATTCGGTACGCGCCGGAACAAACCACGGTTGTTCATTCGGATACCACCATAAATTTTCAAGAGCATTGCCTGGATAGGCTTCATTAAAACCCTGTTTGGTCTTTGCATCCAACAGAGCATCAACGCCTTTTACAACGCTGTTGTAACCGGTAGATTTTGCCATGATCGCCCCGGCTTCGGGTGTATAAGCCCAGTTGATGAAGGCATAGGCCTGCTCTAAATTCTCGGCGTTCTTGACAATACTCATGGAGTCAACCCATGTCATGGCGCCTTCTTTTGGGGCCATGTAGGTAACAGGTTTACCTTCCTTTTTCATGGTCAAAATAGGACCGTCCCAGGTCTGACCAATTAAGCAGCCATTCTGTAAAAATGCCAACTGGTGATCCTGGGCATTATTCCAAAACATTTTGATATTCTTTTTTTTGCTGATCAAGAACTTGAGAATTTCATCATATACTTTACGCATTTTTGTTTCATCTTTATACGTATCGTACATCCTGTTGGAAGGAACCTGACCTATGGCATCCAAGTATAATCCGGCACCGATAAATACCGAATGCGGCCGACAGGTCACTTTTTGATTAAACTCAGGTTCCCACATGGTTCCATAGGATAGTTCACCATATTTATAATTAAGTTTATCCGTGTTAAAGGTGATCGCCTCTGTGCCCCAGTCATAGGGCAGACCTATGCGTTTGCCATCGATAACACCCCCTTGTTCTTTGGATGATTCATAGAAGGAGGGTTCAAGGTTTTTCAAGTTTGGAATTTTGCTTTCGTCCATTGCCTGGTACAATTCAAATTCCATGTGCAGTGTGATTTCGGTCAGGGAGGGCTGGGCAATATCGAATCCCTTGGCGCGGGCAGCACGCAATTTATTCATGCACTCCTGGTTGGAGGAGTAGTTGGTTACCTTGACCTTGATGCCAGTGGATTTTTCAAAGGCTTTGATGACTTCGGGTTTTGAGTAATCCGGCCAGGTATAAAGATTCAAGTTGCCTGAAGATGACAAAGCATCTTTAATAAACCAGGGGCCCATACCCGCAGTTGCATACACTCCCAGACCCATGGCCGTCGATTTTTTAATAAACGACCGTCTGGTGATAGTGTTGGTGTCTTTTTCTTTTTGACTTGTTTTTCCCATTTTCATCTCCTTAATTACGTGTGAGTAAAATGGCAATAATAAAACAAATACAAGGCGTGGAATGCCATTGCGTTGTCCCTTCTTACCGGAATTGCACCGGTAATCGGTAAAATTTTGCCCCGAAAAATCATTTTACACTAAAAGACTTTTAAGAAACGATAGCCTTTGTATACTCATCTTCCAGTCCATCGATTTTACAGTCTTCGATGTTGATACTCCCACAGGTTACATAGTTCTTATCCATAGTGCAACTTTTAAAATAATAACTCTGGCCAAAAAAACAGGTATCGCTCTGAGCGACATATTTAGAATTGCTGGAATATAGTCATTGCGCATTCATCAATATAGTTATAAATTAGGTGTATTGTTTTAAAGTGTTACGACCTTTTTTGCTAACCAGGAGTTATGCATGAATGTTTTACACATCTCAGATCTTCATTTCGGCCCCCGCCACTGGGAGGGAAACGACAAGGTTCTGATAAAAAAGATCAATTCATTTGACACCGATATCGTTATCAATACCGGAGACAATACAACCGATGGACTGAAAGATGAGTATATCGAGGCAAAACGCTTTTTAAAAGCGATC
>NZ_JAUWQB010000059.1 GCF_030611305.1 Desulfobacula sp. | reverse complement strand
AAGCCATAAACAACTTACAGTTCAGTCACACAGGAGAACTGTTACTTTGGCTAAGTGCCAATGCCGGCGAGGTATGTCTATGCTACTGGGTGGCTGGTTTTTAACCGATGAATTTGGCTGGTTTTTAAACCCCTGTTTCCACGCAGATTCCATAAATCTATTAAATCGGTTGTTTTTGATGGATCAAATACATAAATTATGGGGTCATTCGACCAATGCCTTTCAACGTCAATACCTTTATTTGTAGCAGAAAAAGGCGTTACATACTTACCACCGAAAATTTTCAACCATGTCTCTGGTGAAAATGAAATAGATTCTGGTCTATAAACATCATGATATGCATTATAAATATGTTTAGTTGTATCAAAGTTCGGATATACTCCCATACAAATTTCAGCGAATACATCATATTTTTTTTTGCTGTAAATTGCAGGGTGTGGATCTCTTAATTGAAAGCGTCGTTCTGAAATGTAAGTATCGTCGATAACATCAAATACACTTTGTCCAAAATGTGGTTCGTTTATCCCTCTATATTCCTGATCAAAAAACTGTCTTAAAGACACAACATTTTTTTCAAAGCTTTGACCTCTTAATACATCTAATCCTGCCTTTTCAAGTAAACCCTCGTCTGCCTCTACATAAACATCAGGTTCAAAAAACTTGACGTATCCATCTAATACTTGCTTGCCTGTCAAATCTTTAAAATGTTTTTCTTTCCAATCTTTAGGAGTGTTTCTATAGACGGGTATTATAGGATTATAGAGTCCGCCCCAAAGACAGGCATTAACTCGAATAATCTCACGAACCGATTTCCTATCAGAAGGGCGAACAAGAAACCCAATGCGAGTAGGTCTCAACCGTATTTTTGCAGGTAGTTCAATCATTATATTCTACCCTTAGTTTTGCTTTTGTTTTTATTGGTTTATAGAACTTCCAACATCACCGGTGAAACCCGGTGCATGTTGATTGTTGTGTTTAATTTTACTCTGATCCCAATTATTTTTTAGGCCATGCAGCCTTTTTCAAAAACAATAATGGTAAGATTAGAGAGGTGGCCAGGCTCCCAATTAAAATCGCTTTTTCGGTATTAGAGTCACTATCTCCCATAATTTTCGGAAACAAGATTTTTGGATTAACAACAAAGTTATCAAGAAAAGAGGAACCATGGATTTTCATAGATGATTTTTTATATTCAGCGTACAGGAATTCCAAATCTTTGTCAGATAGGTCTTTAGCTTTGATTTTTTGATAAAAACTGGTTTGACTTTTATCAAACAGTTCATAAAAAGAAAGATTAGGATTTCTTCGTTTTCTTCTTATCTTGTGGATTCTTTCGGTCCATGGTTTGATATCTTCATGCTCAAGCCATTTTTTGATTTTGTCTCTCTTTTTATACTCTTCGCTTTTATGAGCCAACTTTCTTTTTTCTGCTTCATGGTAATCCCCTGTTAATTTTTCGGTATTTGTTGGCCCAAAGAGCTTTTCCTTGATTATTTTTTCTTCTTCGCTGCTCTCTAAATATTCTTTTTCCTCTTCGATGTCCCAGATTCCATCCATTACGGAGGGTTTTAAAAGATATTTTTGGTACATGAGGTCACAATCTAAGCTCCAAGCTGCATAAGCATTGAGATAATCCCTTCTTTTTTCCTGGGACTCAGATTGTGCCATTGTGTAAACTTGGAACCAATATTCAAGGAAGATTCGTTGGAGGACATCAAATAACAGATCTGAATTGCTGTGACATGCACCTACAACAGCGTTTATGATATTAAATAATCTCGTTGTCAAGCAAAGCCAAGCAGCACGACTAAAAGTAAATGAATCGTCATCAATATCTTTGAATAAAGCCACTATACGTTTCTGAGCTTCAGGAAGGACAGTCATTTTTTCATCTGTTTCTTCGATGAGAGCATCCCAGTCTTTTTTCCAAAGTTCTGGGATGATAAGTTTGGTCTTTGAAATATCAAAATAATCCATGATTTATAATTAGTTACCTTTAAATCAAATATTAAGAAGGAATATCCAAAAAATATTTAGTTGATGAGTACTTTCATTCTTTGATGCGTATCTTTCACTGTTGTTTTTTTGAAAAAGAACAAGTAAATAACCAGCTTGCCTGGTTCATTTACTTTGTTTTAAAACGATTACATATCTGCTTGTAACGCCCAGTATCCTTTTTTTCTGCATGGCACTAACAACGATTGCATTGAAACGTTGCGAAGACATGGGAGCCTGGATAATGTGGGTGCGCTGCCATCCTGCCCTTTTCAAGATTTCAAGATAATCATCTATCAGAATACCCCCTTTACCGGCTTCTTCACTTGCCGGTGTGTTCTGAAAATCCCGCCAATCTGCGTTGATAAAAGCAAGCTTTGTTGTCTTTTTTACATGATGTTTTACAAGAACAAAAAAGGCCTCAAGAAATTCAAGGTATTTATCTTGAGAAAAGCCGGATATGGATTTTTCATCGTAGTCATTCGCTTTTTTGCTAAAGTATGGTGGGTCAAAGATGATAAGATCCGGTTTTGTTTTTGAACTTACAGGCCACGTCAGAAGCCCGTTTGATGAAAGGGTCCATGTGTGCGGCTCGATTTCAGGGCGTCTTGACCGTTCCTTGATATCAAATGACCAGCATCTGCGATCTAAAGCAAGACAAGTGTCCGGCGTCACACCTCCCCCGGCCATGGGGTCAAGAACCAGATCACCAGGTCTGGAAAAATAAAAGAGAATGTGCGCAATCAATTGTGCCGGGATTCTTCCGGGCCAGTCATCTCCAAATCTTTCATCACAAGCATTAAAATCCCATTGATCCCAGGTTCGAAGCCCCCAGCCAAGTTCCTTGAATCTTTCTTGATCATCTTTACCTTCAAGGGCCAGGGACCAGACCATTGGATCTGTCCAGCCATGCTTTTGCGCCACCTGTGAAACTGTAAAACCTTGAGACAAATCGGTATTTGCCGAATTTGGCAACGCTGCCATTTTCGGCAAATGATATTGAAATGATGTCCGGGCCAGGCCCAATCTCTTTGCAATTCTATCCTGGGGGATGCCGAGGCGGTTCATGCGGAACACTTTGATATCCATTCCCATTTGGGTTGCAGCACGAAGATCAGCTATATAATTATCCACAGTTCTTCTTGCCCGGCCAATTGCCTTACCTATTTCTACCGGGTTAAGTTTGGGATTTTTTTTATATGCACGGCGGGCTGTTTCTCTTGCCTCTTCCTCTGTCAACTGTCTCGGGCCAATGGCTTTTTTTGCGGCATATAAAAGAGGATCAGTCCCGTTCAGTTCTTTTATAAAAACTTTTACACTGTCTTTACCCGTAGATTTGTAAGCACTCCATCTATGAGCCCCGTCAAGAAGGCGATAGGTGTCGGACGTTTCAGGTGCAAGCTCCACTTCAATGGGATCAAATTTAAAACCATCCCTGATATTTTCGGCAAATATGCCTACACGCTTGTGATCAATCCCTTTTCTCGGATAAATAGCTTCATCAAGAATAATGGACGTGATGGGAATCTGACTTAGCTCTTGTTTCATGATTTACCTTTACACCAATTGAATTCTTATTGAACCTGCACCCTCCAACATCTTTTGAATTTCAGTTGGCAGATAAAGCTGATGAGTTCCTGTAATGGCCAGGCGGGAAGTATAAATTTCTCCTGTGTTTAGATTTTGTATTCGCACTGCAATTTTTTGTTTGTTTTCGGTATTGATCCCCTCGTTTTCAGCAAGTTTTCTTTGTGCTTCGGGAATCACAATCTGTTCCTGGTAGCTATCTTCTTCAACTTCCCATTCGATTAATTTCATAATAGTCCTTCTCCTTTACAATTAAGCAATTAGTTGAAAACTTATTTTTTGAAATCAGAACATCACGTTTAAATATTGGAATCTTTCTTCAGAGAAGAGACAACTATCATGACATATAGGGCATACTACACTGTCTGCCCTGATTTATTTATTTCCTTTATTAAATCTACTATCTTATTATTACTAAACTGTGTTTTAAATTCAATTTTAACGTTTCCGCTAAAGAATTTTTCTGCGTGTTTGATTTTTTGCTTTTCTTCTTTTCTGAGCTCAACCTCGCCATCGACATTTTTTGTTTCTACAATAAAATGAAGCTTTTTATCACCATTTTCAAAGTTCAACACATAAGCAAAATCAGGTGAGTAGCTCTTTCCTCCAGCTACTGGAATTTTAATTGAGTTTTTAGGGATTTTTGTAAAGACAACAACTTCCTTTATTTCTTTTTCAATATTGGATTTCTCCAATTCTGAATCATAAAATAATTCATCAAAAAAGTAGCTGTCTGCTACATCTGAATCAGAGTATAAAACACCAACATCTGAAGCTGATATTTCTTTCAATATATTACCATTAGTGTCTGTTAATTTTGTTGGATGAATACTGTTCGATACTTTCTTGTACTCAATGCTAAATTTATCAATAGCATTATACATTAAGAATGAATCAAAATTCTGTTTTATAATTCTTATGGTTGAAGTGTTCAGGTATTTATTGATTTCAATTTCAGAGTCAATAATGGATTGATGAATTGTTTTTAAATTAACATTCAACGTTTTGGATAAATCTTTCAGAAACTCGCTGTATTTCATTGTGGAAACAGGCGTAACTTCATTGTCAAGTACAGATATTTCTTCCGTTGAAATTGCCTGCTCGTCTTCTATCTCAATTTTTAATTTGCGCTCTTTTATGCCTTCTATTGAAAAATTATTTTTTTGAGTTTTAAAAAAATCTGTTAAAAGGCTTTTAAAAATAGATTCATTGTCAAATTTATATTCTAAAATAACCTTCTCATTAAGCTTTTCCCAAAGGTCTTTAAGTTCTTGATATTTTTCTGTTCTTATATTGATTTTTTTATTACTATCGGTTGCTTTGCGAACTTTATTTGAGCCAATGCCTTCGAATATGAGAGGATAATTTTTCTTAATGTAATCAAAACCACCTTTTTTAAACTTGTTTGAACGTGTAATTAAATTATTTTCATCCAGTAAATCCAATAAGTCATCTTCTGTTAGCGCGTAGACATCACCAATCTTTTTAACAATATTATCGGTAAGCTTTTCAGGTACATCCTCAATTGAAACTGCACCCGATTTTTCGTTGATTTCATTAATCAGGCTGTCAACAAAATCGCTTTCTGTAAAATCAACAAAGTAGTTTAAATAAAACTGTTCGTCTTTTACCCTGTTACCATATTCATTCACAGGTAAGCGTAAGCCACGACCCACTTCCTGTAATTTTGAAATTTCACTTCCGCTACTTCTCAATTTGCATATCTGAAAAACATTTGGGTTGTCCCAGCCTTCCCGCAATGTCCATTTTGAAAAAATAAAGCGTCTTGGATTGTTTAAATCAAGCATGGTTTGCTTATCGTGCAATATTTCATTTACTTCCTGCTCTATAGCTTCATCTTTTTCCGAGTTATCTTTTGAAAAATATCCCGCGTGTGTTTTAGAAATATCGTTTAACGTTTTTTCTAAAAAGGCTTTATAAAATTCATCCTTTTCAGTTGCTATCAGTTTTTTTACTTCTGCTTCAATTAACTGTTCTACTGTTGATCTTATATACCCGTCCTTATTTCTGTACTCTTCAATATTGTCAATAAAAAACAGCGTTAAGGGCTTAATTTTTATATCTCTGGTTAAAAAGTTTTTTTCGATTTTGAAATGTTGTTTTATGGCTTTTTGAATCATTATCTCCTGTAAAGTTTGTGCATAGGAGTATGGATTAATTTTATCGCCTTTTTTCATTTCCAAACCATTGGACAAGACAACCTTACTTTTATTCAGTTTTTCAATAAACAAGTCGGTCATTTCGGGATGCACTTTTTGCAAACTGTCTTTTGGGGCAAGTTTAACTGTTTGTTTCTTTGTGTTCTCAATTAATTCGAAATTTGCTTCTTTCCCATCGGTTTTAATCAGCCTTACAATGGCATTTTTCCCGTTTTCAAACTCTGTAATGTGACCAATCACACCTTTAACTAAATTTTTATTAAAGGACTCTACAGCCGATAAAGTGTATATAAGATTTTCATTCTCCTGAAATGTAGCGCCATAACGCAAGATAAACTGCGGATTCATCTTTTGAATGTTTTCCCAAGTTTTATTGGCTTTGGCGAATTTGTGTGGTTCATCAATCATTACAAAGGGATTAACCGCTCCAACTGCACCAAACGGAATGGTATGTTTATCAAAAAGCCCTTTGTCAAAGCTTTTCTGCATGGTATCGGAATTTATCATACCCGCATTGATAACCATTACCTGAATACTGTTTTTTTCAAAATCTCCCGCATTCACGAAACTGTTCACAGCAGGGGGAATAAACGATTTTTTATTTTTATTTCCTTTTTTGCTTTCTACAATATGTAAGTGAATGGTTTTGCAGTATTGCTCTTTAAAATGTTCACGGGAACTTTCCGATTTTAGAAAATCGATTGTGCCTGCTTTGATAGAAAGGGTTGGAACAACAACCACAAACTTAAATATCCCGAAATGTTTATTCAGCTCAAAAATGGTTTTGGTATAGGTATAGGTTTTCCCTGTACCTGTTTCCATCATTATATCTATGATATTACTTTGTCCGTTTCGGATTTCGCCAATTCGGTTTTGCCCCTGAATTTTAATAATGTTTTCAATGTATCTAAAACCTGTTTTATGCTCAAATACAGGATTAATACAGTTTTTGTCGGCACCAACTGGTTTTATAACATCAAGATGCTCAAACACAGCGACAGTACTGTTCACTGCCTGTGTCTGATGATTCAGGTTCTTTTCAAAATTAAATCTCATCATTCTAATACCTTGTTATAAAATCAATATCGATATTTTTTTTGTTGGTATACGACTTTATATTCTCGGCTATTTCACGTAAATTTTTACTTTCAAAATGATAGCCAAAAGCAATAACAGAAGTCGGGTTAAATTTTTTGTCGCTATCGATTTTTTCCAACAAGGTTTTCAGGTTATTGGTTGTAAATCCTTTGTGCATCAAATACAGTTTTTCATTGGCAAAATAACCTGTATATCCGCCCAAATCTGTTTCGTGTAAATCTTTATTTAGCTGTGTTCCATCATAAGTTTTCCAGGTAACCAGCAAAACCCTTATATCTTCTTCGGTAAGCTTGGTTTCATCAAAAAGTTGTAGTTGCGGGTCCAGTTCATCTGCTTCAAAGCCATAATCTTCCCAAATAGGCATGGTTTCAAAGATCCTGAAACCCAAATCCTGATTTTTAAGGGTTGCTATTTCAGTTTCAAGTTGTTTTATCTTTTTTTCTTTGTTGCTTAAATCCAGCTCACCGTTTAATTCTTTTATCTCGTTTTCTTTTTCGGCAATTTGGTTTGCAAAGGTTTCTTCTTTAATTTTTTTTGAAGCACGGATGAGTCGCTCTTTGGTTATTTCAAAAATAGTTGGTTCGTCAACTCTCAATTCATTTTTTACAAAATCGAAAATAGCTTTTTCTTTCTTCTGATTAATTTTTTCAGGCAGCTGTACTAAAATATATTTTCTGTTGCCACCATCATCAGCGTTAAGCCTCATTATGGAATCACCTGTAGTTCCAGAACCTGCAAAAAAATCAACGATGATGTCATCATCATTACATGCAAATGAAATAAGTTCCTGTAACAGTTTAACAGTTTTTGGGTTTGTGAATATTTTTTTTACAGAAGGGAAAAGCTCCCTAAGTTCATTTGCGCCAGTTCTTCCATCTAATTGAAGTACAGAACTGAGTTTTTGTAAATAATCTTTTGCATATACTTTAATCTCAACTAATTTATCCTCATCATTTCCAAAAATAATTCTACCTTCATCAATCATTTTTTTCATAGTATCATATGGGAACCTATAACCCATTAGCGGCTGTTTACAGGGCTTATTTGTTTTAGGATGAGGAATATCATATCTATAGCCTTCTTTGCCAGGGTTGTGTACACTTTGACTTCCTGTGTAGACTCCTTCTTTATCGATGCATTTGTATCTATCAAGTGGCCACAACTGATTTTTATTCTCTCGAAACCATTGGGAATATTCAGATTGAAGTTCTCCTTGTTCTTTGAATCTATCAGTTAAGTCTTTTTCAACTTTGATTATTAAATCTTTTATATCAGAAAGTTTTGATTTCCAAAAAGGAACAAGATTTATTTTATTTTTGGAATAACAGACAATATATTCATGCTCAATAGCAATATTTGTAGGATTGTTATCAGTTACATTCTTCCATATTATGCAACCTATAAAATTATCTTCCCCAAATATATCATCCATCAATAACCGTAATTGAGTGACTTCATTATCATCAATGGAAACAAAAATCATCCCATCTTCTTTAAGTAATTGTTTTGCAAGATATAACCGAGGATATATAAAAGTTAGCCAAGCCGAGTGTGAATTACTTTTGCTTTGGGTAAAATCAAGAATGCGTTTTGCCTTTTCTTCATCAATCCCTGACAGGTGGCGTAGTTCACTAACAGTAAATTTGCGGTCGTCCTGATAAACAAACCCATCGCCACCTGTATTGTAAGGCGGGTCAATGTATATCATTTTAATTTTTTCATAGTAGGCATTGGAAAGGTGTTTCAGTACTTCCAAATTATCGCCTTTTATCAGCAGGTTTTGAGAGTTTTTGTTTTCTTCTTTCTGGTTAAAAGCATTATCTTCTTTCAGTAGTGTTTTAGCTTCATCACTTGCCAAAATGCGGGCATAGGATTTACCGAGCCAGTCCAACCCGTAACTTTCTTTATAAAAATCAATCTCGTTTTCTGAAAGTTCCTGCTTAAACTTTTCAATATCAAAGTATCCGTTTTTCTCAAAACAATGAGAGAAGTGTTTTTTCAACAATTCCTTATTTTTATTGGGTACTTTTATGTTGTTGGTTATTTTTTGTTCGTTGCTCATTTATTTATCCTATTCTGTCCGCCACAGACGGCGGTCGTCTTGGGAGGCGGGAGGTGTTATATTAAAAATTTATTGTTTTTATACCATATTGTATTCAGCCTTGCATATAACGTTTCGTGAATATGTGATGCTTTTACCAAATAAAACGGTTTACTTGCCCGTTTGTAACAACCTAAATCACCGGCTCGCCCGGTGCATTTGAATTTGTTGGAATTAAGTATGGTGTTCCCCGATCTAAATGTCCTTGTTGCAAATCGTCAATGATTGTCTTGGGTTTTCGGCAGTGCGTATGGGAACCTGGATAACGGTCATACCTGGCAGTAATCTGCTGTGCATTTAAAAACAGGAGGAACAATTTTGATATGATATAGACCATTTTTTTAAGCCTATTTTTAGGTTACCGTACTGGTACACCCTGAAAATAAAGCACTTTTTCAAATTCTTATTTCCCTCCTTTGTTCAAAAAAGATATTTTCTTATATATAGAGACCTCGGGCTTGTCCAACAACCGGATGAGATCGTGGTTCGTTCCTCACACGATCTATCCTTATTCGTTTAACATTCCTAAAAATCGCTTAATTCCATCTCCAGTTTTTTGGGGGAGGATCATTCTATAAAGTATTCCCTTTTGATAGGTTGCAGGATGCACAAGAAGCTTGACCATTTTCCACTGTAGTTTTGCCTCCTTTAGACCAGGGAATGATATGGTCACACTGCCAGTCATCCCAAGTTAATTTTTTCCCATCGCATTTGGTGCCCAGCTGACATACTCCTTTGTCGCGCCGGAAGACAGTTATCTTCTGTATATGTGTGAAGTCACGTTGATTATCTTTACGCGACAAAGCTGGGAATGTTTCCAATAAATTTCTTAGCATAAACTCCATACGATGGCGAATAGAGTCTGCTGAGTCTGTACTGTGGCTAATTTTTTCTTTATAGGAAACCCATTCCGGAAGTGCTTCATCTTCTGATTTTTCTTCTTGGTCACGCTTAATCGATTCAAAATTTAAAAACCATCTGTACAAATCATTTTTGATCTCATCTAAAACATACTGTCGAAGCAATTCAGCTATAACGCAGTACAAAGTGATTACATTATATCTGGTCAGCTCTGGGGTTTTCTCGGGGAAAATTTTATCAAGAAGAGAGAGAGGCCTATTCACATTCTTTGCTTCACTGGATTTGTCATCGAAATCAATATGTTTCTTATACATTTTGTTGAGATCGGCGTTTTTAATGTTCACTGGACCACCCGCAAGTTCAATACAGACAAGCTGGGCCGCTATCAAGTCATACGTGTATCTTGAATTCTGAAAACCCACTTTCCCAAAAAATTGATGAGCTGACAATTTCTTGACAAAATCCCTCATCCTTCCTGGATAAGCATTGCGTTTTTCCTGAGCCCTCAAAGTAGTTCCGTTCTGCAATCGAAGAAACATTTCTCTTATCTCATCTTCATCAGTATCATCAATTACCACCACATCTAAAGGATAAGTATCCAGCTTCATCCTGATTTCATCAGGAAGTAGTTCATACGAACAACCGGCGATATCTTCCCCATCAATGTGGTCAGCATCTTTTGGAAGTTTATAACTCCCGCCAAAAAACTCCCAAACTGCCCGCAGCCGTTGCTGCCCGTCAACAACATCATATCTATCGGGTTTAGTCCCTGTTTTTCGCCAGTATAGCTTTGGGACATCATATTCTCTGAGCATCGAATCAATCAGCATTTGTTTCTGCGCAACGGTCCATACAGCAGGCCTTTGATAGTCAGGGTTTGTATTTACCCTTTCTTTTATTCCGTAAATAGTTATTAACGGCCAGGGCTTTTTGTTTGAATTCATATTATGCTCCCAAAATCTATAAGGTGTTTTAGAATATCAACTGCCAACCCAGAACATCTATGGGTTCTACAACTGAATAATTATAATTTGTACAGCAGTGTTCTTTTAAAGCTCTTTAATCGTAAAAATTAAAAAAGAACGAGCCTGTAGAAAAAGTCCCGTTTCAATTTTTTTTATCATTTCATTTCATATTTAAGAAGTCTTAAATGAAGTTTATTACAATAAAAATTAGGCTATTTTCTTTTCAACTGAGAATTACCGTATGTAAGATTAAATTTTTTCCGCAGCTCAAACCTTTGATCCCATATAGTTGTATAGTCAATGGTCAATTCCCATTTGTGATTAAAACACTTCATATGTTCCTCTGAGATGTTTTCGCCTTCACCGTATGCATACCCTTCAGTTGGTTCTCCACTATTCTTGTTGATGATGAGTGAGGTCAATTGTGGTAAGCCGTATTCTTTGCAATATAGAACAATTAAGTCCATACCGGCACGTATGGCATGACCACTTGCATTTCCTTTATATCCTAATGCTGAATTAACTTCACCATAGGTTATAACTGAGCGGTCATTACTATACTTCACCAACGTAGGGTAGATAATAGACGCCTGCTCTACTGCATTCATAAAGGACCTCCTATTAAAATATTAACAAGTAGATTACCGGTTGTCCGTATATCTTTCATCCCAATAATATTTTATTGACAATTCTTCAGTCTTATTCTATGTTTCTAACCGCATATCATACATTTTTGGATGATATTATTTGGAAGATACCATGATGAAAACAATACCTCAAGAATTTTTAAACAGATTTAATGCTCATCTAATAAAGGCCGGGGTACCTTCAAAAGATCATATTTTTTTCAAAAAGTGGCTGCGTTATTATGTTGATTTCTGTTTTAAATATGGTCATGACTCAAAGCATACTGAGAGTTTGCTCCATTTCATCAATAAACTGAGGGAGAAAAATCAAACCAGACAACAGCAGAAGCAGGCCTATGACTCCATACTCATTTATTATGCAATGTATAATATCCATCCTGATTGGTCCCCAAAATTACCTTTTGGAAATAAAATTGGAAAACAGGTTTCGGCTGTCAGTGAACAGGTGGTTTCTTATACTGCGAAGGATGAATCCCTTAATCTTGGTTGGCAATCGGTTTATAACCGGATGAGCGATGAAATCAAGGTTCGGCATTATTCTCCAAAAACGCTTAAAGCTTACAGCAAATGGGTGACCAAATTTCAAAATTTTGTTAAAAATAAAACACTTGAGAAATTATCACCTGAAGATGTTAAACAGTTTTTAACTTATCTGGCAGTTGAACAGCATTGTTCTGCATCTGCTCAAAATCAGGCTTTTAACGGGCTTTTGTTTTTTTTCAGGCATATCCTTAAAAAAGAGTTTGGAAAAATAGATGGCGTGGTCAGGGCGAAAAGAAAACCTTATATTCCGGTTGTATTGTCCCGTAAAGAGATTGATCTGATTATTAAAAAACTCAGACATCCTTATGATCTTATTGTAAAATTGCTGTATGGCTGCGGATTGCGATTGTCCGAGTGCATGAATATCCGGATGAATAATTTGAATTTTGATGCCCGTATTTTAACTGTTCATGATGGCAAGGGAAAAAAAGACCGGTCCCTGCCGCTGCCGGAAACGATTATATCTGATTTGGCCGCCCAGGTTGGTTTGGTAAAAAAAATGCATTTAAAAGACCTTGATAATGGGTTTGCCGGGGTGTTCATGTTTGATGCCATGGAAAAAAAATCTAAATATATCGGCCAGGAATTTAACTGGCAATGGCTGTTCCCGGCCAAGGAATTGACCTATGTCGCTGCGAGAAAAGAATACCGCCGGGCGCATCTACATGATCGTCATGTTCAAAAAGCAATTAAATCTGTTGTTAACCGGCTGCAACTCAATAAACGGGCGACACCTCATACGTTTCGTCACAGCTTTGCAAGTCACCTGCTGCAGGCAAATTATGATATCAGGACAATTCAGGAACTTCTGGGACACAGTGATGTGAGAACAACAATGATTTATACCCATACTGTCAAATCCAGGACACTCAAGGAAACAAAAAGCCCTCTGGATCTATAGTCGGCGGGTGCCTGGCATAGCTCCGCCCTTTCGTTTACCACACTGCACCCGGAATATTTTTTTGCAGGCAATATTTTTTGTGCTTTATCTATACAGGGGGGGGAAATAAAAATCAATAAGGGAAAACCCCTGGTTACGATAGTTTTTTTAAAATTTATCATAAAAGATCATGTCGTCTTCTACCCCGAGATCGTATAATGCATTGATAATGGCATTGATCATGGGGGGCGGGCCGCAAAGATAGAATTCTATCTCCGTAGGATCTTCATGTCTGCAAAGATAGGAATCGCACAGATGGGTGTGGATAAAACCGGTCAGGCCATCCCAGTGGTCTTCTTTTTCAGGATTTGAAAGGGCAATATGATAGGTGAAGTTATCATGTCTTTTTTCAAGATCCCTGAAAATATCGTCATAAAACATCTCTTTTTTAGATCTGGCGCCATACCAGAAAGAAACTTTTCGTTTTGTATGGATACCGTCAAGCTGGTGGAGGATGTGGCTTCTTAAGGGGGCCATGCCTGCACCGCCGCCGATAAAACACATTTCATTGTCTGTATCTTTGGCCATAAAATCGCCGTAAGGGCCGCTGATGGTTACCTTGTCCCCGGGTTCCAGGCCGAAAATATAGGAGGACCCGAATCCCGGCGGGAGGCCTTGTGTACCCGGCGGCGGGGTTGCGATTCTGACATTCATCATCATGATCTCGTTATCATGGGGCGGGTTGGCAAGGGAGTATGCCCGAAATCCCGATTTAATGCCCTTTGAGGCGAGTTCCAGAAAATTGTATTTTTTCCATTCACTCACATATTTGCTTTCAATATGAAAGTCTTTGAACATCAGATCATATTCAGGCACATCAATCTGGATATAGGCACCGGCCTTAAAATCAATGGGGGTCTCAGGTTTGAGTACCAGCTCTTTGATAAAGGTAGCAACATTATGATTGGATATTATGGTGGCATCGACTTTTTTTATCCCGAATATGGACTCGGGTATTTTTATCTGAAGGTTGTCTTTTACTTTCAACTGGCAGGACAAGCGCTTGTTGGCAAGTTTGTCTTTTCTTGTGAGATGGGCAAGTTCTGTGGGCAGAATACTGCCGCCACCTTCAATGACTTCACACTTGCACATGCCGCAGGAGCCTGATCCGCCACAGGCAGAGGGCAGGAAAATTTCTTTTTGGGATAAAGCCGATAACAGGGATGGGTTGCCGGCAATCTTTAAGCTTTCATCTTTATTACCGTTGATGGTGATTTCAAATTCACCCTTGGTGGTAACCTTTGATTCAACAAAGAGGAGCACTGTAACAAGGATCAAAATCACACCTGTAAAAACCAATATGCTTAAGATGTATAACAATTTTACCTCTTCTTGTTAAAGGGTGATCCCTGAGAACATCATAAATGTCATGGCCATAAGACCTGCAATAATCATGGTAATACCAAATCCTTCAAGTCCTTTGGGGACATCCGCATATTGGGTCTTCTTCCTGATGGCAGCCATGGATACGATGGCCAGCATCCAGCCGGTTCCGGAGCCGGCCCCAAAGATAATGGATTCGATAAATGTATAGTTTCTTTCCACCATGAAAAGCGAAGTTCCAAGGATGGCACAATTAACGGCGATCAATGGTAAAAATACCCCTAAGGTTGCGTAAAGCAGCGGTGAATATTTATCAATGACCATTTCAACGGCCTGGACAATAGCGGCGATGACGGCAATAAAGGTAATGAATTTTAAAAAACTTAGATCAAAGTCGGGGAATCCTGCCCATGCCAGCGCTCCGGGGGCGAGAAGCCCGTGATAAATGATCCAGTTAACAGGGCTTGTTACCGTTAATACGAAAATGACAGCAAATCCCAGGCCCGTTGCTATCTCAACATTTTTTGAGACCGCGATAAAAGAACACATCCCAAGAAAATAGGCCAGAAGAATATTACCGATAAATACAGAATTAATAAACAGACTTAATAGATCACCCATGTGTATTTCTTACCTTTCCTACTTATATGTTCCGGGCTTAGATATTCCGGGCAGGCTGTTTTTCAGCCAGACCAGCAATCCGATAATGAAAAAAGCCCCGGGTGCCAGTACCATGAGGCCCATGTTCTGGTATCCGGCATCAAAGATGAATTGCGGGATAATGTTGAACCCTAAAAATTTACCCGATCCTAAAAGCTCTCTTAAAAAAGCCACTGTAACCAGTACCAGGCTGTAACCGAGCCCGTTTCCAATACCGTCAAAAAAAGACGCCAGAGGCTTGTTGGCAAGGGCAAAGGCTTCGGCCCTTCCAAGAACAATACAATTGGTGATAATCAGACCGACAAAAATCGACAATTGTTTTGAAATATCGTAAAAAAAGGCTTTCAATATCTGGTCGGTAATAATGACAAGGGAAGAAATAATAGCAAGTTCTACAATGATTCTGATATTGGAGGGAATTTTTTTCCTTAAAGAAGATATGATCAGGCTGGAAAAAGCGGTCACCGTTGTAAGTGCAATGCCCATGACGATGGAAGTGGACATCTTGACCGTGACAGCAAGGGCGGAACAAATCCCCAACACCTGATAGGCAACGGGGTTCTCCTTCCAGATGCCTCTGGTAACGATCTCTATATAGCTTGTTTTCTCTTCGGACATGATGAATACGATCCTTTTTGTCTATTGTATATCTTTCTGGTTTTCATCTTTTTTTGCTTTAAGCTGTCTCTGCCTGAATGTGATGGACACGGAATCATACTTGATCAGGGTCTGTTTTATCCCTTGTGAAAGATATTTGCCGGTCAGTGTTGCTCCTGAAATCCCGTCCACATAATGGGCTTGTTTGTTTTTGGGAAGATTTTCAGCCTTTCCTTTGGCAATGCCCACTGAAACAAATTTATTCTGGGAGTTAAGGATTTTTTTGCCTTTAAAGTTTTTTTGAAACCAGGCACTTTCTATCTCACCGCCAAGACCGGGGGTTTCCGAATGGCTGAAAATTGAAAATCCTGATACGGTCTGGCCATCATTTTCAAAGGCCAGATACCCTTGTATTTTTCCCCATAGTCCTCGGGTGTTGATGGGAAGGATATACCCTTTTATTACGCCATCCTCCTGAAAAAAATAGAGGTTCAAAGAATTGGGGACATAATTTTCAATGATCTTCCCCTGGTTATCGACCGTGACTTCCTTGATATGGGCACTATAAAGTTCATTTATTTTTTCTTTAGAAGGTTTTTCCCTGCTAATCAGATCAGCTGCTTTAAGGATATTAATTTTTTTATCAAGTTCCATATTGGCCATCTGAAATCCCTTTAACCCGACTGCAGCAGCCGTAATCATCAGGCTGCAGATGACAGAGAGCAGCAGGGCAAACATGACAACATTTTTTTTGCTGTTTTTATCTGGATTTTTACCTGGATTTTTATTGGGGGTATCAGACATTGGGTATCCTTTTTGATGCAGTATACTTCATCACAATATGATCCAGCATTGGGGCAAACACATTCATAAAAAGAATGGCAAGCATAGTGCCTTCAACAAAAGCCGGGTTGGCCACCCGGATGGTAACGGTTAAAAAGCCGATCAAAAAACCGAATATCCACCGTCCCTGGTTGGTGCCGGGTGCACTGACAGGGTCGGTAGCCATAAATGATATGCCGAATAAAAATCCACCGGCACAAAGATGGAATAAAGGGCCTGCATTCATCCAGGAGTCAGAGCCGCCCGGGATCAGGTAAAAAATAATGGCGGTAACAATTAATCCGGCAATCCCGCCGATAATGATCCTGAAGTTTGCAATTTTTGTGATGATCAGGAACAAGGCTCCCAAGATACAGCAAAAAGCCGAGGTCTCGCCAATACTTCCCGGTACAAACCCAAGAAAAAGATTGGATAAGCTGAACCCTGAATCGGAAAGGGCAGACGTTATTTTTTCACCTTCCGGGGCCAGAATAGACAGTGCGGTCGCTCCGCTGACACCGTCCACTGAATTTTTTACTGCCATCCAGACATCTCCGGACATGGAAACAGGGTAAGAGAAAAACAAAAAGGCCCTTCCTGTCAGTGCCGGGTTTAAAAAGTTTCGACCCGTTCCGCCAAACACTTCTTTGCCTATAACCACACCGAATGAAATCCCTATGGCCACCTGCCATAAAGGAATGGTTGCCGGAAGGGTTAAAGGAAATAAAAGCCCTGTAACGAGGAACCCTTCACTGATTTTATGTTTCCGAATAACGGCAAAGAGAACTTCCCAGAAAAATCCTACCGCATAAGAGACAATGATGATGGGCAGAACATAACTTGACCCCAACAGAAAAGCCTGGAAAAAAGTATACGATTCCCCCCGGGCAATCCCTGCCTGGAAGCCGGTATTGTAAATACCGAATATCAGGACGGGTAGAAGGGAAATGAGAACAAAACTCATAAACCGCTTCAGGTCAAGGCTGTCCCTGACAAACGGAGTATATCTGGTTTTCGATGACGGGAAAAATAAAAATGTTTTTGTAGCATCAAAAAGAGGTTTCAATCGGTTGAATTTTCCTGAACCTGTAAAATATTTTTCACTTGAGTTTAGTAGTTTTTTTAAAGGATGCATAACCTATTCTTTATCCTTGTAATGAGCGTCAATTCCATGGGACAATAATTTTGTCAGTTCGATTTTTGACGGGCAGGCATATGAGCACAGGCCGCATTCACAGCAATCCAGAAGACCATAGTTTAATGCATCCTCAATATCATCGCTTAGCAATGCTTTTATAATAAAATTGGGCATCAGGTCAACGGGGCAGATGTTGACGCAATAACCACAATTGATACAAGCCCTTTCTTCTCCATGTATGTTGCAGTCGAGATTTTTCGGCGTTTTGGTCAGGCAGGATAAAAATGTTTTGGAGGCGGTAGGTTTTGTTAACCCGGGCTTGATAAACCCGAATAATTCTTCTTTTTGATTATCACTGATAATGGTCAGGGTGCTTTCAAAAAATCCCATATGAGATTTGGGTTCAACATATCTGCCGTTGAAGCGGCCTGTTGTAATGAGGCTGTTATCATCCAAACTTCCCACAAGATCTTTGACAGGTGCGCCCTGGCGGGTAATAATATGGGGTTTTTTATCATTTGACCTTGTAACAGTCACCACCCTTTTTACGGGATATCTGCCGGTTAAGAGGAACTTGCCCATCAGTACCAGATGTTCTGCTGATATGCACCAGGAGCGATTTTCTTCCCGGGTTCTTTTTAATTTATATAGAACAACTCCCGGGTCCCAGGCAGGATAAAAGTCAGGGGCGATATGTGTGATATGCTCTTTCAATCCGTTGAGCCTGTTCAGGCTGGACAGATTGTCCTGGCGTGATGTTACAATGATGCGGTTTGAAAATTGTTTTAAAACTTTAATGCCGAATTCAAAAAACGAGATTTCATTTTCAAGCACCACCTGTGGGTGAGGGGAAAAAGGGTCATTGCCATTTAAAGAGACAATGATCATGGGGGGCTCATGGTTTTCGTCAGCTGTATCCTTTGACGGGAACTCCCGGAAACACTGCCAAAGCCCGCCTTCCTGGAGCAGTTTTGTGATTTTTGATCTGGGAACCGTATCAATATCATCTGGAGACAGGGTTTCAAACTGGATGAATTCATCCTTTTTATCCCTGTTTTTATCCAGGGCAATCACTACCTCAACCAACCTTCTTCGTTGACCAAAAATGATTTGTTTGACGATTCCGGTTCCCGGCGACACATAATGGATGCATTTATTTCTTTTGTCGCAAAATAGAGGTGTACCTGTTTTTACGGGGTCATTTTCTTTTACCAGAAGTTTGGGGCGGATATAAGGAATATCCAGGGCAGACACGGCTATGGTTTCAGGTTCCGGGATCTGAATGACACTCAAGTCCGGCATCCCGGCCAGTGCCACTTTAAACCCTTTTGAAATTTTAATATTTTCCATAGATTTAAAAATCCAGTAATTTAATATTTTTTATTCTATGGTGAAGCGATCCACCATTTCGTGATAGCCATTATCGTATCCTTTTATGACAGGTTGAGGAAAAACAAACCTTAATCTATCATAAAAGGCTTTAGGGTTCAATAAATTGGTATCGTAAAAAAAAATATAAGATTACTCGGAATAATTAATCGGTAGCGCAGGCGTAAATTTTTAATCTTGATTTTCTTTTTAAGGTTTAATAAAACAAGTGTTAAGGGTTTGAAAGATTTAGTTAAAAAGGATAAAGATTATCATGGATCAAGCTGTATTAGATCAGATATTTACACAAGATTATCTTGACATGCTCCTGCCTGTGGAAATAAGTGATCATTTTTTTGAGGCATTATACGGTGATACATCAGATGGGGCGTATGATATCAGGCTTGAATTCATCTCTGCCAATGATAAGCGGATTGTTTTAGCATTCAACCTTACCCAGAGACCCGGAAAGTGCCTGGTGTGCAGCCTGACATATGGTCTTCCCAATGTATTTTCCCGTCATCCGTTGATAAATATAAAGGGCATGGTGAAAAAAATAGAAGAAAAAGGTTTTAAGGTAAAGAGTTGGCGGTTGGGCGAAACCGAAGAAGACAGCACATCAATTCATATCATTCCTTTTTATCTGAATTTGGAATAACAATATTATTTGATAAAAAAAAGGCCGGATCTGTGAAATAGATCCGGCCTTTTAATGTTTAACGTCGATTTTTTTTATGCTTTTGGCAGTTTGGGAAACTGTTTATTCAATGTTTTATTCCAGTCATCCAATTCGGATTTGATCTGTTTAAACAGGGCGCCGGAATTGCCTTTAACGGTGATTTTTTCAATGACATCGCCCTGCGCAATGCTGTCCACAACTTTCTGGTCTTCACCACTTTCAACCACGCCGAAAACAGTATGCATGCCGTTAAGATGGGGAGTCGGACCATGGGTGATGAAAAACTGGCTGCCGTTTGTTCCGGGACCTGCATTGGCCATGGAAAGAATACCGGGTTTGTCATGTTTCAGATCTTTTTTGAATTCATCTTTAAATTTATATCCGGGGCCGCCCATTCCATTCCCATGGGGGCATCCGCCCTGGATCATAAAGTCTGAGATGACACGGTGAAATTTAAGGTCGTTATAATATTCCCTTTTTGCAAGATTTGCAAAATTCCCACAGGTAACAGGGGTCTGGTCTGCAAATAATTTTATGTTAATGGGGCCTTTGCTTGTTTCGATAATTGCGGTTAATTCAGGCATATTCTTCTCCTTGTTTTATAAAAATCAAATAGGTTCAAACTAAGGGTTAGTTTTAACTTGTCAAATAAAAAAAGGAGACCGGCTCATGTCAGGCAGGAGCCGGCCGGGTCCTGCCATTTTATTTCAGTGTTCAGGACGGCAATGGCATCACTTTCCTGTATACTTTATTAAATGGCAGGCTGTCGCCATCAATTGTTAAGAGATCGGTTTCAATGGAAATACCGAAGAGTTTTTCGTTTTCCTTTAAGTATGGAAGGATCAGTTCCCAGTCAGCGTCTGTTACTTCGGTAAATACACCGCCGTTTAAGTGTTCGTCCACAACCTTGCATTCAGGGTCTCTTAGATAAATGGCACCGCCCGAAGCAAGCGAGAACAGGTTTGATCCGGGATACGGCATGGTAAGATCCATCACCTTGCCGTTCTCATCAAAGGTAATACCGTTGACAATGACAAAGCCGCCACCGTTCAAAGGATCACCTGCCATAAAAGATTGTGCAAGGTAATCAAGGCATGTGCCGTTGATGACAACCCTTGGTTTGCCGGTGGCATTGATCAGGGGACGTCCTGCTGCATTGCCCAGAATATAGACATGACCGCCTTTGGCGCCATACATGAAGGTTTGTCCCACATCGCCATGGACGACAAATTTGCCGCATTTCATGATCTGCCCTAGCTGATCCTGGGCGTTGCCGTGGACATGGATCTCCATGCCGTCAATACCCGAGGCCATATAATCACCAGAACTGTCGTACACATCAAATCGAACATCATTAGAATCAGGCCCAAACCCGCAGCCGGTAAACCGCTGACCTTTGTATCCATAACAGATATATTGCTTCCATCCCATCCGATAGGCCTTATTAATCATTCTGGAATCACAGTCTTTGCCTTCAGGTTCAAACTCTTTTGCATTCACAACAAGGATTTTTTCATCTCCCTGGGGGGGGTCTTAAATCCTTTCGGGTTGCACGGTTAATATAGGTATATTGACTGCTTTTATTTTTCCCGATGTTGGGGGATGATTCAAAAATAGACGTAAGACTCTCCCTGATAATCTGGAGGACAGAACTTCGTTTTTTATTACCGGTTGGGAAAATTCTGTCATTTAAGTGGGTTAACAGATCAATGGCCGTGGCTTTTTTGGTATCGTTTTCTTTTGCCATGGTTTCTATTGTCCCGCATATAAGCCTGATGTCCTGAAAATCAAGTTCCACAAATTGGGAAGTGCAGTATTGTTTTAATGCCGGCAAATCATTTGTATCAAAGAATTCAGTAATTTTTTGGGTCAGGATGGTCTCTTTAGAAGAATCTGAAAGATTGATGGCTGGGTCAAAATGAATCTGGCCTTCGGGGGTCTGAACAATTTCACCAAATTTGTTCTGGGTAATGAGTTTTTTGGAGCCGTCCCCTTTTCCAGAATTCTTGATGGTAAAGGTAAATGCGCCACCGTCTGTGGAACTTCCACCCCGGGCATTCCAGTATTTGTCGGCAATGGGGCAGAATCTTTTGTCTTCTGCGGCAATACTTTGCAGGGTGGCATCAATGGCCTGTTTTTCAGAGCAGACAAGGCCGATCTGAACATCATCCCTTTCCTGGAGGGCAAATACCTGGGGTCTTAACATGGCGGTGTCTGTGATCCCGATCAATTGCATCAAGTCTTTATATGGGTCATTTCTGGCAATGATAAAAAACCAGGGTCCGTCGGGGGAGCCGGTCATGTGCTGGGACTGGATATACTTGTAAATCTGCTGCTTTTCAGGGGGAAGGCAGTCAAAATCATATTCCGTGGTCGGCGCCAGGGCTTCGATGATATATTCCAAAGGATATTCAAACACCCTATTGTATAAATCCAGCAGCAGAACGGAAGTTTCCGTATCTGTAAGGAACTGGGGATAGATATTGTGCTGGTTTAAATACTCACACACGGCATGATAATTGGCAAAATCTCCATTATGGACAAGGGCTTCATGCATGCCTGAAAACGGATGGGCTCCCCCGGGATGCCAGAGTCGTCCCCGGGTTGGATACCGCTGATGGGCAATCCATCCATGGGCTCTGAAATCATCCAGGCAATAATATTGTGTGGCCTGTTCGGCATAGCCAACCACCTTCAGAATCATAACGTTCCTGGCATGGGACAATACAAAAGCCTGTTTTTCCCCAAGGGAAGCATAATAGGTCTGGTTCAGCCGCGTGGAATTTTGGAATACAAATTCATCTTCCGCCTTCCTTTTATCCATTTCATAAAAATTATTATACTGAATAAATTTTTCAAGCACATCTGGTTTGACTCTTACAAAATACCGCCATACATCCGGCGGTTTGACTTCCAGGCCAATGGTTCTATAATCATCAATAGTGGATATTTTTTCAGATTTATAGATATCAAACATAGGGTTGATGTTGGTGGATTCAACTTTAAGGATGGCGTCTTCATCCAGATATGCCACCTGCAGAAGGTAATGGTCTTCAAGCACATCTTTGGGAACCCCAAGGTCGCTTGGGCTTAATCCGACAGCCGCGATGCCGCCGCCTTTGCCGTTACCCC